>NZ_JADFUE010000056.1:0-39527 GCF_054967145.1 Bradyrhizobium sp. UFLA06-24
CTCCCATAGAGGGGCGGTTCGGACATCGTCGCCAAAACGCAATCTGCAGTTTTACGGCGCACCGGTGGGTATCTTGATGGTTCAGCGCGCCTCGACAGACGACCCTTTTGATCGCTTTTACCCTCCTGGAAGCGTGAACAACGCGAGCACGTGGAGTGTCCCCGTTCGTTATAAGCCGATGCTGGGCCTTACCTTCCCGATGCTTCAAGTCCCCAACAACGCCGCGACAGAGTCTATCGCTGTGAAGGCTGCGGTTGAGCTTGCACGCGAGGGCGCGAGCTTTATCACCGCAAACTGTGGATTCATGGTCCGGTACCAGGAAGCGGTGCGAGCGGCGGTGGACATTCCTGTTTGCCTGTCCCCGCTTGTTCTAGCACCTTTCTTGGAGCGGATGCTTCCGCCGACTAAATCAGTCGGGATTATTACGGCCAAGGCGCCCTTTACTCCGGATCTGCTGGAAGCGGCCGGCATTTTACCTGATTGCAGGCGCGTCTCGATCGTCGGGCTCGAAAAATCACCGTCATTTGCATCTGTTATTCTGAACGCGACAGCTAACATGGACGTCGATGCCGTCGAGGCCGAAACAGTTCAAGCTGCTCTGGATTTGCAAGCTAAGCGACCAGATATAGGTGTGTTTTTGCTCGAGTGTTCTGAGCTTCCGCCCTACGCTGCGGCGGTCCAGAGAGCGACCGGCGTGCCCGTCTTTGATTACACCTCCATGGTCGAATTCTTCGTCAGGGGAGTAGTCCCTCGTCGTTTCTATGGGATCACTTAAAAAGTCAGACCGTGCGCGTTGGCAGCATGAGAGGTGATGCTCGCATCGCCCTAGAACCTGATTCCAAACTCTATTCTAAGCGGACGCTTGCGCGAATGTTCGCAAGATGAGTGTGGGCGATGCCGATCCGGCGTCGCGCTCTTGATTGTTCAATCATCGGAGGGCGGGTGAGCACGACCAGACAAAGCGAGGGCCGCAGCACCCGTTTTGAGCAAGCGGACGCTTGAAGACGATGGGCATCTCGCTTTGATGCACCTCTAAGTGACCAGGCGAACCCCGTGAGCTATCCCGCCGTCCAGCCGGTGGAGGCCATTGTGATGCGGCAAAGGTCAGTGATGTCGTAGACGGGTAGCTTCGCCGTACGGCGAACGTAGGCCGCAACGGTCGGGAATGCTGCGCATTCGAACAGGATTGTCGATATTTTTGGATGGGCGCTCCGCAGCCGTTGGATGCAGACCATGACATCGGTTTCAATTGCGGCGACATCCGTAGGCGGAGGAGGATTCTTCAATTCGTCATGCCAGAACTTACCGCCCTCGATGCCGCCAATCACGACCCTCGCGCGTTCATTCGGATCTTCCAGTCCGAGCAGATCTTCGCCGCAATGTGTCGAGTCGTAAGTTAGAACGGCAATCTTCGCCGAGCGCGGTAACTGCCGGAGCAGTGACGGTAGCAGGAGCAAGCTCGACATGACTACGGGCACCGTCACAGACGCAGCCACTGCGGACTGATGCCGGATAGAGAAGCCACACGTTGAGCTTATCGCGACAGCGCCGCGCTCGGCTAAGCGCTGAGCTGCTGCAACGAATGCCGGCTCCAACGCTGGATCTCCGCGAACGACGTTCTCCACCCAGGCTCCGGCAACGGTTTCCCAGATTACCGGGAAATCAAAGGTTCTCGGATGCAATACCGCGCCAGGCGCGGGCGTTGGTGGTGTTGCGCCGGGCACTAGGCCGCGCTCGAGGTGAAGAATGCCCAGTGAGGGTAGAGTTTGCGAGGTCATCCTCAGGATCCTAATGCAGATCGAAGCACGTTACGCGCAGTTTTTCTCTTGCGTTCACCGAATATCGCAGGAAAAGGATCGTGCGATGGAATCGCGGCGACCTTCCACTGCAGGCTCTGTTGTATTTCTAGGTGGCATCCCGGAAGTTCTGGCAAGCGTCAAAGTCAGCCCCATCGTCGGATCGGTTGGGTGAGGATCGGATCGTCTATTGAGCACGTCATCGTAAAAGCGGCTGATGCCGCGCATCATGCAGCTCTTGATCATATGTTCGGGAAAGGAGGTCCAGCCGCTGACCGCGGTATGAATATTATCCTCGTATTTGACTTCTGTCATGACGAACTCTTTGCTTTGCCCTGCGTCAACCCGACGCTCGACCTGGCCAACATGATCCTCCATCTGCTGACGGAAGTGTTTGACTTCGGCGGTGCCGCACACATTCCCGTGTCCCGGTACAATGTATCGGACGTCCAGCGCTTCAATCACTCCAACGGCCCAATCCAACCGTAGGTATCGGTATCCAGGAACGATGGTAACCCGCTTCGCACATGGGATCGCCAACAAAGGCAATCTCCTGGTGCGGAATAACGGCGATAATTGAACTGGGAGCGTGTCCACAGAGCGGATGAGTTCAAAGTTAATCCGCCCACGTCCAGGAACATGAGGTCCGTGAAGGTCAAGGTCGGGACCCTGGGGACATATCCTGGAAACGGTATTTCATTCCCGAAGGGTCCAAGATCTCCAAAGTCGCGCGAAAGCCTTGATTGACCTCGATTGCGACATGTACCGCCTGGTGTACCTATGAGAGACAATCTCCCCCGTGTCGCGCGCCATGGAAAACTGCCCCCTCAGCGTCACGAGGAATTGCCCCCCTCCTCGGATAGCTGAGGAGAGAGTGAATGAAGCAGGAACGAATCACTGAAGGCTCGCCGTGGAGTGATCCACGGGGGCAGGTGATGAAGACGCCGGATGACGTGGCGGAGATGTTGCGCCTGAGGGCGTGCGGGTGGGGTGTGAAGCGAATTGCGCGGCAGCTGGGCTGCAGCCATCACACGGTGAAGGACTACGTGGCGGCGGGCGGGGTGAAGCCGTTCAAGTCGCCTGAGCGGCCGAAGCGTCTCGACGGCCTTGAGGGTTGGCTGCGCGAGAGGCTCATTCGGCATCGCGGCAATGCCGACGTGGTGCGCCAGGACCTGTTGGCCGAGAAGGGCGTGACCGTCAGCCGGCGGACCCTGCAACGCGCCGTGCAGCCCTATCGCCAGGCGCTGAAGGCGGAGGCGTTAGCGACGACGCGGTTCGAGACGCCGCCAGGCCGGCAGCTGCAGATCGACTTCGGCGAGCGTCTGGTCGAGATCGGAGGGGCGAGAGTCAAGGCATTCGTGTTCGTGGCAACGCTTGGGCATTCGCGGCGGCTGCATGTGCGTGCGTTCCGGGCCGAGAGGCAGGAGCATTGGTTCGCCGGGCTCGAGAGCACATTCACGACCTTCAGCGGTGTGCCGGAGGAAGTGCTGATGGACAATCCTCGGGCGCTTGTCGTGCGCCATGACGCGGTGAGCCGGTCGGTTCAGTTTAACGACAAGCTGATCGCCTTCGCAAAACATTGGGGCTTCCGTCCTCGCGCTTGCGCGCCATATCGGGCGCGCACGAAGGGCAAGACGGAGAACGGCGTCGGCTACGTGAAGAAGAACGCGATGGCCGGCCATTCCTTCCCAAGCTGGGAAGCATTCGAGGCGCATCTCGACAGGTGGGAGCGCGAGGTTGCGAACGTTCGTATCCACGGCACGACCGGGGAGGCGCCGATAGCTCGCTTTGCGCGTGACGAGGCACACCGGTTGAAGCCACTTAGCGGGCAACCGTCGTTCGGATCATTGCGTGAACTGACCCGCGTCGTCGGCAATGATTGCGCTGTAGAGATCGACACGAACAGCTACTCGGTGCCGTGGCGCCTGATTGGCGAGCGCGTGGCGGTAACGATTGCGGCTGGCGAGGTGCGGATCCGCCATGGATTGCACCAGGTTGCGATCCACAAGCAATCGAAGGGTCGCCGGCTGCGGATCATCGACACCGCCCACCTCGATGGTGTTGCCGGTCACAACGGCGCGGTCCGCCGGGCTGAGATCGCGGCGGCGGTGCTGGCGCCGTCCTCACCGCCGTCGTTGTTGCGCCCTCTTGCCGAATACGAAGCCGTGGTTGGAGGAAGCTTCTGATGGCGCGGGCAAAGAAGATAATGGAAGCGACGACCGATCCGCTCGATGCCATGCTGGCGCGACTGCAGCTCTCCGGGATCCGCGATCAGCTCGACAGCCTGCTCGACGAGGCGGCGCGCGCGAACCTGTCGGCGCGTGAGACACTGATCCTGCTGTGCGAGCGCGAGATTGCGCGCAAGGATCATCGCCGCATCGAGATGGCACTAAAACTTGCACACTTCCCGACCGTGAAGGAGCTCGCGGGCTTCGACTTCGAGGCGCAGCCGTCGATCGATCCGAAGCAGATCCGCGACCTGGCCGCGTCACGTTGGATCGCCAACGGCGAGAATGTGCTGCTGCTCGGTCCGCCGGGCGTCGGTAAGACGCACCTGTCGATCGCGCTCGGGCGAGAGGCGATCCTGGCCGGTTACACGGTGCAGTTCACAACCGCGACGACGCTGGTCGCGGGTCTTGCCAAGGCGCACGGCGACAGACGCCTGGACGAGAAGCTACTCGCCCTGTCGAAGCCAAAGCTGCTGATCGTCGACGAGCTCGGTTATCTGCCGCTCGAACCTGATGCGGCGCACCTGTTCTTCCAGCTGGTCAGCCGGCGCTACGAAACCGGCGCCATGCTGATTACCTCGAACCGCAGCGTTGCCGAATGGGGCACCGTGTTCGCCGATCCCGTGGTCGCCACCGCGATCCTCGACCGGCTCCTCCACTACAGCCACGTGCTGACGATCCGCGGCGACAGTTATCGGCTCCGCGCCAAGCGCAAGAGCGGTCTCATCAAGCCGCCGACCGCCGGTGACGGCCCTCCGGTCGGCTCCGCCTCCCTCCGGCCCGTCACCGGCGGAAACAACTTCAACCGAGATCATAGTGCCGATGGTGGGGGCAGTTCTTCATGACGCAAAGGGGGCAGTTCCGGATGGCGTTTGACATCCCCCGGATGATGCGCTCCGCCGCGAGGGGCGCGCCTTCGAGGCCGTCGTCGCCCGTCCGCGGGGTGTTCAACGGATATGGGACTGAACCGATACTTTGCGGCGCTGCCCCTGGCCTCCGCCTATGGTGCCGTGATCGCCGCATCGGCCACGGCGCTGGCCCTCCAGGCGAGGGAACGCAGCGGTGTTGGCGACCACATCAAAGTACTGCTCATCTGAGCAGTCACGGAGGCGCTCGCGTACACGCGGCGGCTCAAACCGCAGTTGCCGATGGATTCAGACCTTCAGGATACCTTCTATCGAAACGGTGGCTACAGGTGCAAGGACGGGCGGATGTTCCGTAGCCTACCCGGCCACAAGCTTCATACAAGGCGCTGCCTGCAGGGTCTCGGGATTGCGACGGCCTCGTTGCCGAAAGGTTGGTCAAGAAGGCGATTCCTACCTTCCCACGCGCGAATGGAAATCGGATCACCTTCTAAGCGTCTGGCCATTGCCTCGCCACTGCAGACAAGATCATCGCGCGGATGAAGGCCGCGTTCCTGACCCGCCCTTCGGCGGAGTGGGAACACATCTTCCGGGAACACCGCATTGCGGACACCCCACAGAATTTCCTAGGAGAGTGGCTGCATCATGAACACGCCTTGTCTGCGGGTCTGTTGGTGACCGAGCCAGAATTTGGACCGATGACCCGGCCTGGACCTGTGTGCTGGATGCAGGATAGCGGCGAAGCAATGTTAAATCCGATGCCCCTCCGATGGGTGGCGGCCGGCGAGGCCGTCGCTGCACTCTCGGCGCCCCCTGCGCAGCGATCAGCGCCCCGGATAGGCCAAGAACTGTCGGGATAGCTCGACGGCTTACGGGTTCTCGACATGGCCAACATCATTGCCGATCGGCACACCGCATTCTACCTGGCCCGCTTCGCCGCGGAGGTGATCAAGATCGACCCGGTGCGGTCCCATTATCATGCCGGCTTCAACGTCTTCATAGCGATGTTCAACATGCCGGAAAGCAGTCGGCGCAGGTTGACATCACCGCGCCAAGAGGCCGTGAGGTCTTCGAGAGGCTCTCAAACCGGTCGACGTCATCGTCTGGAACGCAACCGACCGAGACGTCAATCGCAGGGGGCTGGATAGGAAGAGCCTGGAGACGCTCAATCCAAACGTGATCTTCTGTCAGGTCGATTGCTTTGGCGGCCCACCCGTGGTTCGCGCCGCGACGACCTAGGCTACGACGACATCGCCCGGGCAGTGAGCGGAATCATGCTCAGGTTTGGCGGTTCATCGGAAACTCCCGAAGGGCACGCGCACTTGGGGACGATCGACGCCTTGGGTGCATATAGCTTGGCTCTGGGCGTTGCGGCCGCGTTGTACCAGAAGTCGAAAATCGGCCGGGTGTGGCGACCCAGGAGGTCGCTGACGGCACTCTCGGGCCTGCTGCAGATCCCTATTGCTACGACTTTCCAGGGCGGCAGCCATTTGACGAACCCGTCGGTCCTGATGCCAAGGGCTTCAGCGCACTGGCGCGCCCCTACGTGGCGAGCTGTCGCCGACAGCATCATGTTGAACGACCTCGTAAGCGACTTGCCTCGGCTCGCGAGAGTCGATGGTTTGCAAGGGATCGCCGGCGCAGGACAAGTCGGTGTTCCTTGCCGCGGCGATCGGACAGGTCACTGCACAAGAATGGCTGTCGAGATTGAATGCGCCAGATACTGGCGTGGCAATCTGCGGGAGCATCAATGCGATACGTTCTGAAAATTGTCGCCCGGCGGATGCCGCGCCGGGAACCGACCGAGGCAGCTTCTCCATTTCGAGATACCCTGACCACCCGAGCAGCCATTCGGTCCACAGCTCGCCCCCTATGCCGTTCGACCGGCGGTCGAGAAAGTCTATGCGCTTGCCCCCGCCCAGAAATACGGCGCCGTCTACTCGAATTATCCTACTGTGTTTGGAATACACCGACGCCGACATCGACGCGCTGCTCGCCGCCGGCGATGTCAGAGAGAGTTGAAGTCGCGAGTACTCGCCGAGCTGAACTCTCCTGGTGATGCCGGTCCGCCTTGCCGATGACCCGCGTCTGCGAACCGGTCTTTGTGTCGGGGTACGCAGCTGGCGCCCGGCCAGTCGCATTCAAGTGTGAAGAGGTCCCGCGCGGCCGAAGCCGGTCATGAGCGTGAGCGTCACGTCGCCAAGGCGCCATTCGGAACTGCGATTTCAATAGCCACGTTGCAGGTCTATAACATTTTTCAAGGCCTGCCCGCTTAGCAAGCGCTCAATGTTGTCGGCCAATATGGGGAATACTCGATCGGTATAGTTTGGCTGTGTCCCCGACACATGCGGCGTCACGATTACGTTTGGCAGGTCCCATAACGGGCTGTTGTGCGGCAAAGGCTCCTGCTCGAACACGTCAAGCATCGCACCAGCGATCGCATTTGTCTGCAAGGCCTTTATGAGCTCTGCCTCGACAACTGCGTTTCCCCGCCCGATATTGATGAGAAATGCGTCGGACCGCATGCGTGCGATCTCAGGTGCGCCTATAAGGCCGGTCGTATCCGGCGTTGCCGGCAGTGCGAGGACCACAAAATCACAGAGCGGCAGTAGATTGTGTAGCGCATCCAAGGAGAACAGCCTGTCGACGACGTCGATCGGAACTGACGTATCGCGCTTCAAGCCGAATACAGTCATGCCGGCGCCCTTGGCACGACGAGCAATAGTCGTACCGATAGAACCCAGCCCTACGACACCGAGCGTCTTCTCTGCTAGAGGAGCCACAGGGCGTGGGATCCACTTGCGCTCCGATTGCTCACGCAGAAATCGCATAAAGTCCCAATGGAGCATTGTGACACCGCCCATCACAAAATCAGCGATGCCCTCACCATGCAGGCCCCTCACATTGGTCACAACGATGCGGCCGATCAGTTGATCGCGGATGGGGAGCATTGACTCGACTCCCGCCGCAGCGGACTGGATCCAGCGTAGATTCTTCGCTTGACATAACAGCTCAGGCGAAATGCGAGATGCCAACAGTGCATCCGCCTGGCCAATATTTTCTTCGAGGCTACGGCGGTTCGCCGCCTCAATCGCACGGACGTGGGGGAAGCGCTTCGCTATGAGTTGGGCATATACGTCGGCATCCGGGTCGTTGAGGAGAATGGTAAGAGAGGGGCTGTCGCCGGGCATCTCGGTCTGGATCCTTTGTTGCGGTTAAACTCAGAATGGTCGGATGTTGGCGATTCGTTGGGCTGCAAAATGATTTGGGCTACGACAGCACAGGTCGGGCATTGCCGGTCTCAGCGGTAGCCCGGGTCGTTTTTGTCGAAAATCGCAGCAAACGTCGCAAATGGCTCATTCGGCAAGCATTCTCTCACGCGCGGCGCTACGCTAGAGCTCTCGATTGCTGATATGTCGAGGCGTCTCCGCGGCCGCAGAGAAACGACTATCCGTTGAGGCACATGCAAGTCTGGCTACCCGCAAACAATTCCGCGTCGATGTCGGCGAGGGAGAACTCCACGACGAAACCCGCTACGGACGGATCGGCGGCCTTGCGGAGAGCTTCCTGCGACGTAGAAGCCTGCCAGATCCGCTCATGCGAGTCGTCGGCATGCGATTCACCCGTGTTCGAGAGTCCACCTCTCAAGCCATGGCAGCATCTTTGGCGAGCTCATCCATGACTTGCTTCGTCGCTCGATAGGCCAACTCGACGATCTCGTCGATCTCCGCTTCGGAGACGACGAGAGGCGGAGCAAACCCTAGAATGTCGCCGTGTGGCATCGCTCGTGCAATGAGCCCCCGATCACGAGCAGCCTTGGAGATGCGGGCGCCCACCTTGAGCTGCGCATCGAATCGCCGCTTTGACTGCCGATCCGCCACGAATTCGATCGCGCCAAGCAGCCCCACACCCCGCACCTCACCGACGATTTCGAGCTGCGCAAATCGCTCCTTGAGCCGCTTCTGAAAGTGTGCGCCTACGACTCTCGCCCTGTCGCTAAGTCTTTCATTTTCGACGATATCGAGGACCGCGTTGGCGGCGGCTGCCGCGATTGGATGGCCAGAATAGGTGTAGCCGTGTGAGAATGCCCCGATGCGATCCGCGGCTTCCTCCATCACTGCATAAACTCTCTCGCCAACAATGGCTCCCGAGAGTGGCACGTACCCAGACGTCAACCCTTTGGCGACCGTCACCAGGTCTGGCTCCATTCCGTACAGAGTGCTGCCAAAGTCAGCGCCGGTTCGCCCAAAGCCACAAATGACCTCATCCGCGATCAGAAGGATGTCGTAACGCCTCAGCACAGCCTGAACTTCGCGCCAATAGCCCGCCGGCGGCGGTGTTATACCGCCCGTACCAAGCACCGGCTCGCCAATGAAGGCGCCGATCGTCTCCGGCCCCTCCCGTACGATCAGCTGTTCGAGCTCGACCGCACGCCTCCGAGAAAAGTCCTCTTCCGTCTCGCCCGGCTCGGCGCCCCAATAATGGTGCGGGGTCCCCGTGTGCAGGATGCCCGGGAAGGGAAGATCCATATGATCATGGTAGAACGACATCCCGGTCATCGAACCGGAGATCACTGAGCAGCCGTGATAACCGCGCTCGCGCGAGATGATCTTCTTCTTCTTGGGATGACCCCGCAGATTATTGTAGTACCAGACGAGCTTGGCCTGGGTCTCGTTAGCGTCCGACCCTGACAAGCCGAAGAATACTTTACTTGGTTTTCCCGGAGCCATTCGCACGAGACGATTTGCGAGTTTGGCCAACTCGTCGGTCGTGTGCGCCGCATACGTATGATAGTATGCGAGTTTGTAAGCTTGCCGCGCAATGGCCTCCGCCACCTCGGTCCGGCCGTATCCAATGTTTACGCAGTAGAGACCAGCAAAGGCGTCAATGTAAGTATGGCCCTGCGCGTCTTCGATGCGGATACCCTTCCCTCCTGTAACGATTGTCGGGTCACCCGCTTGTCCGCTCGCAAACTCCTTGAGCTGAGTGAATGGGTGCAGAACACTCGAACGATCCAGCTCGGCGATGGCCTTAAGGTCAGACATTCCGCATTCTCCTAGCCCGTCAAATCGCCGAAGCAGACGTACTTCAGCTCCATATATTCTGCCAATCCGTGCCGCGATCCTTCGCGACCAAGCCCAGACTGCTTCCATCCGCCAAAGGGAATCGGCGGGCCAGTGAACGATGCGGTATTGATTCCAATCATTCCGCACTCGAGTTGCTCCGAAAGCCTGAGCGCTCGGCGCAGGTTGTCGGTGTAGACGTATCCAGCCAGCCCCATCTCGTTCGCGTTGGCGCGTGCGACGACCTCGTCTTCAGAGTCGAAGGGCAGCACGGCCGCCACGGGCCCAAACGTCTCCTCATGTGCGATGAGCATCTCTTCGGTTACATCGCTCAGCAGCGTCGGAGCAACAAAGTTTTCGCCCAGTTCGTCGCCTAGCTTTGGGGAGAAAACCCGCGCCCCCTTTGCCGCCGCGTCACTGATTTGGGCCCTGCATTTGTTAGCTACCGCCGCCTTCGTCATCGGCCCAATATCCGTTGTAGCGTCCAGGCCATGACCAACCCTGAGCTTGGAAATTGCCGCAGCAAAGGAGTCGATGAAGTCGCTATAGATGCGTCTTTGTACGTAGATGCGGTTAGCTGCCAAGCAGTCCTGGCCGGACGTCGCGAACTTGGCGGCCATCACGCCTCTGACGGTTTTGCGAAGATCGACATCATCAAAGACGAGAAAGGGCGCATGCCCTCCGAGCTCGAGCGACACTTTCTTCACGGTCGCAGCGGATCCTTCCAGCAATAGGCGACCGACTTGAGTAGAACCCGTGAAGGAAAGGGCACGTATCCTCGTGTCTTCCAACAAGGACGCCGAAAGTTCGATGGGATCACCAACCAGCACCTGAAACACGCCAGGCGGGACACCTGCTTCTTCGGCGAGTCGGGCCACAGCAAGAGCAGATAGAGGGGTCTCGGGGGCAGGTTTCACGATGATAGGGCAGCCGGCGGCAAGGGCTGCTCCGGCCTTTCGTGTAATCATGGCAACCGGAAAGTTCCAAGGCGTGATCGCAGCGGAGACGCCGATTGGCTGCATACGCACCTGAAGCAAACTTCCAGGCTTATGACTGGGGATGGTCTCTCCGTAGGCTCGCTCGCCCTCCGCCGCGAACCAGTCGAGGAACCCGGCACCGTACGTAATCTCGTGGCGAGACTCAGAAAGCGGCTTGCCCTGCTCGCTCGTGACCAGGACGGCGAGGTCATCCGAATGCTCGAGCATCAACCTGGCCCATGACCTAAGTATCGCCCCACGGGTCGCCGGCAAAAGCGCTCGCCAGGAGCCGAACGCAGTCTCAGCTGATGTGACCGCGAGGTTTACGTCTCGGGCGCTGCAGCGGCTAACCTCCGCAATATCCTCCTCGGTAGCTGGATCGACGACAGTGTCCGTCGAGGCCTTCGTTACCCATCGGCCGTCAATGAGTGCGGCGCCAGCAAGGAAGTCGCGGCGCCTCACGCTTTGCAAATGTCTTTTTGCGATACCGATCATGTGCGGACCGGTCTGTCGAACTGTGCCAGCTTCCACTTGAGAGTCCTGCGCGTCATCTGTTGAAATTGTCCATGCAATCAGGCTACCTTCGATGCACGGTAGTTTGCGTCGCATTTCTGGTCGAGTGGGATGATTTCCTGCATCACGCACTGAATTCGCGGCGATATTCACCAAGGGGGAGCCGTTCATGCAATACGATAGAATAGATGCCCGCATCCTGGAGATCGTGCAAAAGAATAACCGACTAACATCAGAGACGATCGGCGAACTTGCCGGACTTTCGGCCACGGCGTGTCAACGACGACTGAAGAGACTTCGGTGTGAGGGCATCATCGAGTCGGACGTGTCCATCGTCTCACCGAAAGCTGTAGGACGGCCAATTCAAATGCTGGTGTTGGTGACGTTGGAGCGCGAACGTTCCGACATCATCGACAAATTTAAGAAGGCAATCAAATCGTCAGTTGATGTCGTGAATGGATTTTATGTCACCGGCGAAGCTGACTTTGTCCTGTACATCACGGCGCGTACCATGGAGGATTATGAGCAGTTCACTCGCCGCTTTTTCTACGAGAACGCGGACATCAAGGGCTTTAAGACAATGGTGATAATGGACCGGGTGAAGGCAGGCTTTGCCATTCCGATCGATGTTTCGTCCGAGGACTAGTGCGGATGTCCATATGTTCTGGTGTGCTCGTCGCCCACTCGTGGTTACCCACCCTAACCGTCTCCCGTGTCCCTTCCCTAGCTGGCCCTATAGTGTCCGAAGCGGCACCGCCTAGGATAAACTCATACGAAAGTCGCGGCGGGCTGCTTGGAACGCTCGCCTGTCGCGTCCAGTATCGTGTGAGGCGAAACGGCCAGATCAGGTGCAGAAGATAAACCGGCGATGCGCCTCAGCCTATAAATCCATCCAAGCAGAGGGAGTGGGTAACGTACACCGCCTACACGTTTGTGGGCTCGTGGTTTACTGGTCTGGACGAGGGCAGCGATAGCCATGAGGTCGGAAAGACCGAAGCTAATCGGCTGGCCTGCCGCAAGGAACGTCAAGCGGCTCAAGCCTCATCCAGTGCGTCACCCCTTGGTTTGTGACAGAGAACGCGCAGATGAGCCGATGTATGGCTACTCAAAGCGCGATCTCTGGCGAGCAATCTGACCAGACGAACCCATGTATGGTCTTCCTCGAACTGACAATATCGAAGACTGCTCGAGCCGTCCTCCCGACAAGTTATCATCCGCAGAGCAGCGGCAAGCAAAAGCGGTGGGGCAAGCTGTACGGGTCGATCCGGCTGCCTACCCCACTCCTTCGACAGACGAGACCGCCGCCGCGAATCCGCAAAGTGCGCACAAGCGATGACGGCAACTCACTCTGTAAGGATCGTTGCGTCGTTTTCAATCCACGATGCGACACAGACATCGCCGATGTGGGGCATAGTGTCGGCAGAGATGTTCAGCACCTTCGACGTCAGCTGCAGTCCTGAATCGCTGCGGAATTGATAGATCGTGGCGTCACCGACGAACGTCTTTTCCACTATGCGCCCTTGAATCCCACCCGAGTGTCCGGCGACGAGGCGCAAATGCTCGGGCCGCACACAAAGCGTCGCATCCCTGTCTCCGCCCGTCCATGGCGCGGCGGGCAACATCTCGCCTGCAGGACCGTGAACGGTGCCGGATTTGAGTTTGGCAGGGATAAGATTTACTTCACCGACGAAACTTGCCACGAACAAGTCAGCGGGCTTGCGATAGATGTCCTGCGGACAAGAGACCTGCCGAATCCGCCCTTCGTGCATGACCGCGACCCGATCGGACATGGCGAGTGCCTCGTCCTGATCGTGTGTGACGTAGACCATCGTTTTGCCAACTTCCCTATGCAGGGTCTTGATCTCGTTTCTGAGATGCTCGCGCAACTTCCGGTCGAGAGCGCCCAAGGGCTCGTCAAGGAGAAGAACGGGTGGGTTGAACACGAGTGCGCGTGCGATCGCTACTCTCTGCTGCTGACCGCCGGACATCTGGTGCGGGTAGCGAGAGGCCAACGCACCCAAGTGGACCTGATCGAGAACTCGGCGGACGCGGCTTTCGATCTCCGCCTTCCCCATACGACGCATACGCAGGGGGTAGGCAACGTTCTCGGCGACCGTCATATGCGGGAACAGAGCATAATTCTGAAAGATCACACCGAGTTCGCGCCGGTGCGGTGGCAAACGAGTAATGTCCTTGTCGTCCAGTTGCACCCGACCGCTATCCGGCATCTCGAATCCAGCGATCATCATCAGAGTTGTGGTCTTTCCTGATCCGCTCGCGCCGAGCAAGGAGATGAACTCTCCAGGTGAAATGGACAGACTGACATCGTCAACGGCCGTTACGCCGCCGTAGCGCTTTTGCAGGCTGTGTAGCGAAATGCCTCCGGTCTTCACTTCGGTACCGCTAACCTTGGATGTCATCAACATTTCAGCTCCCAGGAGTACTTTGAGTACGTTCGCATCTCTTCGTTTGCCCGCGTCGTCAGGTTTTCTTCCTGGGGCCCAGCACGGCGCTGATGATAATAACAGTCGCGGCAAACACCATCTGCAGCGTGGCCACGGCCGCGATGGTTGGATTTATATCTTGTCTGATCCCCTCCCACATACGCATCGGCAACGTCGTGATCCGCCCGATGCCAAGGAACAGCACGTAAACGACATCGTCAAATGAAGTGAGGAAGGTGAAGAACACCGCGACAATCAATGCTGGCATAACAAGCGGCACAATGATCGTCCGGAAGGTGACCAGGGGACCCGCACCTAGGCTGCGTGCCGCGCGCTCGTATGTCGGGTTCAGATCGCGCAAATTAGCAACAACGATCACGACGACATAGGGAATTGCATGGACCGCGTGGCCGAGTGCCAACCCGAGCTCCGTGCCTTGGAGCCCAACTCGCACCAGCACGAAATAGGTCGCGACCGCTACCACAATGGTCGGTAAAATGATCGGCGAGAGAACGAGAGCAACGACGGCGCCTCGACCACGAATGCCGCCGCGCGACAGACCGAATGCCAGCATGCTGCCGAGCAGCGTCGCCATCGCGGCGGCCATTAAAGCAACCCGGATGCTAACCAAAGTCGCGCGCACCCACAGTGGATCGGAGAAATAGGTCTGGTAGTTGCGCAGCGAGTAGTGCAGTACCGGAAAGACGAAGTAAGACGACGCGCTGAACGACAGGTAGGCGACAATCAGGACTGGCAGCAAGAGCAGTGCTGCGAGAAAACTCGCAAAAATGGAAACACCTCGACCTCCCATTGAGGGTAGCCAACGGTCAAGCGCATTCGCTGCAGAACCTATCCGGATCAGCCACTGCGCACCGAGTCGGCGTTGAACACCGGCTTTCGAACTGAGCTTGTCATTGGAGAGTCCCAAGAGTTGCTCGATGGGAAAGAACCGCGCGCCAACCCACAAAATGAGCAAGACGGTCGTCAAGAGGACCATGGAAAGAGCTGAGGCGAAATTCCAGTTAAGCAGATCCACGACCTGGGAGCTGATTTCCATCGTAATCATGACATCCGATAGGCCGCCGAGTAGTGCGGGCGTCACGTAGAAGCCAAGACAATAGATGAATGCTAGCAACACTCCAGCGATGACGCCCGGCAGGCTGAGCGGTAGAAATATTGTTAGGAAGGCGGCGACCGGACTTGCACCGTTGGCTCTTGCGGCACGCAGTAGCTTTTGATCTATGCCAGACATGACCGTGAGCATCGGCAAGATCATGAGCGGCATGATGACGTGAACCATGCCGACGATCACACCGAAACGGTTGTAGAGCATCGGAACGGGTTGCGAGACCCATCCGAGCTGGAGCAGCATCTGATTGACGACACCGTTGCGTCCCAGAAGGACGACCCACGAAAAGGTCCGCGCTAGAACGCTTGTGAAATATGGGAGCACGACCGCGACGAGGAGAAAGGTGCGCAGCACCACTCCGCCTGTTGCGAGCGAGTATGCAATCGGGTAACTCAGCACGAAGCTAAGCGCCGTCACCATTACGCTGATTTCCAAGGTGTTGCGCAAGACGACGATGTAGGCGGGGTTGTCCCCGATGCGCAGGAAATGCGCCAGCGTCCAGTTTGGCATCCCGAACGAAAGGAGCAGAAGCTCCGATAGTGGCACCACAAAGAGCACCGCCAGGAACAGGGCCCCTGGTAGAAGGAGCCAGGCCCAGGGTGTGACCCGGCCCGACGGTGCTGGCGAGGTCGCTGGTGGATTGTTCATTGCGATGGATGTCATCGGGCCCGCCATGTCAGCCAACGCTCCTGGACGTGATCTGCATTGGTTTTGCCGTCTGGGCGCGCCGCGGCCGCAGATGACTGAAGAAGTGAGCGCCGGCTCGGGCGAAAAAATGAATGGCGATTAGGCTGAACAGCCATTGCCCCCTTGCTCCTCCGTTTCGTGTCGCTAAGCACGGTCGTAATATGCGCAGGCGCATAAGGACGGCGAAGATTGCCTTCTAGTCGGTGAAATTATGCGGGATGATGCGTTGCCGCGCATTTCGACGTGGCTTGAAGCAGCAGTCCCGAGAGATCGCCTCGGGAGCCTGTTCCAACGTCGTCCGGCACGGCGACCTAAGTTAGGGGGCGGAGCCTCAGCCTCAGAGCCGTCTAATCAACTTAGCGTTGTGTCTCAGGCCGAGATTGTACCCGCGCGCTGCGGCAGCCACAGTCACTCCGGCGCGTCTGTCTCGAACAAATATCCGTACTCTGTGCACGACGATCTGTTGAAGCTGACGGGGTCGGCAAATTGTCAGGAAAGATGACGCCGCAACCGGCTGTTCTGGATCGGTGCTGATGCTTAGGAGCGAGGCGTCATCCAAGACGGAAGTGGGTCAAGCGGCGTCCGATAGACTTCGGCATTCTGGTGGCTGGTCACTCGCACCGCACAGCCTTTGGACTTTCGACTCCGGATGTACGAAAGAGAGCTCGGTCGCAAGCTGCTGCGCTCGGTCGGCCGCCAGCTCAATATTTTCAAGGATCAGCCCGCCCTGATTCTTGTACTCATCGCCAATCATGAGGTCAAAAGAGTAATACGGCATTTTGAAAGTAAGACCGCAACGCCGGGAAATTGCTGATCAGGCGCAAGGTCGTGCTCAGTTGAGACCAAGGCCACCTTCAAGCTGCTAGGTCGGCTTTTTCTGCATGGCTTAGCTCACCACGTTTTTTCCTCATACTGGGGCCCACGAGCTGCCTACGCCGATGCGGAAGCTGCATCGCACTTGCGTCTTAAGTCTCAATGCGACCAACCTCTGTGCCGTGTGGTGGGCTGCGTGAGCCTCGAGATGCGCCCCCTGGGATGCCTTCCCTTGAGCAACAAGCGGAGTTGCTCTGAATGCTCGCTCCTCATTGTGGGCTCAAGACCGAACGCCGCGCTTGAGGTTTGGCGTCAAATGGCAGAAGCGCGTCGTGATTGCACCCGGCCCAGCGGAGTGGACGTTTCGCACATCGCAGCGCGCGAGGAGCAGCATCGCGGTCGGCGGCCGATCATTTGGGCGAGCAACAGCAGGCGTCGACTGTTTTGGCCTTCTCGGCAATGACCTAGATCAGTCCCGTGACTCAGGTAAGTATTAAGAAATGATCGACACGCTGAAACGGGCGATAACGCACGCCGGGGTTAGGCGCGAACTCACTTGTTCCAACAGGTGAGGGGTCATCGAATGCTTCTTGACGCAGCCCACAAAGACACCGCCCAACGTTGATTAGTGCTGATCTTATAGTGCCCGCCAAGCGAGAAAGCGCTCCTGGATGTAATCGGAATTAGTCTTGCCGACCGAGTGCATCGCCGCGAGCCAAGCGGAGTCCTCGATGACGGCTTTCGAAGCGTTCTCCGGATTTATGCTAAGCTGCGGAATCAGGTGAGGGGGTAGATACTTAAGCTGATGTGTATTCGGCGCTGAGTAGCCGGTGCCCTGAGTAACGCCGGCGGCAATCTGAGCGCGGTTCATAAAGGCGATCAGCTTTTGGGCATTCATTGTGTTCCGTGAGCCCCTCAGAATAACAGCAACTGTGCTGCCCGCCAGGTGGGCTCCGTCCCAGACCATTTTGAGCGGCGCGCCCTGATTGATTGCGCTGAGTACACGGCCGTCCAACACGCTGGTCATCGCGTATTCTCCGTTGACCAACAGTTGAGGGGGTTCGCCGCCCGCCAACCACCACTTCGCTATATGCGGTTTGATCTGGTTGAGCTTCTCGAATGCGCGGTCCAGCTTGTCATCGGTCAGCGGCCAGATCTCATTCCGCGCAACACCGGCGGCCAGGAGTGCAAACACTACCGCGCGCCAAGGGTTAATAACACTCAGCCCCCGTGGTCCCGGAAACTTCTTGACGTCCCAAAAATCCGCCCAGCTGTTCGGACCACCTTTCGGGAACGCGCGCTCATCATAAGCTAGCAGCGTCGCCGTCGAGTAAAGTATAACTCCACTTTCGAGACGAGCGCTCGGGGGCACGCCTTCCAGCGGCTCTTGGTCCCAGAGGCTATAATCAATCGGCACGAACATGCCAGCAGCATGCATATTTTGATAGCTCACTACCGACACCCCCGCGATGTCCCAATCAATTTTGCCAGCACGGGACATCGCCATTATCTGCGGGTCGGCATTATCAGAAACAACGTCGACGACATTTATTCCCGTAGACTTCGTAAAGGGGTCATGGACGTATCGCCGAAAGCCTTCGGTGTACGAGCCGCCGAACGTCTGAACGACGACTTCGCCGCTGCCGGCGAGCTTTTCCTTCGTCCACGCGGAGCTTGGCTTCGCGACGAAAGGCACGGCTAGTGAACACGCGGTCGCTTGCAATATTGATCGCCGGTTAGTGCCACGCTGTGAATGGTCAGCGGATTTCTGTTTGCTCATATATCCCCCAACTGAAGCGGAGCGGCATTGTTCGCAAACCGGGTCACCGCATTGTCGCCGTTAACGCACCTCTTAGCGTCAACCAGGCTGCGCTTCCTCACAAAGGAACTATATTTTGCGACGCGCCGGATTCGCGGCTAAAACACGCCACAAGAGCGAATAAAACGTGTGAAACCGTTCCATATGCGCAGGATATCTGCAGACGTAGCGTCCCGGCAAGTCGTTCGTAATCTGGCGCGACTCCAGGAAGCTCTGGGATAACGAGGCGACGTGGGATTAAACTGATCGCTGTTGTTCTAGTCATCCTAGATTCGCATAGTTCACCGCGGCAACACAAATTGCACCGTGACGAGAATGCCGCAGGTCCCGAGCGGCGCCATTTGGTTGCGCATCCAACGCGGAAGCCTCGACCAAGTAGCGATCGCTACAAAATACAAAACCCCAAGCTGCTCACGCGCTGGCAACGGGAATGATCCAACCAGCCTGCGGCCTAGCCGGATGCGTACGACACAGCAGGCTCAACCGGTCTTCCAAGGGAGTGCCTGAGCAAGGCTGAGCGCCGTAGAAGATATCGTCAAAGGGCGGTCCAAGCGCAAACACTGACATTGGTGCACAAATGTCGACCATACGATCCGATAATTGGCGCTATCCCTGCTATTTTGCCGAGAAACGACATGCGAACTCGCTAAAGTTCCAGCTAATCAAAAATGTTATCGGCCCTGATATTGCAGGCTGGACATAAATGCGGCTTGATCAAGCCTATCATCGAAGTAGGTGAATCATGCAGAAGATCGATGCGCACCATCACTACTGGCGAGTCGACCGCGGCGACTATTACTGGATGGGGCCGCGTTGCGCGCCGCTTGTGCGCGATGCGTTACCGGCCGATCTCAAGCCGCATCTCGAAGCCGCCGGCATTGCTCGCACAGTCCTGGTGCAGGCTGCGGTAACGGTCGCCGAAACCCAATTTATGCTCGACCTTGCCGACGAGCATTCCAGCGTCGCGGCGGTCGTCGGCTGGGTCGATCTCGATGCCGACGATGTGGAAGCGACGCTGCGTAGGCTGGCAGCGCGGCCGAAATTCCGCGGCATCCGCCCCGTGCTGCAGGACATCGACGACACATTCGATATCCTAAAGGCAACGCAGCTCGCGGCTTTGAAGCTTCTACCGAAACTCAACTTGCGTTTTGACGCACTGATCCAGCCGCGCCATCTGCCAGTCGTTGCGGCGCTGGCCGACCACATTCCGGACCTGCTGATCGTCATCGACCACGGCGCAAAACCATTCATCGCCAAGGGCATAATGGAACCATGGTCGAGCGACATGGAAGCACTTGCAAAGCGGCCATCTGTTGCGTGCAAGTTCTCAGGCTTGGCCACTGAGGCGGGACCCAACTGGTCGGTTGCGTCGCTGAGGCCCTATGCCGACCATCTTCTCGCCTGCTTCGGCCCGGAGCGTCTGATGTTCGGCAGCGACTGGCCGGTCTGTGAGCTTGCGGCCACCTATGAGAATTGGCTGGCCGCAGCGAAGGAGCTTTTGTCGGGCCTCTCCCCTTCCGAGCTCGATGCAGTCTTCGGCGGCAATGCTGCTCGATTCTACAGCATCGATTAGAGTGACTCGGAGATTGTTACGGTCTTTGGCCGGAATGGCGCAAAGAAACCTCTAGCAGGCTGTTGAAGAAGTAGCCATGGGCGGGCAATAAGAGGAATGTCGTCGCTGCCTTCGAGGCATATCTCATTCCAAGCGAGCCATCGGCGCGCTTTCTGCCATGTCGTGATCGGGCGTTTCCACGACACGCCGTTTGCCTCGTACGCTCATAGCTGCACCGCCAGCAGCTTGGGCAGGCGAATCAGATTGTGGCCGCAAGCGCCAGCGTAAAGACAGCGTCCACGCGCCCGCAGCTTTACCTTGATTAGCCGGCGGAACTCTTGATCAGCGCGAAGACCTCCTCAATCCGCTCGCGGCAGCGTTGGCTGACATCGTAGGCGGCATGGCGGGTGGCGCGAGCGTCGACCGCGTCTTGCACGGGCCTGCCCTGCTGAGGTGTCCGTCGATCGCGACATGCGGCGTCACCGATCGTTCTCTCAACTCGTGGGCGAACTGGGTAACGTCATAAGCCTTGCCCGCGCCGAGCGTGATGCGCCACCTCCTGCGATGGCGAGTATTAATCAACGCGAGTGCCGTCTCTCGTTCGGCAGTGCCGGTGGCCTGGCTCACGATGCCGCCGACCGCGAGGCCATGGAGATTCTCCATCAGAGCATGCCTCATGTGGCAGAGTTTGGCCGGCTGCCCGTCGCCCTTCTTGTACAACCGAGCCTCCGGGTCGGTCGTACTTTGATGCGTCTCGTTTGAACACTTCTCTTTGTGGAAGCTGCGCTTAGCGTTGCGTCCCGGACCTTCACTGTCGTTGTCGCCTCGATCCTTCCTGCGGAAGCTCTTGATCGAAGACCACGCCTCGATCAGCCTGCCGTCCACCGGGAAGTGAACACTCGACAACAGCCGCTTCACTTTCGACTGCGCCAGGACCGCGATCCAGATCGCCTGTCCGATCCCCGCATCCCCGCCTCCCGATTCAATCATCGAGAGAATTACGTCCCATTCCATCCCGCTAGAGAGTTCTGCAACAGGCTGCTAGAGCGGCTCAGCGACTTTATCAAAAAGCTCGACAGCTAAAGTCGAGGTGGGCACCGGAAGTGCGACTCGGCGAACTGGATCGGTTGGTCCTCGACCATCACGCTGGCGGCGACGGTCACGAGGACAATCCCGCCTGTCGTCTCGAGATTGGCAGCGTCACTAGTCGACAGCACCGCCGATTAACGTGAGCTAACCGTTAATGCCGAAGCGCTTGAGCGAGGCGGTGATCGAGCCCGTTTCCGCCACGGCGGTCTCGATGCCGGCGAAACGTTTGGCGTCGAACCAGGTTGTCGCGCGTGACACCAGATGCCGTCGGACTCGCGGCCAGTCTCCACACGAAATCACGGTCGATGCCCTGATAACGGCCAGCGCCTGGGCGATGCGCCGACTCGGTCGATGATGAAAGCAAGACAATGTGTCATTCCGATTAACTGTCCTTTAGCCCCGTCGATATGCACGTGCGCGCTCGATACGACAAGACATGCGCTTGCGCGCGCCGCGACCCTGCTCGGCTTTCAGCTCGCTTTCAAAATGGCGCAATGGCACTGCGCAGCGTGCGCCGGTTGACGCCCTAGCGCTCGGCTAGCATAACCTCAGGCGATGGGGGCACATTCTCGACGAAATCGCTGGACGCCCCCCCTGCAGGATCTAGCCGCGATCGACGGCTGATGCCATGAGAAAAGAGTGGTGTCGCAAGCGCCCCCTTTTTGCATGTTGCGATCACGACGCTTTCGATATCAATTCTGGTGCCACCTGGCAGCAGGTCGATGCCTGGCGGTACCGTGCGTCGCTGCGCCGCTCCTCTTTCGATTAGTTGAATTTCGCGAATAGGTCCGGATGTCGACAGTGCCAATCGGTGATCTGCTGGAATGCATGACCCGCGCGAAGTAGCATCGCTTCCGAAAGATGCGGCCCGACAAGCTGGAAACCGATCGGTACGCCGTTGCGGTCGATTCCGCCTTGAAGCGTCAGTGTTGGGTTGTGGCTCATGGTAAATGGGGCTGTGTAGCCGAGCAGCACCTTTATGTCGGTGCGGGCCAACTCGTCCAACTCCGATACTGGAGGTGTTATCCTGGCAAACACGGGAACAATGAGCAGATCGACGTCCTCGAATACCCCCGCTAGCTGGCCGCTATAGGTCATCCGGTCCTGCGCGGCCTTACCATACGCCAGCCCGCTCATGCTGCGAGCCACTTCGAGCGACATTCTTAGCTTGGGGCCGTACTCCGCCGCGCGGCTCGGGTAGGTCGCATCGTGCGCGATTGCCATCTCGACCATGCACAGGTTCATAAGGGATTCCACTAAGGTCTCGCTCTTAGGCATTTCAACCGGCAGAATGCGAGCCCCGAGATCGCGGAAGGCGGCGACGGCTGCTACCATGACCTGCGCGACATCTGGATCTAGCGTATCAAACACGAAACGCTCGTCCAGCCCGACACGCAATCCGTTGATGCTGCCGCCGAGCTCGGCGAGAAAGTTCGGCACTGGTGCACGTAGGGTAGCTGGGTCGTGGGGATCCGCTCCGGATATCGCCGTCATGATTGCCGCCGCGTCGGCCACTGTGCGCGTCATTGGCCCGATATGATCGAGCGAATCAGCTAGTGCGAAGGTGCCGTGCCGGCTCACCCTGCCCCAGGTCGGCTGGAGTCCCGTCAGGCCGCATGCCGCGGAAGGCAACCTTATGGAACCGCCCGCATCCGATCCCACGGAGGCGAAACATAGACCGGCGGCGCTCGCCACACCGCATCCGCTCGAGGACGCCCCCGTCCAGATCGATGTGTTCCAGGGATTAACTGGCGTCGGCATGTCCTGATGATGGCCGCCGAATGCACCTTCTGTCATGCTAAGCTTGCCTAGGATCACTGCACCGGCACGCTCAAGTCGATCGACAACGGTGGAATTGTAGGACGGCGTAAAGGAGCGATGAAGGACCATTCCGCCCGATGTCGGCGCGAAGGTAGTGAAGAAGGAGTCCTTGACCGCCACCGGAACACCGTGAAGTGGCCCACGCCACATTCCGCGCGTCAGTTCGCCTTCCAGCAGGCACGCCCTCGCCAGAGCATGATCGGCTGTAACCGTAATGTAGCTTTTTAAGCCTACGTCTAGAGCGGCAATGCGATCGAGCATTGCGCGGGTGACCGCGGTTGACGAAATCTCGCCGTACCTGATCTTGCACGAAAGGTCCGTTAGGCTGAGGTAGTGCATACCAAAAAAATCGCTCATTGAGGAAATCCCATGTTCTGTCGGCGGCTGAGCGGCCATGCACAACTTTCAAAGAAAACGCGGGAACTATATTTTTGCTGTGACGCCACCTTACGTTGCCGCCGCCTAATGGTGCCGGAGAAGGTGAAGACCGTCTGCTCGCCGCCTTAAATTGACCGCGCACGAAGATGACGGAACTGCCGGCGCGGGTGACTTCGCCTGTACCCACGATCAGTTCGCCTTCGCGGGCGACATCGATGAACTCGCAGGCCAAATTAGTCGTCACGCCGGGCCCTGCAGTACGGGGCACGCGATGACGAACAGACAAACGCTGCAAATGTCATCAAACAGCCCCCCACGGACGATTCCAACATCACGAAGGTGCTTTTTTCTCGGCCCAGAAAGTGCAGCGCGCACTGCCGTCCGGCTCCTCGCGAAACCAAAGGGGCCCGGTATGAGTCTCGAAACCATCATCGTAGTAGTTTATCCACTGGTACTTGGGGTTCACGGTCGCCACTTTTCCAGTATCCAAGCATTTGGAGTTTTCGACGGAATTGCGCCCTAAGAGTCGCAGCAAACCCTTGTCGGAACTTGGACTCGCGCCGACTACCGCCACTGATTTCGGCTGGAAAAGAGCTGACAGCTGGCTGCGGGGGCCGCCTGCAGTTCGTTCACGCCGGCGCAATCTCCACTTTCGTCAGACCAAAGACTAACGTGTGTTCAACGCCCAAAAACAGCGAAGTCCGGGGCGCAATCGAAGAAATGCTTCAAAATAGTAGGCGGTGATTGAGATAGCCGAAAAAATTGTGCCCCCCGTAACGCCGATGCGCGTAGCAGCGAACGTCGAAGAATATGGCGATGTCTAAGGGGCAGCATTAACCAGCATTACAAGGGCACGTTTAGCTAACCGGCGTTTGACCTGCTGCCGAGCCTCGCCTCAGAATTTGACGGTTCACATCTGCACTTCTGCGCCGGATTTCCGACTGTTCTTTTTTGCATTCGGAACGACATGCGGATGGTCGGGCTCTCGCCGCGTGAACCGCGCGAGAACGCGCTCGAACACCGGTTCATGTTGAGGTGACGACGAACGCCTGTGAGCGTAAACTTCGGCGAGCTTGTGGATCGCGTATGGTCCATTGCGCGTAGCTAAAAATTGCCAATAGCCGGCTCGCGGACCTGGAGCTGAAGCTTCGAGCGCACCCTAAACTCTGTCGGCGAATTGTACGAGTGGCGTCGAGAGATCCGTTAGCCCGCTCGCGCTTATGATGGTCGTAGCGTCCACGTTCGAGGTCAACATACAAACAACCGACCGCTGGGATAGGTGATGCCGCGGCCTGGCTCCGACCCGCGTCCCGCCATAGATGCCCGAAAATATGAAGCGAGCAAGATGTCGCAACGGACGCTTGCGCGCCAGAGTCTTCAAACCCTGCCGCTTTCGCAGTTTGCGATAACACTGGCAAGTCCAGATTAGCTTAGCCGCATCGCTGCGAGTTAACCGCTCGTCACGCGGTTCGCCCTTCTCCGGTCGCGAGATCTTGAGAATTCTCTGATAACCTTCGGCAGCATGCTGGGTAATCGCCGCACGGAGATCCTCAAGGTCGCGGCGCCCGCCCGTTTTGCGGCGCTCCTTGGTGAAGGAGCGACCCGCTTCCCCATTGACTTCGCCAAGTATTTTGGCGGCCCACTATTCGTTCAAATGCGCTTCTTGAACTTGCGGATGCCGGGAATCGCATCCTCGTTTTCGCCATCGACCTTAAAGCGATCAACGCTTCATCGACAGGACGGCCGCAATCGGAATATCATCGGCGTGCCGTACTCGCCGCTTCGGCTGTCTGGCGCTGGTAGTGGACCCTCGCTCTTCGGGCACCCCGTTAGCGCGGAGATTGGAGTCGGCAGCGAGTTCACCAGCACTGCCATCCTGACTGCATTCCCATTAGCGGGGGCCGATCGTCGCAAGTCGCGAGCTGCTCGGCGACAAGTAGCAACTCTTGATCAATTTGGCGTTTGTTCCATGAGTGCCAACGATCGGCTTTGTCCCAAACCTCACCAACCTCGTTATACTTCTTGCGTGTGTGAGCCAAATAATCAGGCCCAGTGCGCATAATTCCGAGTTATATGCTCTCCCGCGGCACCTTGTGAGGGTGCTTACCATTAATGAATCTGAGCCAATCCCAAGCCTGCTTGTACTGCGATAGAAACTGGCTGCGTTTGCGGATTGGAGTGGTCGTGATGCTGATCAGCTCAGCGGTTGCGGAGTACTTGCGGTATTGTGCGATTGAACGGCAACTGTCCCCGCACAGCCTGCAGGCCTGCGCTGTGGATCTGAACGATTTCCATCGATTCTTGGGTGTCGATCGTTCGGTTGAATCGATAATTGGGGCGGATCTTGGAGCTTATCTTCGATCTGTTGGCGCGGAGGAAGCTTTCGATCTCAACTGCGCGTGGACCCTTCGCTTGCCTACGCACATTCTTTCGTCGAACGGCCGCCTTGGAACCTGCTGCGGATCCCTTCCGTGGGTGGCGACTAGAGCTTCCGCAACAAAAGCGGTTGCCGCATTGACTAAAGCGTTCTGAGGCTCGAAATGTGTTGTCGGGCCTGGCAAGCGCCGGAAGAGCGTCACGGTCCGTTTCGATCGCGGTGCGCCTGATGATCGCGACCGGAATAAGGGTAGGTGAGCTCTGCAAGATACTTATTGCCGATGTGACTGCCGAGGGGACGCGCGTCAGGATTCGCGGTAAGGGAGCAAGGGATCGAGAGGTGTCCATTTCGATCATTTCGATCGTGGTCGAGTAGCTCGGCCATTTGGCTTTGCCCTCACAGATCCGGGCGGGCGGCTTTCCCGTACCGGTAACCCGCGTCATATCCGCGCCTGCGCCCCTGTGCGAGTGATGCGTGGAGTTGGCAGGCGGAAGCGTGCCGTCAGGGTTTCGAACTCGGGCCGGCCCATGCGCCGACTTTTCTGGCTGCGCCATCTCAGACAACGCAGCCAGGTTCGACGCACTTCGAAGCCGTTGAGCGCTAGATAATTGTGCGGCCTGCCATAGTAGCCATAGTGCCCGCGCAGCACGGCGGCGAACCGCTCGTGCTGCTTGGCCAGTGGCGCGTGCATGGCATCCGTCGGTGAAGCTTTCAATTACCCACATTTCCAGCCGCGCGATTTCGGCGCCAAGTTCGATATCTGTGAGTCTTGAGTGGCCGCGCCAGATGACAACATTTCCAGGCGGCGGATCGCCCGCCCTGGCCAGGTAGCCACCCAATCGTGCAAGCTTGGTGAGATAAAATGCAAGGGTTCCAGGGCGACATCGTCGATGGCTGGCGCCGCTGATGAGTCGATCGAGCAATGCGATCTTGGTATTCGTCAATGCGAGCTTCGGCGGCGCGTCCGGGGCGATGCGATTGAGCATGGTGAGCCAGAGGACGCGCCAGCTGAGGAATGCAGAAGACCGCCATTAGATTGGCAGGTCGCTCCGCGGTCCGGAGTTTTGAGTCTTCCGCCTTGCAGCCCGATTTCAGGATCTTGTGGAATACCTCGATCTTTCACCGTATGGCGTACCAGTTGATCTTCTCGATTGCTTCGGAGCGACTGCGGACGGCTAGGTCCGTGATGAGCTTCCACTCAATTGGTTTACGGCCATTTGGCGTACCGCGCTCGTGGCGTGGATTATCGTCAGGTCGGGGGCCGGATAGCGTTTCTGCTTCCCGATGGGAGGTAAGACCACGATCCGCTTGAACTTGATTTCCAGCGCGGCCTTCGTCGCCTCTCCCTTGTCGTTGCGCACGTCGATGTAATGCAAGCCTTTGACGCTGGTCTCTTCCATCTCGGTTGCGATCGTATGACCGCCATCGCCTGCCAGCCGATCGACGCAGGCGCGGACAAGGAAGTGGGCGCCAAGCTCTTGCGTCAGGCAATATAATTCGTAGATGTCGCTTTCGCGGTCGCCGATATGAATGCAACGCGCCGGCTGTCCGAGCCGCTCGATCGACTGCCTGAGATTGTCGAGCCAGCGAACGCTTTCCTTCTTCTCAATCGGAACGCGGGTCGGGTTGATCTTCTTCTTGAGCTGCGCCGTGCCTTTGAACTTCTTCCGTGTCCAGAACTTCACCGCGGCCAATCCCAGCGGTAGACCTTCGACAGTCACGGCGAGACTGGAATGCATCAGCATTCCGCAGACCGTGTGATGGCGTCAACGGCCGTCCTTGTCCCGGCCGCTGTTGACACTCTTGGTCAGGCCATTAGCGCTCGTGCTCGCGCGCTGGTAGGAGAATTCCGTAGTGTCCTGAATAAGGAGGATCGGGCCTCTACAATCATCGTAACGCGCGCGGGTGGCGGCGAAGTGACCACTGAGGATGTCGGCTTCCTCCACGCGATCGTTGGCGAAGAAGCGGTAGGCCGCTTTCGTGTTCGCCCAGTCCTGGCACGCGAGCGGTATGCTCCCGCCCATGCCGTCACCAATTTGCTTCAACAGCTCGCGAGACCGAGACGGGCATCCTTGAACGCTGTCTTGTCGATCTCGCGCTCCGTCCAATGTTCGACGGCACTTTCATCACCATCATCCGGGCCGGCCGACCAACGACACGTCGTTCCGCTTGAACACATCAAGGCACCTCGCCGTCGCGATTCAGGTGCCCGACAACGAATCACAAGCGATTCATCCGATTAAAGATTTTTCGATTAGGACTATCGAAATCGAATCAAGCATTTGTGGGTGATTAAAAGCTTCGCCGAAGGGGTACTGCCGCCATCGGCTCGACGCACGGCAAGGCTGGACTCCATCGTCCATCACCTCGGTCTAGCGCTTGGCGGTAGACCGGCAGCAGGCTTTGCAAAGCGGCTGATGCTGCCGGTGAACAAAGATACGCTTCTTCGCATAGTTCGGCGCTGTAGCCGTTCCCCCGCTGACCCGCTCAGGGTTATCGGCATTGATGACTGGGCCTGGCGGCGCAATCACCGATACGCCAGCATCATCTGCAACCTGGAAAGGCGCCGGGTGGTCACCCTGCTGCCGGATCGTGAATCAGCGACCGCCCACCTGGCTCTCTGCACATCCCACGATCGCGATTGTCGCCCGTGATCGTGGTGGAGGATATGGCGAAGCCACGGCAAAAGCGCTGCCGCACGCGGTACAGGTCGCCGATCGTTGGCATCTGATAGAGAACGCCAATCGGGCCTTTCTCGATGCCGTGCGCAAATCGATGCGCCAGATACGCACCGTCATCGGTGCGACCACGATCGATCCGAAGCTGCTCACGGCCGCCGAGCGCCTCCAGAGGGCTATGTGCGCCGCGAGGAGACCAACGCGGCTATCCTGGCTCTGTCGAAGAACGGCATACCTATCAAGCAGATCGTGCGTCAGACCGGCCATGGCAGGAAGCTGGTGCGACAGGTGATCCGCGGCGAACGTCACGACGTCTTCCGAACCCGGCAAAGTTCATTGGATTTGCACTTGCCATGGCTCGGCGATCAATGGGCGTCCAGCTGCCGCAAATGGAGCTGAGCTTTTGCGCCGCTTAACAGCGCGTGGTTTTCGAGGCTCGCTCCGCGTCATCAGCGAGTGGGCGACCCGCAGGCGAAGAGCCGAAAAGACCGACGCGGAAACCCTTCAGCGGATCCCGTCGGCCAGGACGATCGCGCGTCTCATGACAATCGGGCGGACTTGCTTACGAAAGCGGAGACTGTCACGGTCGCGGCGATCGAATCTGGCGTAACAACGCTGGTCGAGGCGCGCGAGACCATCGCTGAATTCCACTCGATGGTCCGGCGCGAGGTTGAGGCGGGACTTACCCATGGATCGAGCGAGCCCGCGCCAGTCTCGCAGCTTCTTTCGCCAATGGCGTCGCTAAGGATGAGGCGGCAGTGCGGGCGGCGATCACTTCGCCCTGGTCCAACGGGCAGACTGAAGGTCAGATTACGCGCCTCAAGCTCGTTAGACGTCAAATGTACGGTCGCGGGAAAATCGATCTGCTTCAAGCCGACTAATCGGCGCAGAATAATCGGAGCTGGACCAAAATTGCGTCAGAGCCCGATTTGGACCCTGACTTCGACCTTGGCTTTGTCGCGCGGCCGATACGGCCGTGCCGGCACGATGGCGGTGCGGTAATGGTGGGCGAGATCGGCATAGGTCCGGTTGACCATCGGCTCGTGAAAGCAGGCCCGGGTGATGCCGGCCTTCAGATTATCGCTTACTGTCTGCCGGGCCGTGCCGCCGAAAAATAAAAAGGCCCGGACGTGCGAGGCGATCCAGTCCGGCAGGCTCTGTGTGAGGCTGGCCTCGGCGTAGGTGTAGTTCGATGCGCCGAGCACGGCGACGAGATCTGCACGCAACGCACCCGCCGCTGAGCCCGTCAACCACCTCCATGGTGTGGCCGGAATAGTCGACGGACAGCTTCTCGCCGGCGACATGAAGCTGGCGCTGGGTTGGCTTGAACGGCCGGCCCATTCCCTGTAGCGTTCGCAGAACCACGAATAGCTGAAGCTGTGGGAGTTTGCGTCGCAACACTCCTCCCACAACAGCATCAGCGTGACGTTCGGGCGCAGCAGCTCGCGATGCACAAGCGCCCAATCCGGATGCGGGCGCTCTTCGCTGGGCCGATCGGAAGGCGGTGGAAACAGGCGGTTCTCGAGCCGGACGTGGTCATCCAGCTCCGGCGCCAAAGGCCAGGCTGGCGCGGCGGGCTCGGATCACGTACTTGCTGACCGTGCCCTAGGCAGATCGAGGCTGCAGGCAACGGCACGTTGCGACATGCCGAGGCTATAGTGCAGGCGTAGAACTTCGCGAATGTGGACAGTCTCTCTGTCGGCATCTCGATCCTCTGCGGTTTGGGCAAAAGACCAAGCTACCCGGTTGCAGACTGTCAGCGGTGTGCGCTTCCCCGTTGTCCCCGATCACGATCGGTTGGAAATGGTGATCACGATGCTCTGGAATGGGTGATCACGATGGCCTGGAACACGCATTATGCGGATGATTCGATATTCTCCGAGTACAGCTAGGGACTCCGATCTGGCACGGTTGGCGCACCAGGTCGTAGCCCAGTCACAGCGCTACATCGCCCGAGAGCTACAACGTAGTGGTCGATCTTGATCCGGTAACGTTTTTCGACCGAGTCAAAGGTGCCATCTTGATGTCGCGCGTCGCCACACGGGTGATCGACACCTGGTGGAAGACGGGATCTCTCAGCGTGGTCCGCTCTGCCTTCCTCGGTAATATCGAGCTCGATGATCTCGACAAGGAGTTGGCGCGATGTGGCCATCGGTTATCTCGCTATGCGGGCGTCTATGTTCGCAATCATCGCTCCCGCGAGCGGTCCGTGGCCTCGATCACTAGCTTACTGACCGACAAGCTCCGGCTTAAGGTTGATGAGCCGAGAGTGCGGCGGCATGACCGGACGGGCGCAACTTCCAGGAGCATAGGGAAGGGAGCCAATGAAGCGCTGCGCCGAAAGCGCTCGCTAAGTTCAAAGAGCCGAGTTAGGGACATTACATGCCCTCGCGAGGCATCAATCTGGAGAAGATTATCAAATATCTCTCACCTTGCTTCATCGGACGGGGGCCTTTGGCTTCCGTCAGACTCCTCGCGTTAACTCGCCGACCTGGAATCCTGGGCTCGCCGGAGAGTGCGACCAGTGTCAGAACGGGTACAAGCGATTCATGAAGCTTCGCCCCGTCGGCATCGCGAAGTTCGCCGCATCGGCTGCAGCCGGTTCGCTGACGGGCTCTGGCGAATGTCCGGGCACGCGGTGGTCGAACACGCCCTGCGCAGCCACGGTCTCCCTCGAATATTGGTTCCTGGCCAGCTTAACTCAGTCGGACTGCGGTGGTAGGGAACCCTATGCCAGATGGTGCGGGAGGGGAAGCGTCGCGAGACGCCCCCCAATCCCGATCAATCCTGCTTGTAAACGAGTTTCAATCTAACGAGGTTGAGACGAGGGCTTCACAGACAGGTCCGTGCGATACACCATCGATCAGAATTTCGGCGGTGATGAGCCTTCGTCGTGGATCGACCTGAGATGGTGCAGACGCCTGAAGGATTATGTCGCCCTGCTCCCACGGCTGAAGTCTGATGCTTTCCGCCTCTCCACGCGAGGCCCAACCAAATGGCGGCAGGAGGCGAGCGCTGTAGACAGCCGTGCGCTCCAAGTTGTTGCGAATCCTGACCGTGTACGTGACCTCGCTGTTCGGGCGGGCCTCCGAAAGATACGGCAGCATTCGTACCCAGAATAGATCGACGAAATGGTTTGCGGGTTCACCTACTATTTCGCGGAAAGCTGCCTCCTTACGTTCGATATAGTCGGTGTACTCGGCGATCCTCAACTGATCCATGGCAATCAGCTCTCCATGGCCGGGGCATACGAGATCAGGCTTCGTCGCCCGTATCACAGTCGCGCAGCGGCGATGCATCTCCAACTGAAAGCTGTTGCGCATCACGCTAGCCTGAATGGCAATCTCGCGGTCAATCCCTCCCGCCGCAGGATTGAAGAGAAACAGATTGTCCCCCCCAAAGACGATCCGCTTGCCATCGATGTTGCCGCAGACAATCGCGTGGTATTCGGTTTGACCTGGGGCGTAATGCACCTCAAAGTTGAATCCCCTCCAGTGAAAGGCCTCACCATCACGCAGAATCCGTTGCACTTCGATCGGTTTGTGGAAGCAGCAGGGCGTACTTGCCCACGCAGCGGGATTGGCAATGACTTCGGCAACACAATCGAGAGCCCAGCATTGCGTGCCAAAATGCCGTTGGAGGAACGGTATTCCGCAGACATGGTCGTCATGAATGTGCGTGGGAACGACGAGTTCGATCTCCCGCACTCCATAGTCATCGCGCAGCTGATCGATGTGATGTTGGACGAAACGCAGGGCCTGTATGCCATCGTGATCGGCGGCGCAATGAAGATGTCCCAAAGAGGCCATCCCATAGTCAATCAGCATCGCGTGGCCGCTTCCGCTCAGCACGATGTAGAAATTTGAGCAGGTATATGGTCCGGCCCACAGCAGATGGTCCGTAATCCGCTGCAGCCTGCTCTCACGGATAGTCTGCGCATCCTTAAAACCGCTGTTGCGACCCGACGTAAAAAGCCTGCCTAAATTAGCGAGCGTCTCGAGCCTCGACTCAAGCCTTTCAATATCCGCCTTCAGATCGCTGATCGGCGCCCCATGCGACGGATATGCAGTCGTGACGTCCTCCTTCTTCAAGGCAACGATCGATTGCATTGTAAATTCAATGCCAAGAAGATCGCCGTAGTTATACTCCATTGCATGAAGCTGATAGAGCTTTCCGCCGCTTGTCATCAGATCGCCGGTAAAAGCAACGTTCCTACCGTCCACTTTTGCGATCAGGCTGACCATGCCGTATGTATGCCCCTTTGCCGGCAGGACGTGGAATTGGTACTCCTTCCAGACGAAAGTGCCGTAGTCTTCGAGAACAGTGTCAACCGCAAGATTGTCCCCTAGCGCGAAAAACGTGCTGCTGTCGTTGCAGTTGTCATAGATGCGCCGGGCTTGCCAATGAGCCTCAGCATTGTCGAACAGGTGGCGCTCGTATTCTGGCACGGCAATTTTTGCCCCGGCCTTCTGAACAATAGGCGTTCCCCAGCACTGATCCCTATGGTGATGGGTATGTAGAACCCATGCGACACGTTCAACACCAATATCAGAAAGATGCCGCATAATTGCGCCAGATCCTGTATCAATCAGCAGACACTCCGTGCCACTTTTCAGAACGTAAACGTTACAAGTATCCCGAAATTCCCAAAAATTTTCGGAGTGCTGGATGAGGGACATTGCATTTCCTTTCCTTTGGGCCCCTACGAGGCGGTCCTCTGGACCAATTTTCACCGGATGCTTGCGCACCGTCTCGCGCGAAGCACCGCCCGTTGTTTTGTTCGCAATCGAGAAGGATAGAGAAACTTGGCTCAATCATCCACCACTGGGTCGCCTAACCCTCGAGCATGAACGCGACCGGGACCTCAACCGCGATCGCCGCCCGCCGGAGATAAAGATGACCTTCAGGTGTTCGCGATAGTCGGCGTCCGAGAAGAAGCAGCAAGGTGGCGTACACAGCAACAGCCAAGCCGATCCAAGCGCAGTTTTTTCGGTCGTAAACTCATGCTTTATTTTTCCCCAAACGCAGAATCTCCTAGAGCGCCCGCCCGTTTCCTGAATCCCAGGGCCCGTCGGGCAGAGGTCCCGAGCACTCGTCCAGCGCCTCTCGATCGGTGTGGTGCTTATCATTGCAGGCTGTTCGAGCGGTCTGCCCCGGCTGCCGTGCAGTTTATAAATGTAGAGCGAGCCGATGCTGAAAGGCCGCGTAAATCGGCTCGTGATTGGAGGAATCCTGCAAAGATGCAAGCCTTCCAGGCCGCGGAGACGGCTTTGTCGAAGCAGTGAGGAATGATGGTACCGATTGCTGTGGTCGCGCAAAGCAGAACCGAAACCGAAACCGCCATCGCTCGAAGATATCAGCAAAAAGGGGACACCACTCAGCGCCCCCTGTACCTTTTCATGCGGTCTTTGGGATGGACGCCGCGGGTCTCGCGCGAAGCGAAGCGCAGCGGAACGTAGCGTGACCCGCGGGCGACGGCCCGAATTGGCGTAGCCTTCCGGAACTGAGCCGATTCGTCGGGAGCGACCAATCGCCCCCTGTGCCCCCCAACACCTGGGGTGACGCATGCCCCGTTGGATTGGCCGTGATCGATGCCCCGTGGGGAGTTCGCGCCAGACCAGTGCTGTTTTCTCCGAGCACCAGTACAGGGATCGGCAAAGGTCGCGGTGGCTCGCTTTGGCGAGATCCCGGCTCGTGGCCATTCGTCAAGAACCAGGTCCGCAGTCTCATCAAAGAACGAAGCAGGATCGCGCGCTATGCACTAAAAGCTTTCTCACATAACGGTTGCCGCGTTTGCTGACGCCAAGCAACGTCTGTTTTCCGCCGGTCGAGTATTGCCTGGGCACTAAGTCCCAGCCGGGCAGCAAGGTCGCGGGCCTTGCGAAACTGCAGCCTATCGCCGATCGCGGCAAGTACAGCGGTCGCACCCAATGCGCCAATACCAGGGATTGTCATCAGCCGGCGTGTGACGTCCTCTCGATCGGCGACCGCTTCGATCTCCTGCGTCACTTCGCGGATCCGTTCTTCGAGGCGGCGGAGATCAGCGAAGAGATCGCCCACCAGGCGACGCATCACTGGTGACAAATCGCCTCCTTCGTCATTCAAAGCGCGCGGCAACTCGAGTTTGAATATTCCGGCACCCTGACGCAAAGGTACGCCGTACTCGAAGCAGAAAGCCCCCATCTGATTGATCAGGCGTGTCCTCGAGCCGACCATCTGCTCACGGATTCGATGCAGCGATTGAAGATCGACTTGGTCCTCCTCCTTCACGGCGACGAAGCGCATTGTCGGTCGCGTCGCGGCCTCAGCGATCGCCTCGGCGTCGATGATATCGTTTTGTTTGACTTCACGTAGGGCTTTACGAATTGCGCGGGGATCAGTCGCACCTTGTGACCTAGTGCCTTTATCTTCCGGGCGAGCCACTGTGAACCGGCGCAGGATTCCGTGCCAACTATGCTTGGTTGTGCGCGAGCAAAGAACTGAAGAAGGGTCTCCCGTCGAAAGCGAATTTTCTGAACAGGCGTGCCGTCGCAGCTCAGGCCAACGACGTGGAACAGGTTCTTGCCGATGTCGATTCCATAGACAGCCGCAGGTCGCGGCAAACTGTGATGGGCCATGATACTCTCCTCTTTTGATGTGACCTTCCTATGATGAGGAGGAGGACGGGGCGGACCCTCCCATTCATGGTGACGCCCGCGGCGCGACGCCAGCATCTCCAAATGGAAGGCGAAGTCCGGCGTATGGAGGTATCGGAGCCCAAGCGGCTGAAGGCGCTGGAGAATGAAAACACGCGGGGCGGTGGCCATGGCGAAGCTTCGAAGCCGTCGAGTTCGCGCTCCTGGAATGGATGGACTGGTTCAACAACCGGAGGCTCCTGGAGCCCACCGGCAACATTCCGCCGACCGAAGCCGAGGAAGGCTACTACGCAAGGCTGGAACAACCAGCCATGGCGGCATAACTTAAACCAAATGGCCTCCGGCAAACCCGGGGCGGCTCAGCCGTAGCTGTTACGACCTCCCCGACAAGCAGTATTCAGGCCTTCAGCGGCTGCACTCTCTTATCAAGGATACCATCATTGAGAGAGCGCTGAATGTTGAATGCTGATACGTTCTAGGGTCTGTTTGGATTCATCTTGAATTTATCACGGCGGCGGAGAGATTGATCATTGCTTCGAAGCTGAGGTCAGTTTTGTCGGCTCGCATGGCGATCCGCTTGAATTCCTTGAGCTTGCAGAAGAAGTTTTCGATCAGGTGTCGCCATTTGTATATTTCCGCGTCGAGGGCGTGAGGTTTTGCGCGCCGCGGGTGCTGAGCGATGACGATCTTGGCGCCGCGTGCGTCGAGGTCGGCGATGATGGCGTTGCTGTCGAACGCCTTGTCTGCAATCAGCGCATCGAAGGTCAGTCCTTCGATCAGCGGCGGGACGCCGACCGTATCAAAGCGCTGTCCTGGCAGCAGCACAAAACGCACGAGATTGCCGAGCGCGTCGGTAAGTGCCAGGATTTTGGTGGTCATTCCGCCTTTCGAGCGGCCGATGGCCTGGTTTTGCGTCCCCCTTTTGCGCCCTGTCCGTGGCGGTGAACCTTGACGATGGTGGCATCGACCATGACGTACTCCATGTCGGGCTCGTCCGAGACCGCATCGAACAAACGCTTCCAGACGCCCGCCTTCGCCCAGTCGCGAAAGCGCGTGTACACGGTTATCCAGTTGCCGAAAGCACGCGGCAGATCGCGCCACGGACTGCCCGTGCGGGCAATCCACAGCACGGCTTCGACAAAAAGCCGGTTGTTATTGCCGCTCCGGCCGGGATCGCCCGGTTTGCCAAGACAAAGCGGCTCCATCTTCGCCCATCGGGCGTCAGTCAAAACGAATCGGTCCATCCCAAGCTTGAATTACAACCAAGCCAGCATGAGAATCCTGAATCCAAACAGACCCTAGCACCCTCCCAAATATTCCTACCAGAGGAGGTAGTGTTTAGATCCATTGTTAGTGCTGTAATCATCACCTTAGTAGGTCGCCGTATGGGCTAGGCTCAGCTCATCACGAAAGGTGCAGCAATGACAAACGCATTTACTCCGTTGCAAGTATCACGCTTCCTTCAAGTATCTTATGACGCCGCAGCCCAGAAAGGCATCGAGCTTTCGGTAGGACTCGATTTCATAATAAGCGTGTCCCTAGCACACGGGTCACTCCAACAAAGGAACCGACATATCCAACCCTCCGGCCAAATCGCTCGCCAGTTAAATCAAGCGAGGGATATTGGATCATGGGGCGTTGAAAAGGATAACGACGTCGCGCTCTTGGGGACTGCTCGACTGCTTGATCTTTCGCACAGCAAATTTGCTTAACGTCTTGTTCAACCGGGGCCTTGCGCGACCGGCCGGGGGTTCATCTGTTTGGCCGAAGCACACCGCCTCGCTCATCTCTCGACCGATGTATGACCGCCATCGCGGCGGTAGCAAAACGGTACGGCGTTGCCCTCATTTCGCGAACTTTTCGACGACGCCATAGATATCCTGCCTCCGAAGCCTGCTACTCTTAAACGGTCCCGACTGAATGCGTAAACAATTTCTGTTCTCGGCGCTATTGTTTGTGTTTTCGTTGGCGGCATCGGTGCTTGCGGCGGAAGGAATTTTGCGCGTCAAGAACAGCTCGATGAAGAACTACGATATCGAGATGTGGCGATACGCACGGGAGCTGAAGGCACCAAGCCCGCAAACCGAGCTTGGTCACGATCACATCAAGAATGCCTCTGCGATTCTGCAGTCGGTTGAGATCCGGATAAACGAATGGAAGTTGCGCGGGGGCCCCGTCTTGCCCCGAAATCAGGTGAGCCGCCGTATCTTGTTTCTCGGTGGCTCGATCACGCTGGGCTGGGGGGTGCCTGAAAACAAAACGATTACCTCCCTCGTCGATGCCGCGCTGCACGAGAAGGGCGAAAGTGTCGACGTGCTGAACGGCGGCGTCGGCAACTACAACACTGAAAGATATGTGCAGCGCTTTTTCTACGAACTAGAAGGGTTGGAACCGACGGACATCGTCGTGCAGTACTTCCTTCGCGATGCTGAGAAGCTCGACCCAACTTCGGGCAATTGGTTCATAAGACATAGCGAGCTGGCGGTAACAATTTGGATCGCCGTCAACAGACTTCTGAACAAGTCTGGAGAACGCTCCCTCGTTGAACACTATCAAGATCTCTACCGCGATGATCAGCCAGGCTTCATCGAAATGAAGAGGCAACTTCGTCAACTGGCCGAGTATGCTGACAAAACGAATATTCGCCTATACATGGCCATGACGCCGGACGTTCACAATCTAAAAGACTACCCGTTTGGATTCATTCACGACAAGATGCGGTCAATTGCGAAATCGAACGGATACAAATTCGTCGATTTGTTGCCCGCGCTTGGAAAGCTTTCTCCAGAACAAATCTGGGCTATGCCGGGAGACCCGCATCCCAACGCGGGAGGTCACAAATTAATGGCAGAAGGCATTCTTCCCGTTCTCGATCAATAGCCGGAAGCGGCGAAACGCAATGCTTTTTTCCGATCCGGTCTTTTTCCTCTTCTTCGCTCTCTATTTCAGCGCTCACCTCCTGACGCCGCCGCAGTGTCGACTTTACCTTTTGATCTTTGGAAGCACCGTATTCTACGCTTGGTGGAAACCCGAGTACGCTTGGCTTCCTTATCTGCTAAGTACCATTGCGTGGGGCGGTGCGCTCTGGATCGAGCAAGCCAAAGCTCCTGGCGTTCAAGAATGGCGACTCGTCGTGGTCCTGGCCGTCCTGTTCACGCCGCTGGTGGTCTTTAAATATGCGCACTTCCTGATTTACGACGTCGCCGGGGCATTCGTGGCGGCACGACCACGCTTTTCCAGTGACGAACTTCGCTTTGCGCTTCCGCTTGGCATCTCCTTTGTCACGTTCACGCTCACGGCCTATGTGGTCAACGTGTATCGCGGACAATTCCCGACCGAGAGGCGGCTCGCTGCAATTCTCGGCTACGTGTTGTTCTTTCCTCACCTGATCGCCGGCCCTATCCTGCGACCGCACGAACTTCTTCCTCAACTGTCGAAAGCAACAAAAGCGCTCGATGCCCGCTTTACTCTTGGCGCTTCTTTATTCGTCCTTGGGCTTTCCAAGAAACTGATCTTTGCGGATGCGATTGCGCCATATGTCGATCTTGCTTACGCGCCCGGCGCTCACAGCGCGTATGATTATCTGCTCGCGATCTATGGTTTTGCGATGCAGATTTATTGCGATTTCAGTGGATATAGCGATATGGCCGTTGGTCTCGCGTATCTCTTGCGCATTCGTCTACCCCGCAATTTCCAGTCCCCCTATACGTCAAAATCGATCATCGAGTTCTGGCGCCGGTGGCACATCACATTGTCGCACTGGTTGCGCGACTATCTTTATATAGCTCTCGGGGGCAACCAACAGGGTGTTGCTCGTCAACTCGCCAATCTGATGATCACCATGCTCATCGGCGGGCTCTGGCACGGCGCCAACTGGACGTTCATTATCTGGGGCGGCCTGCATGGTATCGGCATCAGTCTCAATCATTTGTTCAATCGCGTTTGGCCGAACGCCAAGTTGCCAGCCTGGCTAGGGATCATCATCACCTTTCACTTCGTCACGATCGCGTGGATCTATTTTCGGGCTCCGAATCTCACGTCGGCACATGAAGTTCTCGCTGGACCGTTCACCAGTTCATCAACCGGCTTCTGGGCGTTTCTTTCGGAGCACGCCTACCCGCTCGTACTTCTCCTGGTATTTCTTGCGGCACATCGAGTTGATGACCACTCCAGAGTTCGACTGGCTGTCAGAAGAACCCAGAAACCTGTCGTCTGGGCAATTCTGTTGACGGTCTCGGGCCTCGCGATCGCGGTGAGCCAAGGCAGTTCAGCCAAGTTTATCTATTTCGACTTCTGAACTCGAGAACTGGATTTCCGTTGATCTGAGGTGATCTGAGGCCGGCAAACTGGACCATTTTTGGCTAGAACCTATCTCAAAATTGAAGATCAGCGTCGATCGGCTATAAAGGAAAGATGATTCGGCTGACGGACGAGCAATGGGAGCGCATCCGGAAACACTTTCCGGAAGAGCACATTGCCGACGGCCGGCCGGGCCGGAAGCCGATTGCGACACGTCAGGTTCTCGAAGCCGCTCTTTGGATTTTGAACACGGGCGCGCAGTGGCACATGCTGCCGCAGTGCTATCCGAACTATAAGACCGTACACCGTCGCTTTCAGAACTGGTGTCGCAATGAAGTGTTGCGGCGCGTTCTGACCGATATAGCC
>NZ_JADFUE010000057.1:0-39123 GCF_054967145.1 Bradyrhizobium sp. UFLA06-24
TAACATGAGCCAGCGTGGTAAATTCCTTGCCAGCAATCTTTTCTATGACCAGTCGGTTGCTATCACTCTCTCGACGCAAACCCGCGATCGTCATCCCACCTAAGGGAAACGCGATCTTCACCGCATCAGCAAGGCGAAGAAGGGTGTGGGGTGTAATTTCCGACTGCCTTCATCGACATGAAGCACCCGCTGGTAGCGCTGAGACGGACGGTGGATTGGGGCTTCCTGGAAGAGCGGTTCGGCGAGGTTTACACCGATGATCCCGGCCGGCCGCCGCTGCCGACGCGCTTGATGGCAGGACTGGCGATCCTCAAGCACACCTACGACCTCTCCGACGAGGTGTTGTGCGAGCGGTGGGTCGAGAACCCCTACTACCAATACTTCTGCGTCGAGGAGTTCTTCCAGCACCGGCTGGTGTTCGATCGCTCGTCGCTGACGCGCTGGCGCAACCGGATGGGCGAGGAGCGGCTGACAGCACTGATTCAGGAGAGCCTGTCGCTCGCCACGAAGGCCAAGGCGATCAAGCCGTCCGAACTGTCGCGGGTGATCGTCGACACCACAGTTCAGCCCAAGAACGTGACCTTCCCCACTGATGCGAAGCTTCTGAACCGGGCGCGCGAGAAGCTGGTGCGGCTCGCGCAGCGCCACGGCGGTGAGTTTGCGTCACTCCTACCCGCGGGTTGGCAAGTTCGCCCTGATCCAGCATCAGCGCTATGCCCACGCCAAGCAATTCAAACTCACCAACCGGGCGCTCAAGACGCTCCGGACCTATCTGGGGCGCGTGATCCGCGACATCGGCCGCAAGATCGAGGGCAACGGCGGGCTCGAAGCGGCGTTCGCAAGACTGCTCGCGCTGGCGCGGCGCGTGCGCGAGCAGAAGCAGCACTTCGGCGCCGATCAGCGAAGCGCGCCTCGCACTGGCGTCAAGGCTGGCCTCGCGCCCATTGCGGGCCAGGCGCTGAAGCATATCGCCGAGTTCTATACCATCGAGAAGGACAGCGCCGAGCAGCGCCGTCTCGTTCGGCAACAGAAAGGCGACCGTTGGCGGAAGCCTTCGAACGGCGGCTCCGCGCAAAGCTCGCGTTGATCAGCCAAAAAGGCAAGCTGGCCGACGCCATCCGCTATGCGTTCTCACGCTGGGAAGGTCTGATGCATTGTCAATGATGGCCGCATCGAGCTCGGCAAACACCATCGTCAAACGTTCGATCAGTACGATCACACTCAACCGAAAAACGCGCTGTTCGCAGGCTCCGACGGTGGTGCCGACCATTGAGCCATCATCGCCGCGCTGGTCGAAACCTGGAAGTGGAATGACGTCGATCCGTTCGCCTGCTTGGCCGACGCGCTCACCAGGATCGTCAATGACCATCCGAATAGCGGCATCGATCAGTTGCTCGTGGGCCTATCGCCGTCACGATCTCCAAGCTGTGGCCTGAAAACAGCGCTTACGTCACAACCGAACTCGCGCATTAAGCTTGATGCTTAGATCGGACCAACGATCTAAGCAAGGATGCCGATAGAAATTTAGGTGTTCCGAGCACAATTCCTTCATCTTGACCGCGCAGTTTTCCGCCATGCCAGAGCGGGCTGCCATACGGGATCGAGTGCTAAAACCAGGCACCATTGAGTTCGGTCTGAAATCAGTGGCATGCATGGTGCGCAATCATTCCGAGCAGGGTGCCGCGCTCGACGTAAGTAGCTCGTTCGGCTTGCCCGATTACTTCACGCTCGTTCTGACCCTGGAGGGCCGGCGCTTTTCAGCCCGCGTTATCTGGCGGCAAGACATGCGCATCGGTGTGGTATTCGAAACCAGCAGCTAGCTCACACGCATTATCCCTCACTTCCGGTTTCCACATCCCCGGACGGCGTTTCTTCTGAAGAATTGCAGGCCAAATCGTCGACGAGCTTAGGTAGATGATAGGCTTTTGACGACAGCAGGTCTGACAAATCCGAGCTAAGGCATTGGTGGTCAGTAGGCGGGTTGACATTGCCGCTCTCGATAAGCCTTTGGTTGGAAAGCTTGACGCCGGGCCTCACTTACCGTTCACACGCGCTCGTTTGTTGCCGCTGCGCCTCGACCTCTTGATCGCCGACGTCGAGCTCGCTTTCCGCAAGGCTTCGCGAAGCGCGAGAACCTCCGCGTAGCGCAAACACAACGATTTCTCGATCGGGTCGCGTGCAATGCTCTTGGATACACTGATGCGCTGCAATTCGAATTCTCCGCAAACGTTTAATGAGCTTCAGCTTTTCGATCCAGATCTATAGAAGCGGCCGGATTTCGACACAAATGAACTCGCCAGTTAAGCTTGACGGCTGATCCCCCTCGTTCATGAACGCATTAACTAAGCGAAAAGCTTAACGCCTGACTTGCGCGTGGCCTGGCATTCTCCCCGTTTTACTACTCCCGTATTCAGACTGGCTCGAAGTTGCCGGTTCCATTAACCCGGTGGACACGAGCCGTGATGAGGATGCCTCGAGTGCAAGGGTACTTTCTTGGGGGCATCATGACCGTCGACACGAACAAGTCTTCAGTGCCACAGCGCATCAGGAAGCTTCGGCATGACAGTCGTCGGCCTGGGATGGCCGGCTATACGTTGCTTGAGCTGCTCGTCGTGATGGGCATCCTCGCGGCGCTTACCGCCATGGCGACGCCGCAAGTGATGGGCTATTTCGGAAAGGCGAAGACACAGTCTGCTCAGCTTCAGATCGAGAACATCAACACTGCGCTCGAGATGTACTATGTTGAAAATGGCTCCTATCCGAGCTCGAGCGCTGGACTGAGGGCTTTGGTTGAGGCGACGCCGGAAGCGCCTCGCTGGAATGGACCCTATTTGAAGAATGCCAAGACTTTGCTCGATCCGTGGGGACGACCCTATCAGTACGCCATCTCGGAGCAGGGTGAATATAATGTCTACTCGCTCGGGCCGACGGGTAAGGGGACTAAGAAGCCCGCCTCCGCAGCGAGCGCGAACCGCGCTTGGGCAGACAATGGGTGAAACGATGAAGTTGGTCCACGCCGTTCGTTTGCTGAAATCGGCGTTGGCGATGGTCTTTCTCCCTACGCTCGACTGGATTGACGGCTGCGACGCAGCCGTTAAGCTTGGCTCTTTTTACTTGAGATTACACCCATGTCCTTTTTGCGTCCTGGTGGCGTGCGCCTCAAGCCGAAGCTGACCCTCAAGTCTCTTTCCGAGCTTTCGAGATCACGAGCGCCAGCAAGCGGTGGAAATACGCCTGATCGAAATGCGGCCGATCATTCGGTGTGGCCCAGAGAGTTGTCTGTGCGATGCGAAGGGACGGACTAATCCGCACTCACTCCGGCAAAACGTCGGCTTATTTGGTCTGCTTCAAATGATCGTGTCGCTGAGCTGCGATGGCATCGGCGAGTGCCTGTTCCAGTTCGATCTCCCGCCTCAGCCTGAGCACCTCTTCGCGCAGGCGACTGAGCTCCGGCTTTGGCGACCGCCTTGTTGAAGGCTTGGATTGCTTGTTGCCCATAAAGAATCAATAGCGAGGTTCGCAGCCTGGGCAACTGGACTAGGAATTTAACCTAACCGGTCAACCTTACCGAACGACCTCCTGTCGGCTCGGCGAAGACGATCGGTCACCTCCAGCTAGCCGGCCAAATGCTCCGGTCGCACTTCGGGCACAGACACGGCGATGACGCGCCGGGGTAGTGGCACATGCGCAGGGCAGCTCTGTGCGAGCGACACCCTGCACGTAGACTTCCTGCACCATGGCCGTGAGCGCCTTCTCCGCCATGCGGCGTGGCTCAAGATACCGAGGAAGCAGGAGCTCTGAGAAGTTTGGGAATACGAAGTTCGACTGCGTTCGTCCATGCTCCGCGTTTCCCGCCGTAGCCGGCTCCGGTCTGGCTTTCGACTTCCTGCTGCATCAAGCTCTGCGCGGCAAAGCCGATCATATCGCGCAACAGATCCGCATCAGGGGGTATTCTCCATGAGCGTGCGCAGGTTTCCACCCGCTTGACCGTGTCATCCGCGTAGGAGGGCATGTCGTGGAGCATCCATTGCTGCTTCGGCGTCGCCAGCAGCTTCAGCATTTTCTTGTTCTTCACGTGCAGATCGATGCAGATCATCGTCTCTATCGCCGGCAGAAATCGTCCGAACAGAAGCGAGGTTCCGCCGTTCAGCGTTCCGATTTCAACGACAGTCTTCGGAGCGGACGTAGCGATGTAATTGAGGGCCGACGAAATCTCCGTCTCGATCTGACAGGAGCCCCTGTCCATATGCTGCTTGGTGAAGTCAATGACGTCTTGCACGCTCGATAGACGCTTGTACTCCCCGATGATCTCTCGCGCTTCTGGCCATTGAACTTGAGGCGCAGTGCAGGTCCACTGTCGGCGAGACGTTTCTTGATCTGTCTGACCGCGAGGACGGCGGGAGAAACTTGTGTTCTGTTAGTCGCTCATTCAAAGCCTTGTTTAGCGACATGATCGAACCTCGAGGCATAGGGTGTGCACGACAGCTCCAAGTGTCAGGATCAATTCCAATTGACGCAACTTAAGGTTTTTTGCTTGGGAGCAGGATGGAAGTTTGTTCCATTGCCACGTGTTCCGCTTCTCTGCCGGGCATCTTCCAACTGAGGCACTCGCGCGGGATAATCGATGGGTGGCGGCGCTGCCGACCACCAGCCGCAAATTTCCCAGACCATCAACTGATGGCTGATTGAGATCATCGAAGCCAAAGCATGACGTGTTGTACGGAATCGAGATCTTCAGCGAAGCGCTGTATACGATCGATTCATCAACCGAGAACGCCAAACTTGTCGGCGGTGCGACACCAGATGAGTCCGAGGCTTGGCATTTGTTGCCTCTGCTGTCCCAGAGCCTTCCACTTCGGCGATGATGCTGCTGGGCTTCTGCGGGCTTGGCTTCATAGCTTATCGGCCGGAAACAGACTAGCAGCGCGGTATCAGCTGCCTGACAGTTTGCCCTGGGAGGGGCTGTGGCGGACATACGCGGCCCTGCTCAGAGGTGAGGCCCGCCAGCTTGCCAGCCTCCAGCGGGCCTCCCTCAGAGCCCACTTAGCCGTCTATCATTAGTAAGCTCCTGAAAGGGAACACTTTTTCTTTGTGCGACGAAACACACCTGAAACAATCCTGTGCTTTGTTGGTCGCGCCGGGCTGGCGCATATTTGCTCAGAACTCTTTCACCCGGATCCTTTTTCGAAAATGCGGGCCGCAGTCCGCCCTGGCTGCGGCCCTTTTGCTTTTGGCCAACACCGCTGATTTCCGCGACCGAACGGCGATCCGGACCGTCGATCGCGGATTTTGCTCCGCACCCGGAAACCCTCACGACCGCCGCGAAACCAGAATTAGCCTCCAACGAAATCATCCCAAAACAAAGCGGGCCGAGAGTGATAGGCGTCGAACACGGGGAGTGTCCATGCTAATCCTGATGAACCTCATTTGGCGGCGGCTTGCCTTCACGATGCTGGTCGGTATTCGGTCCACCCTCGTACGGTGATGAGCGTCGAGGCGGCTGTCGCCCAGAACGCGGCAAAATGCCCAGAGAGATGGCGATTGAAGTTTGGTCCTTAGCCGCTGCGTGCGTAGTCGCGTTCGGCATGGCCGCTTTGGTTGCGCCTCACTAAAAAGAAGGAAACGCGCCGGTCTGGTGCCGACGGGCTCACAACGCCCATCCGTATCGCATTCTCATCGCTATTCGCGACAGGGGACCGATGAGGCAGCTATTACCACTCGTTCTCAGGCAAAGAGCCAGGCGAAGGCTTCAACTCCTCAAGGGCCGCTTCTATCAGGTCAATTTCATCCCGCACGGCTGATATTGCATTCGCCGGGTTGATCCCGAAAACTGCTTGCAGCGCGGCGAGCAACTTGCGCGATGGGCAAGCAGGTCTGCCAGAGCGCGTCAATCCCTAACACCTTCAACGTAGCCGGCCACGATTGTCTGCATTGCACTAGACATGATCACCTAGCCCGAGAAGCACGATCTCTTCGTGCATGCGCATCGCCCTAGCCGCCGGCCTTCGCCCGTCAGCTTGCATCCGCTCCCAAAGACAATTTCTGATTACAAGACCATTGCGCAAACACACGTCCAGTCGTGCGGTTCACTCTGCCTTGCTGCTTGCGGAAGCGTAGCAGCCGACCATACACTGCTTGGCGCGTGCGGCCTAATTGCCTGCCAATCTCGCTTGCAGTATTGCCACTATCGAATAGCGCAAGCAATTGCATTTCTTCCTCGGGTGACCAAGCACGAGTTGCGCGTCGATCGTTAGTCATCAAATTATCCATGCAAGCGAAGAGCAATACTGAACCCGGTTTGAACAGCACCGGCTCATAGGTGATCCTCAAACGACACTCCTATCCGATCGCCATTTGACTAAATAAGTCGGCAGGCGTCGGATAACGCGATCTTTCTCGAGCATGAAGGTAGAATTCACGTGCAGCTTCAACGGAAGCTAAATCGCTGCGCCTTGTACTGACAAATTTATCACCCTGCAGGGCAAGCTAGAGCCGTCGCCGGAGATGTAGGCTACTCGTCTACTTCAGTTCGCTCCTGCTTTCGACGTTCACCGACGTGCACCTTGTCTCCGAGTAGACGAACCTGTCGCTCGATCTGGCTTGCTAGCTCTACTCGGTCCTCGGCGAGCCTTTGTCGTTGCTCGACTACGTCGTGTCCGTCATGTTCGAGGACCTCAATCAAGATCGTTCGGTCCTCAACATGACGTTGTTTGTCCGCAAATCTCTCGCGCAATAATCGCTAGATCGTCTTCGCAATTTGGAGTCATGGCAATCTCGATAGGGATCAACAAAGCTACATTTTACTTTCCTCTCCCTGCTAATTGGTTACCAATGGGCACTCTCCTTTCGAGAGACATTGAATGCAGCGCCGCCTAAAGGCGCAGGTCAGACCTTGGGCTGCGGCGGCAAATTCTTGAAGCGCGCGCGAACAGTGCGACCAAGATGACATGCTCCTTTGCGGGCCCACGTCGAGGGGAAGGTGCGACAAGAGCGCTTGAGTGATTTTGGCAGGTGCGGGCGACGTCGACAAGCGGCGCACTTGGCGCGAGCGCCCGCGTAGTCAATCCTTCGGATTCTTCGGCAAGTTCGAGGGCGCGTCAAGAGCCTGCTGCCAGTCGGCATCCGGACCTTGCGAATAATCGAACTCGCCAAGAGCATCGAAGCGATCCGAGACGGCCGCATTTGCATCGAGAAGATCAACGCGCCCTTCTTATCGAAGAACGGCTGCAACGCCACGGCTCCGGAATTCGACAGCGACATCAAGCATGCGATTGAGCAAGCCTGGCTCGAGCTGCACGCAAGCCGGACGTATGTCCGGCTCTTGTCGCCGTCAAACAATTTCATTTCGCTTTGACCACGCTTGGATTTCCCAGGGTGAGGCCTTCCATCGTTCGGTGATCCGGCGCTTCATTGGTTAATGCGTCCTTAAATGCTCCCGAGAATTCGTGCGAGACTTTCCGTGATAAGTTTCAACAATTGCTTATCTATAACCCGTAGTCTCACGGTCATGGAAAAACGCCACGTACGCCGGCGGCGCGTATTCAAAGCCGCGATGATCGAATTTCCTGGAGGCGCCTTTAGCTGCGTTGTCCGTGATCTGTCGAACGGCGGAGCCAACTTGGATGTACCAAGTCAAATTGGTATTCCGCACGAATTCATACTGAGCATCCCGACGGCGGAATTGCGCCGGCCGTGCCGAGCGGTATGGCGCTCGGCCAAGCGCATCGGGATCGCCTTTGCTTCTGAAGAGACAGTGATGTCATGAGAATCAATCCGAGCTCTCACGCATCGGACGCGCAGCCCGGCGTGGCCGAGCCACGCCCCCAAAGCAGCATGCGCTTCTAGATATTTTCGGCGCGATTTTTGCGCGTCTTCGTCAGTCAGCAATCGAGCTCGTAGACAGCGCGGGAAGACCGTCAAATCGACGGCATACGCAACAACGGTCCCGCAGGTGAGGAAAGCTGGAAGTACGGTTGCGGGCAGATGGTCCCATAGTACGCCCCGGGGCGACGCCCTCCCAGGAACCAACGTCCACGGAGCAACTTAACTCGGACCTCCATCTTATTGGAGCCTCGGCCGTCCAAATAGCGGCTGGGGCTTTTTTCAGCGCTCATGAAGGGTCTGCCTGTCCGCTTTCTGAGCATTGCCGTCCGCCTCCTTGTCAGCAACACCAGTTGCCTTCTTTGCCTCCTCAGGCACGACTTCGTCTGGCGGAGGTATCTGTCAGCAGCCTTGACGTCCATCAGCACCGAATACGCGACAAAGGTGCCCAAAAAGGCGAGAGGCGCTGCTCTCGAACAGCGTGGGTGGGTTTGCGCGAGGTGCAGGCCCTTGCCACTGTGGAGAGTGCCGATTGCTGGCCTGATGATGTTTGCCTCTCAGACCTTCGAGCCGCGCTCCGTCTGCGCCTTTAGGGAACTGCAGCTGCCACAGAAGAGGCTGAACAGGCGTGGTTCGATGAGAACACCATCGCGGCGCCCTATGAGACGACTGCACGAACGCCGCACCTCATCGTTGCCCACTGCACGTGGACAATATTTCGCCCTATTCCGGCGATGGCGGTGATTAGGTTCTTAGGTTCCGTAGCAATTTTGAATTTAATCGAATTTTTTTCTCATTTGTTATTTCCCATTGCCAGAATTTCCCGTTCGATCAATTCGGGCTCGTGGGCACCAGGAGGTATAATAAAATGAGAAGCTCCTTATTGGTAGCAGCCGCAGTCGGCTTCACGGTGGTGAGCACTGGGGCCAAGGCCGACCTCGTTATCAGCACGGTGAATGGGCTCGGCAATTTCGATGCTAACGTGCTCTTTCAAGCAAAGAGTACCGACGTAAATTCGGCCGCAGGCTTCAGTAATGGCCAAGGCAAGCCGCAAATAATCACCTTCAGTAGCGGGGATCTGTTCAATACCCAAGCTGGAGGACAAGCGCTGATTAAACCGTCGGGTAGCACGTTCAACGATCTCACATTAACAGCGTCGGGAACGGCAAGCGCCTACACGGCCCTTCTGCTGAACATTGACGTTGCGACTAATGAGACCGTTACGTTCACTTCGCCAACCTTGATTACTTCGGGCGCAACACAGCAACTCAGCGCGAATGGCAACAATTTCATTCTGATCCAAGCTCAGAATGGAGAGACCTTCAGTTCGATCAGCTTCACCACAAGCGGCGACATCTCTGATGTGAAGCAAACAAGAGTGGACTTTGCTTCTGCCGTACCTGAGCCATCCACATGGGCGATGATGGGGCTGGGTTTCGCGGCAATCGGCCTTTTTGCCTATCGAAGGAGAGACGAGGCGCGGTTTCGCCTAATCTAAAGCGCATTAAGACAACCGCCCTCCGGGGCGGTTGTTCGGTTCGAAGCTGACGTTATCGACACAGGTCTGCGCTGATGTTCTCTGACTTGCCTGATTTGCAACAGCAAGGTGCAGGGCAGCCGGGGATCTTCTGCGCTCTGCTCACGCCGGGCCATCAGCGTTGCAGAAGCGAAAGGATTGAGTCAACTGACGCAATCAGTTCAGCGCAGAGACTTGTATCAATAGCAGCGATTAAGGCTGCGCAATCGCGGACCATCGAGCCAAATCAGACGACACCGCGTCACGTCCGGGCGGCCATAGGCATCGCGCGCCCACCTTCCATAGATCGCGTATTCACCGTAGCCGAATGGATAGTCGTAACTATCATCCAGTCTGCTGTAGACGTAACTGGGGACCGGATAGGAGAGGTCTGGCGTCACGACGGTCACCACAGGAGGCGCAATCCGCGCACCATATCCGAATGCGCTTCCCCAATGCGGCTTGCGATAGACTCTCGCACTGTCGCCCGCTTCGGCAATAGAAGGAGCCAGCATCGGCATGATTGCGACAGCGGCTCCGATAAACGTCGTGGCTTTCATGGATCTCCTCGCTTCGTTGCCTAGCCCCCTCCGCGCGGCGATGATCAGTCTATCCTACTCTCGGCCGAGGTGAGTACCGCAGGCCCGAGACGTGGTTAAGCTTTCGAGCGCGCCGAGACCAACAGAGGCTGGTTAACGTCGGTGACACAGCCCTCATAGACCGCGAAAACTATGGACGCTTGGGGCTTTGCCCTGCATAAGCAAGGAATGACTAGATCGATTGTCACGACCGCGCTTGCCATTGCCGCCTGGGCCGCGGTGTCCCTAATTGGTTATGCCACGCTGACCAAGGTGCAGTTCATCTATCTGGTCTACGGCAGGATCAAACCGTTCCTTTTCGGGGTGGATGTCTCGACGTGGGCGCATTTGGAGCACGCCGTCGCCTTTCTGACGCTCGGTAGCCTGTTCGCTTTGGCCTACCCTCGGCGTACACAGATGGTTTACGTGATCGTGATCGGAAGCGCCATTATCTTCGAGTTACTTCAGACATTGACCCCCGACCGCCACGGCACCGTCTTCGACGCGTCTGAGAAGATCGTCGCAGGGTGCGCGGGCATTGCCGCAGTCAGACTCGCTCAGTTCATGTTGACGGCTAACGAGGAGGGGTGACCCAAGCGCACATCCAACGATTGCGCCTATCCCAGCACATAGCTCATCGGATCGAACACCCACGCCAGCCAAAGTCCAACGGCGAGATGGGGGCCGAACGGAATGGCATGCCGGCCATCGACTTCATAGCGCGCCGATCTGAGCAGAAAGGCGCTGGCGAGCGCCGATACGATTGCGATGATGAGCATTGCAGGAAGCGAGCGAACGCCAATCCAAAACGTAGCGGCAGCAAGAAATTTCACGTCGCCGAAGCCAAGCCCCTCATAGCCGCGAACCCAGCGATAGACCGCGCGAAAAGCGGCCATCGCGATCGCAATGATGATGACTTCTGCGATGCGGTACATTACCTCGTCCGGATCCAGAAGGCAGACCGCGGCCAAACCGCATGCAGCCATCGCGCCGACAAGCTTGTCCGGAATGATGCCAAAACGAGCATCAATTGCGCAGATGGCCGCCAAGAGCGTGACGAGCGCAACGGCCAACACGAAATAGGCAATCCACGTCTGGTCGACCTGGCCGTTCAGGATGATCCAGAATAACCCGAAGACCAGAAGCCAGACGACAAGCACCTGGTCTCGGTAGGGCTCGTGGCAGACCAGGGAGCGCGTCAGGTATTGGCCGGTGCGCGTCGCCGTTTTGCGCAGCTCCGCGATCATTTCAGGACGGTCAGCGCTAGAGTCTGCCGTTCACCCTCGGCCTCGAGCACAATCTCGTTCGGCCTCACCTCGGAGAGTCGCCAACCCGACCATTGCTCATTCAAGGCGATCCAAAACCCCACCGGGTTGTCGGATGAGGTGAGGAACGCCTTGGCTCGCTCGCCATTCATGAAGACGCCCCTGAGGGCGACGCTAGGCTCGAGCATCATCCGGGTCGGCGCCACTGCCTCGGCAGTCACCGGAGCCGGCGCGGTCGGTGGGCTCTGACGATTTCTCGAGAACAGCGGCCGCTGCAGGATATTATCGTAGCTGCCGGTCCGGCTTTCCTGGCGTGCCGGCGCCGCCGTCCCCCGGCCCTCCCAGCTCGACTGGCTGGCGATGGCAACCTCCAGTGCGACGATGGTCGCGACCGGTGTCACGACGGCGAGGCCGATCAACACGGCAAGTCCGATCAGCAGGCCCCGCCTTGGCGGGGTGATTGCCATCAGCTCCCGACGGCTCGGAAAATCATTCCGCAAGAACAAGCGCGAAGCCATTGAGGCGGCCAGTTGGCGCGGCACCGCGAGCTCCCGCCAAAGCTGCCACTGACCGAATTGGGATCCTATCTCATTCATTGGCTTGCCGCCCTCGGGGCCTCGCCGGGCCGGTTTTCGCTCAGCAGCGGGCCGGCCGGCGAGCTTCCCGGATTGCGTAGGGCACCCTCGATCGTCAGGCTTACCCTCATCCGACTGTCATCGCCGTCGCCAAGCGAACGCAGCGAGAGATCCGTAATGAACAGAAATGGCGTCTGCGTCTCGACGGAGGAGATAAGCTCTCGCACGGCGGCCGACGCTCCTTCGAGCTCGAGCCGTACCGGGATTGCGCGCCATTGCGCCGCCTGCCGGCCCGGCAGTGCTCGAATGGTTTGGATCACGAGCCCCCTGGCGCTTGCCAGAGCTTGCAAGCTCGCCAGAAGATCGGCGCTGGCAACCCGCTCTTCCGCCCCCGGCAAATAGGGATCAATGTCCGGCGTTGTCGTTTTGGCGAGCCTTGCGGCCTCATTCGTAACCCGCTGAACCTCGGCGAGCTGTGCCGCATTGTCGAGGATGTCGTCGTTACGCTCGCCGAAATGCGCAATGAGTGGCCCCAGGATCAGGAAACCGATCGTCAGCACGATTGCGCCATTCAATCCCGCGAAGCGGAGGCGCCGCTTGAGAAGCCAGTTGCTATTCATGATTGCGGCCTCTGCACCATTTTGTTGCTACGACCCGCCCCGATCTTGCGGATCTTCACCGTCATGCGGAAGCGGTCCTTCCCCTCAGTTGCGTCCGGGGTAATGGGACCGGCGAGAGTTGCGCCGGCAAAAACACGGGAGGCATCCAAGGCACGCACGAGGCGGGCCGCATCCGACGACAATCCCGCCAGGCTGACCACGCTTCCGCTGATCCGAAGCTCGGTGAGAAAGGTGTGGTCCGGAATCACGCGCGAGAGTTCGTCCCAGATCGCAAGACTACTCGGCTCGGCCTTGAGCGCGATGAGGCGAAGCGGAACGCCGGCGCCCTGCGATCCATCCTGGACGCCCCGTTTGGCCTCGTAAAGCGCATCTTCGAGTTCGCCTGCACGGATCGATTGCCACGTTTCGACAGAAACCAGGGCGAGAGCGAAAGCTGCAACCAGCGCGATCGCTAGCGTGCGGATCGCGCGAGACGCCCATGGCGGATCCTGGCGCTGCCCGGCACCGAAACTGACGACGCTGAGCGGCCCGCCGCTCGGCTGCTTCGCGGCGATGAAATCGATGTCTGAGCTTCGCCAACCAAGTCGGACGATCTCGGACTCCGCGCGGTCCTTTGGAATGATCCAGTGACGAAACTCCAGCACGTCCGCGCCCAGCACTTCACCCACCGGCGTTGCACCATGCCAGATCTCGGCCGGCTGGAACGGCGTGCGATGGATAATCTCCTGTGCCAGAATTCGCGTCAGGACACCGAGCTCCGATCGGGGTACCTTGAGCTCGCGTTGGAAAAAGCAATCGGATTTTAGTGCGACGCCAATCTGCACAGCGTCACGCTCGCATCCCATCTCAGCAAGCCAGGCATCGACCTGCGCACGACCAGGAACGCCAGCCGCGAACCGCTTCTCATGCACGCCCGCCCGAGAGACCAGATGAGCAGTCAAGGCGCCCTGCTCGTCCAGGATGAACAGGCGAGTAGCCGCTTCAGCCTGCAGCAGATGTCGCCAGGCTTCCGGGGTGCATTCCCGCAGCTCGTTCAGCCACCAGCGAGAAAACTGTCGCCACGCCGCAGTCAGCGTGCCGAGCCGTTCGAACCGTGCCACCGTGATGTCGGTCATCGGCTTGTCTTCCTGCCAATCCAAGCTGTCGATTCGGCAATCCTATTTACTAAATCTTTACGGGAGGTAACGCCGGTTCCGGTCCGCGAGGGCTTAGGACCCCGGCTGATTTCGGAGGGCGACAATTGCCGCAGGTCCATTCCGCCCCGGCTCCTCGAATTCGAAGCCGATCTCAACAAGCAGAGGCGGCCGCTCTGCCTTGATCCAATCGTTGCGCCATACCGGCTCGGCTTGCGGGCTCGAGAAGCCGAAATAGCGAAAGTGGACGCCGCGGAGACCTTTCAAGACGACCGTTGAGACCAGCGGCGACTTGGGCTCGCCATTCTTCGATGCTCCGAAGACGTCCAGGATCAGTTCGTCACCGGTGCGACGAATGCGAATGTCCAGCAGACCTCCTGGTAGGGCGCGCCCCTCACTCAACGCGACGAAACGCATTCCCTCGCGCCCGCCCTCGAACAGAACACCCCCGCCTTGGGAAGAATTCGCCGTCGGCATCGCCGAGGCGATAAAGCAACGCAAGCTTTCGACCGCCGAGTTTGTTTCAGTTTCCATGCTATTGCGATGATCCGCATCAAACGCTCGGATGGCTGTTGACAGCCCACCAACAATAAAGCCAGCCAGCAAGGTCAACAGTGCGAGCGAGACCACGAGCTCTATCAACGTGAGCCCACGTTCACCCTCGCGCCTGGACGGTGCGCGCATCATTCGACAACGTCGCCGCTTTCTCACTGCGCGGCTCCTTGGGCGAATTTCAGTGCCGCCAGTCTCGTCTCCAGTCCGCCCTCCGCCTGCACGACAACCTCGACCCATATCGGCACGATCTGAGACGTCGGCTCCGGCGTGGCGCCTTGCTGGCGCGAGTTTTGGAGATCTACGACCGTGGCAATCTCCTGCCACCGATACCGTCCGATGTGCCCCTCACGACGCCCGCTTTTCAGCAAAGTGGTCCGTCCTGCAGCTTCAAGCCTGGATTCGGCGATCCGGTCGAGGATGTGCTTAGTTTGAAGTTTGGCGTCGGAGCGCAGGGCTGCCGCGATGCCGGCAGTCAAAGCTCCCAGACCGATGGCAAGCACGGCGAATGCCACCAGCACTTCGATCAACGTGAATCCACGTTGACGCAACAGCCGGGCATTGCCAGCCGTCGATCGGCGCCGACTGACGTGAGCTCGCATCATTCAATCCTCGGCTCACCAGTGAACCAATTGACGATGATCCGTTCCTTTTGCCCCTTGTAGCTGACCAGGATCTCGCCGCCGCTAGACTGACCATCCGGATAGAACCGCAGCCCGCCCACGCGGCCACGCCGCTCGGTTTCTGCAACCGTCAGACCGATTTCCATCCCGCTGGGCAATTGGCGCATGGCCTCGACGACGCCGAAGCGCCCGTTCCGCGTATCCACGTCGACCACAATTTCTGCATTGCGCGCCCGCGCCCGGCTTCTGGCAAGCTGCAGGGTCGCCGCGATCACGCGCGCTTCCGCACTCGTGCGCGCGGCCGCTGATCTCGGCTTGGCGGCCAAAACTGAAACGACGACGAGCGCCATGATTACAAGTACCACGAGCGTCTCGATCAGCGTGAACCCCGCCGAGCCGGCGTCGGAGCGCCTCATTGATAAGCCAGATTGTTGATAGAAAGGACCGCGCTCATCACCTGGAGGATGAGAGCCCCGACGAGACCGCCGATGCCCACCGTGAGCAGCGGCGTTAGCAATCCGACGAGTTGCTCGATCTTGCCTTGGACTTCGGTTTCCAAATTGCCGGCAACACGAGCCAGCATCTTTGACAATTGGCCGGTCTCCTCACCAACCGCGACGAGGCGTATGGCGGCCGGAGGCAGCAATCCAGCTCCGTCAAGAACCTGGCTCAACGCATTTCCTTCCGGCACGCGACCGATCGCTTCTCCATAGCGAGCTTTAAGATGCCGGTTACCTACGAGGGAGAGCGCAGTTTGCAGCGCCGTCATGAGCGGCACTCTTGCGTCGATCAGACTGCCCAAGGCGCGGGCAAACAATCCAGCTTCGCGACGCTGAATGACGGCACCGACGACAGGCAGGCGGCATTTGAGGTGATCGACCTTCCTCATCATATAGGCATCGCCGGCGATCCGGCGATAGAGGACCAGGCCGGCCGCCGTCAGCAGCCCGAGCCAGATCAGGAGCTTAGGCCAGCGCTCCGGGAGATCGGCGAGGGCCGCCAGAATGCCCGGTAGCGGCAGACCCGCATCGGAAAAGATCGGCAACAGGTTCGGAATGAGCACTAGAACGATGACAGCGATCGATACCAGCGACATCATCAACAGGACGACGGGATAAACCAGAGCCGCGCGGATCTTGTTTCGGATCTCGACCCTTCGCGCCAGCATCTCGCTGATCTGCGTCAGCGCCTGGGAGGTTTTTCCTCCGGCTTCACCGCCAGCCAGGATGGCGACATAGTCGGCGGGAAACACGTCGGGGCGGCGCGCCATGGCCTCCGAAAGCTGGAGGCCGGCCAGGATATCCTTGAGCAGGCCATTGGCGAGGCCAATCTGTTTGCGCGATGCTCCAGGGCCGGCCAACACCCGAAACGAGGCATCGACGGGCACTCCCGAGCTGACCAGCGACGCCAGCTCGGCCGTGAACGCAGATAGCTCCTTCACTCCGATCCGGTTCGAGCGCATCCAGCCTCGTGCCGGTGCATCTCGCTCGTTCGGATGCGCCTTCGCCGACGCCCCCTCTTCGCAGAGCGTCGTTTCCACCGGCGTAAGCCCGGAGCTGTAGAGCGCTTCGATTGCAGCCTCCAGCTCGTCGGCAACAATCTTTCCCGACGTGACGATGCCCTGGCTGGTGTAGGCGCGATACTGGAACGTGGACACCCAAAGCTCCCTAGCTCGTTCGCGAAACCCTGAGCACTTCCTCGATGGTCGTCTCGCCCAATGCCACCTTGGCAAGACCGCTCTCATAGAGCGTGTGGAAGCCGGCCCCCCGCGCCCGCGACATCAACATCCGCTGATCATCGCTTCTCCTGCCGATCGCCTCCCGCATCTCATCGTCGATCACCAGAAGCTCCACAACACATGTGCGTCCCTGATAGCCGGTGCCATGACAAGCTGCGCAGCCTACGGCCTCGCGAGCACCCGACCAGTCGAGCTCGAAGCCGTCCGGTACAGGCCAACGAAACCGCGCCGGGGCCTCGGTCCGATAGGCCGCGGGCCGCGCGCAACTCCGGCACAGGCGGCGGACCAAGCGCTGGGCCATGACACCAGCGAGGGTCGATGCGAGCAAGTAACGCTCGATGCCAATGTCGATAAGACGGGTGATAGCGGCAACAGAACTGTTCGTATGCAGGGTCGAGAAAACCAGATGACCGGTGAGTGAAGCCTGTACGGCAATGCGAGCGGTCTCCAGATCACGTATTTCGCCAATCATGATGATGTCGGGGTCCTGACGCAGGATCGAGCGAAGCGCGGCAGGAAAATCGAACCCGATCTGAGGCTGGACCTGAATCTGGTTGATGCCACCGAGCTGGTATTCGATAGGATCCTCGACGGTGAAGAGTTTTAGCTCCGGGCGGTTCAATTCCTTCAGTGCCGTATACAGCGTCGTGGTCTTGCCGCTTCCCGTCGGGCCGGTCACCAAAATGATACCGTTTGGCAGCGACATCAATCCCTGCAGCTTGGCTTGAATGGACCGGTCCAGGCCGAGCTTGGAAAAGTCGAGTTCGACCCTCGTGCGATCGAGGATTCTCAGGACAAGACTCTCGCCGAATGCGGTCGGCAGCGTCGCCACGCGGACGTCAATCTCGACGCCTCGAACTGCCGTCTTGATTCGACCGTCCTGTGGCAACCTCCGCTCGGCAATGTCGAGCCTCGCCATGATCTTAATTCGGGTGGTCAGCGCGGCCTTGAGCGTGGACGGAACGACACGTTCTTGCTGGAGAAAGCCGTCGAGCCGAAAGCGAACCAAGACCACATCACGTCCTGGTTCGATGTGAATGTCGGATGCCCCGCGTTCAACCGCACTGGCGATGATCTGGTTCACCAGACGGATGATCGGTGCCTCATTGGCGATGTCGCGAAGACGCTCAACGTCGATTTCATTTCCGTCGACCTGCCCCCCGGCGATTGCGTTCGGATCGCCGTCGACGGACTGCAGAGCTGCGTCCTGATAGAGTTCGCGGAAGGCGCGCTCGATCTCGGCCGGCGCGATGACGGCGAGATCGACACGACAGCCGAGCATATAGCTGATCGCCCTGCGCCCCTCCTCGTTAAGCGGGTCTACTGCGGCCAGCACCAGGGAATTGTCGTGCGCCGAGATCGGCAGCGTACGGCTGGCTTTCAGAAAGGGCAGTTTCAGACGATCCGGTAGAACCGGCTGCAACGGAATGTCGGCCGGTTGAACGAGCGGAAGGCCGCAATAGGCGGCATACGCCGCGCTGAGATCCGCCTCGGAGATAAGCCCCAGCTTCACCAGAACGACGTCGAGGCGCTCGGACGTGGCAGCCGAAGCCCGTCTGGCTCGCGCAACTGCACCGGCATCGACGAAGTCTTCGCGGATTAACAGCCCCGCGAACGCATCAGCGAAGCCGTCGTCTAGCGGTCCCAAGACCATGGCCGGGCCCGCCGCCGGCGCCGCCTGGCGTGTCAGTGTTTGCATATCGACTGGCATTGGCTCGAACGTCCCGCTCTTAAATGCGGACCACGATGCTAGTGCGATTTTGTTAAGGAAGGCTTTTCACACTTTATTTGTCATTTTCATTTACCAAGCGGCAACCAATGCGGCTGACAGACCATCATACCTTGCAAACAAGGTTTAGGCCGATCGTGCCGGACCAGCGGCGCGCATGCCGCGGTCGCCGCGGCTTCGCGCTCGTCACGGTGATCTGGGGACTTGGCCTGCTGACCTTGCTCGGATCGGTCGTGATCGCGGGCGCACGCTACCGAGCCAAAACTGCCGTGTCCGATGGTATGGTCGCCTCTACGGCTGCTGCGGCGGAAAGTGCGGTCAATCTGGCCATCTCGGTCATTCTTGATCCCCTGTCGGGCACGCCCTTTCCGCTTCGCTGCCGTTTGCCGGAAGGCGAGCGCATCGACATTGCTGTCGAGGAGGAGATCGGCAAAATCGATCTCAATGCCGCCAATTTGCCAACGCTCGAACGTTTTTTCGTAGGGCTGACGCGGGACAAAGCGCTGGGAAGCAGGATTGCCCAGAACATCGTCGACTTTCGCAAGCCTCCCCAGCCCAGTAACGCCGCCGGGCAAACCAGGAACTCCGGCTTTTCGACCATCATGGAGCTTGATCGAGTCGAGGGCATTTCGCCTTCGATATTCCGCGCGGCCGTTCGCTACATCACGGTGCTTTCCGGACGCGTGGAGCCCGCGGCCGAAGCAGCAACGGCTGGCTTGCGCATTCTCATGAATCTCGATGCCAACCGACTGGAGCGCCGACGGCCGGCCCTGCCCGGCAATGTGACCATCAGGGCTGATGTGAGCGCGTCCGACGGTTCACGCTACATCCGGGAGGCGCTGGTCTCGTTTGGAGCCGCGTCCGGACAACCTTACGCCATCCGCGAATGGCGGCGCGGCGACGTGGTCGGCGAGCCTGCGAAGCGGTCCGACGGCGAGGCACTGCAGGCCTGCTTCAGGCTCTGAAGGCCGACCCCGGGGAAGTCCCGCCGCTCACCCCTTCGAACGAAGGACCTGCTGCGGGCGCGAATTTCTCGCAGATTCTTCGAGGCGCTCGCGTTCCTCCGCGACCGCGGGTCCCGGCTCCATCACCGTGCAGCCCTTTGTGCGCTGCAGATCCGTCAAGGCATCGAGCCGTCGGCGTTCATCGACCAGTTGCTTGGGCGCATCAAGCGGAAATCTATCGGAATCATAGCCGGCCAGCGATCCCACGGCGAGCCAATATTCAAGGCGGGCCGCCCGTCTGACTGAGTAGCGGAACGAGGCTGCGACCGCGTTGCAGGACATGGATTCGTCGACAGGCAGCAGCATATAGGGCGGTGGCGGATCAATCACCAAGGGCTGGTCGGTCGCGCAGCCGGCCAACAGAAGTGGCAAAGCACAGACCGTTCCCAACCAGCAGACCAGGAGAGCGGAGCGTCTCACGGCGTCACCAGGCGCTGCGCCGTATTGTACGGTGCACGCTGGCGCGTCGAAGCGTGCGGCATATAGACGTTCATTTTGCGTCGGTATTCCTCGGTGACTAACCGGCTTTCCGTGCCATCGCGAACCACTTTCGGAGTGATCAGGATGACCAGCTCGGTCTTTTGAACCGAGTCCTTGCGATTTGCGAACACCGCTCCAATTCCGGGGATATCTCCGAGGATCGGCAACTGGTTGCTGCTCTTGTTCGCGCTATCCTGGATCATTCCGCCGAGCGCCAGCACCTCACCATCACTCACGACAACCGTCGTCTTAACGCGTCGCTGCTGAATGGTCGGGGAATTGATGTTCGAAGTCGTCGTCTTCACGACACTACTAACTTCCTGCTCGATATCGAGCTGGACACGCCCGCTCTCATTAATCCGAGGCGTCACCGAGAGAATGACGCCCGTGTCCTGCATCGTGATGGAATTCACGATCGCCGTCTGGGCGGTGAGTGTGCTCGTCGCGGTCTGGGTCGTGATCGGAACCTGATCGCCGATTTGGAGGCGCGCCGTCTTATTGTCGAGAACCATCAGCGACGGCGTCGAGATGATGTTGACGTGAGTCAGCGCGTTCAGCGCGCTGAGGGTCGCAGCTATGTTTGCCGTGCTGACGGCATAGTTAAAGCCGGGGAATGCGGCTGCCACGCCGCCTGTGAGAGCATTGGAGAATGTCGCGGTCGGAGTGCCGTTCTTGGCTAACTGCCACTGCAGTCCAAACTGGAGGTCATCGTTGAGGGACACCTCGGCGATTACGGCCTCAATCAAAACCTGACTGGCCACCACGTCGAGCCCCTGCACGACACGCAAGATACGCTGGTAGTCGCGATCATTTGCCATAATCAGCAGCGAGTTCTTGGTTTCATCCGCAACGATCTTCATGCTCGGCTCGGGAGTGCCGTTCGGTGCAGAGCTATTGTCGGCGGTATCGGCGGCCTGGCCGTCGAGGTCAGTGTTGGACGAACGGGAAATTCCCAGCGGATCCGCCGTCTTTCCCAACCCGGCTTGCATGGCGGGATCCGAAACCCCCGTGCCAACGGATGAAGCTTTCGTCGAGTCGCTTGCGAAGGATACCTGTTTGGATTTCGGCGAAACGTTACGGTTTGTCGGGCGCACGACCTTCATCTCTTGCGAGAACATGGACTGAAGGACTCCGGCAAGTTCAGCGGCTGTCCGGTTCTGGACCTGATAGACGTGCAATTGCGGTTCCGTCCCGCTTGCGCGCGCATCAAGGCGCCTGATCCAAGATTGCGCACGCGGCAGGTAGCTTGGATTGGAGGTCACGACCAGAATCGCACCAAGCCTCGTATTGGCGATGAACCGCACCCTTCCCTTCAGGGGTCCTTCCCTCTCCGAGGCAAATACCGCCTTCAGTTCGTCCACCATCTTTTCAGGCTGAGCCGCCTTGACGGGCACAACTGCGAAAGACATGCCTTTCATCACGTCGACATCAAAGACGGAAATCGAGTCGAGCATGCTGTCGATTTCGGCCTGTGAGCCCTTCAGCGCGAGAATGTTGCGTGCGTCGTCGGCCTGAACGATGGCGCCCCTCGGCACCATTGGCTCAAGTACACGGGCCACCTCAGTGGCGGCGACGTATTTCAACTGCACGATGCGGACGCCACTGCCTGTCACCGCACTGTTGGTGGCATCGCGGACGGTGCTTACAGCCCCGGTCGCGGCCTGGTCAGGCGGAGTAATCCGGTAGATACCGCGGTTCTGTACCAACACTGCGCCGATCGGCGCGAGAGCCGCCTGGAAGAGCTCGAGGGCATCTGCCTTGGAAACCGGGTTGCTGGTCTGGACCGAAACAACCCCGTCGACCCGAGGGTCGACGACGTAGTTGACGCCGATCAGATCGCCCAAGACCGTCTTCGCGGCCTGCTGCAGGGGAACATTGGCCAGATTGAGGACCACATTACCGTCGGCTGCCGCGGAGCTCGTCTTGGCGGCCGTCGAACCGATCATTCGACCGTCGCCCCCCTCAACGCTGGCGACCGCCTTAGACGAGGGGCTGGGGAGCGCAATTGCGCCCGTCGGCATTAAATCCTGAGCGTTCGCCTCGAGGGATACCGGCTGGCCGGATAGCTTGGGCTGAGCGTTCAAGGTCGGACTGACGATTCCAGGGGCGCCACAGCCGGCGACGAGGCCTGCGAGTAAGCAAACCACAGAACCCGTGAGAGGGCCACGAGGCATCGGCAAGAGGGGCTCCGAACATGCAAAGACGCGCGCCCGAGTATTCGAGCGTAAAGAATGGGTAAATCATCATGGTTAACCTAACGTAAAGTTTCAGGAGTCTCCGAAGCGCGCAGATGGTATCCTATTACCACACCTCTCCTGCCTCCAAGGAACCCGAATGCGCCGCGCATATCCGAACGCGCCCGGTTGCGTCCGCGCGATGACGTGATGACATCTAGATACCTCTATCCGCACATCCGCACCGCGGCTTTCCGCGGTGATCCAAACGGTCCAGAGGAATTCGGGGGAGCGTCGTTACTTGGATTGGCACCCCTGACGACAGACCTGAGCTTGGCTGTCGCAAGAGGAAATGCAGGTCGCGCCGAGGGTGATAGGGCAAACCCGCTTACATGCGGCATTTTGATTGTCGCAACTGGACAGGCAAGCCGCGGCGGCGTCAGCCAGCCGCAGCTTTGCCGGGCTGACATTCCCAGCCCAAGCGCTCCCGAGCGAAGACCAGGCAATGTAGATAAAAAGGGTCAGAGCGATTCTCATGGAACCTCCTGCTTTGGGCGCCGCGCTCCGCCTCGGTGCGCCACGCACTACGCAGCTACCGACAAAAGCTATCCGTTCGAGATGAGGAAATCCTCGATCGCGCGGCCGCTCCGTAAAGCGGCGGTAAGCCATTTCGGTTGTTTGCCTCGACCAGACCAGGTCTCGTGAGGAAGATTGGGATTGCGATACTTCGGGTGAACTCGCGGATAGGGACGCTTCCGACGCGGCGAGGACTCCGAAGGAGCATTCGTAGCTTCATTCTCCCGGCGAATTTGCGCCAAGCGCGTCTCAAGGGCGCGCTTTTCAGCAGTGAGCCGAACCGACAACAATCGGTTTAGCTCCTCGTGGAGCTGCCAGAGCTCATCTAATGAAAGTGCGTCGAGGTTGGCTTTCTTCATCCGTTCGTCATGACGTAAGGGTTTCTGGCTGCCCAATCCTAGACCTCTGATTCGATCTACAACATCTTGCAGGTTTCCCGCTCGAATCGCCAATTAATTTGGTGACAGCATGGCGAAAGCGGAACGCTGGGACAGAATAAGCCAAATACATCGAAAATCAGCAACTTGCCAGAGAAACCAAAAGGGGAGATCGTCTAACCTAATAGGCGTTTCGCTTCCGCGCGACCTCAAAAAAAGTCTTGATCAAGATCTGAACATCGAGCCAAAGGCTCCAGTTGTTGACATACCAGAGGTCGAGCCTCACGCGCTCGGCGATATCTTCGACCGTGGGCGTCGCGCCTCGCGAACCATTGCACTGGGCCCATCCTGTAAGGCCAGGCTTCACATGATGGCGAAATGCGTAGTCTTCCAGGATCTTTTCGAAATAGCTGTCGTGAGCGAGGGCATGCGGTCGGGGGCCAATCAACGACATTTCCCCTTTCAGGACATTGAAGAGCTGCGGCAGCTCATCGATGCTGGCGGCGCGCAGGAAGCGCCCGATTGATGTCACGCGGGGATCCTGGCGTGTCGCCTGGACCACGACAAGACCGTCTTCCTGCACCTTCATGGTGCGGAATTTCAGCATTACGAATTCTTTGCCGTTAAAGCCTTTGCGACGCTGGCGAAAAATGACGGGCCCTTCGCTATCCAGCTTGATGGCAATTCCCGTGAGAATAAGAATTGGAAATAGCAGGCTCAACGCGATTCCGGCGATCAGGACATCCATGGCCCGCTTGACAAACCGCTCTGCGCTGCTGAGTGGAGCACGCTGTACCTCGACCGCAAGCACGCGTTGGCGGGCTGACGAGACAAAGTTGGACAATGATCTAACGTGTAAGTCGGGCAGCAATCTCGCCGAGACCGGAAGCCTTTTTAGGTGCTCGCGCACGAAATCGATCCGCACATCATCATTCCACGGCAGCACCAACAGCACTTCACGGCAATTGTTGCGGCGAATGAAATCCCCTACCGCGCGAAACAATTTCTTGTCTGCAACCAGCCGCTCTCCGGGATCAGAATCTCCGCTCAGGCGGAATTCCTTGACATCAGTCGCCCCGAAGAGGGCGAGGCGATCGCGTGGGCCAAGGGCGGCCAGCTCTCGATGATCTCCGACCAAAACTGCGTCCAAACGCCGGATGCCACCGCGGGTCACCGCCGAAGCCAGGTTCGCCTTCGTGAATTTGCGAAGGGCGAGCAGCCCCACCGGAGCAAGGAAATAAAATGTAACGAACGCGCCTCGGGAATAATTCTCGCCGATTTTAAGTAGAAATGCGAAGAACGCCAGCAAGATGCCGGTGCTGAACCAGCAGAGCAGGATCTGCGCAATCTCGGTCCCGGGCTTCGCACTGTCGGGAAGGTCATAGTAACCGACCCCGCTCATCCGCAAGATGTAGATGAAACTGGCCATGAGACCGACGGCACAGCACGGGAGGAGGTTTGGAATTGGGATGCCGGTGACGAGATGGTAGCCTATACCTCCGCCGATGCATGAAAGGATGATGACAAACGCATCCATGGTCGAGAGCACGTAGGGAATAAGGTCTAGCGACCACAGAGGACCCTGGCCTTGCGCCTGGTCTACCACCTTCCGGGACTCTTCGTGGAAATCCGATCCGATGGACATCGAACGTCACCCCAACCCTACGCAATAATCAGGAAATTGAACCCACAGAATGAGTTTTGCTGATAACGCTTTGTTAATATAATTTAAAATAAACTTAATACCCGGCCGAAGCAACCGGATAGTTCCCCTTCGACCGACATAGTTAGGAAAAAACCTTTCTTGCGCGGGCCGGATTATTGGCCCAGCACCGGCTCCAAACTGCAATTTTACCGCCCACTCTCAGAGCGCCGCTCGCTTGGGTAGAGCCCAATAGGACCAGGTTGCGTCCTCTGGGCTCCCGGAAGGCTGTTCACGTCCCCCTTCGTGGGCTGCTATCTGCGACATCGACAAAAATCAGCATTGTCCAGAGCCTTGCGAGTTTGACGTTCGCAAGAATTGCGGGCCGCGGCGCTGGCGGACTATAAAGTTTTCCCGTCCGATTGCCCCTTCGATGTCTTGGAGTGTTTAAGTGGTTCATGGCGAAGCTCCTAAATCGTTCCTTGTGAGTTTCCTTTTCGCGGTGAGACGATTACTGGGAATCGCAACTTTCTCGCTTATTCTCGTCTTGCTCATCCCGAAGGTATTTCTGTTCTTCGACAATCCAAAGAACGCAAGTTTCTCGGCGGCTTTGCTCGAGGCCCGTGAGATTGTTCTGAGGAAATCGGCTCCGTTCCTGCACCATTACGTTCCCACCAACATCGCTGGCGCAGATCGCTCAGATTGGATTTTGATTGGGCTCGCCATGATCGTCACGTTTGTCGCTGGCTCCCTGGCCCAAAGAAGCCAGCAATCGCTCAACCGACGAATACTGCGAAAGTCGGCGCAGGCTTGGCGCACGAAGGAAGGCGTCAAACCGGGATCTGCGCTGGACAAGGAGCTGGAAAGCACCTTGAGGGTCGCCGAGGCCGGAAACGCCGTCAACCGACAAGAGCTTCTGCGGGTTTTCGCCGAGACCAAGAAGAAGCTCGATTCGTTTGGTCGCGAAGTTGCCTTTTTGGCGATCGACGTCGTCGGATCAGCGGCCATGAAGGCGGGCGAAGATCCGGCATCAGTTCAGTACGATTTCGCGGAATATCGAAAACTGGTGGAGCGCATTTTCCGCGCGCGCGGAGTGCTGAAGAGCGCCTGGACGCCCGACGGTGTCATGGCTTGCTTTACCCACGTGGAGGATGCCTGCCAAGCAGGAAAGGACGTGATCAAGAGCCTAAGAGCATTCAATCGTGACGTGAAGATTTCCAAGGCTGATTTTTCGGTGCGCTGTGGCGTCAATGCCGGTCTGGTCTATTTCGACGATTCGACGCAGTTGGAGACCATCTCTGATCGCGTTATCGACATCGCGGGCCATATGCAAAAGCACGCCGAGCCAAACACCGTGCTCATTGCAAGGAAGGTGATCGAACCCTTAAGACAATTGGAGGAATTCACGCATACGAACCAGATTATCGACGGTTACGAGGCAAGCATGTGGCGCGAGCGGCCGGATGGCTAGCTTGCAAATAGCGGCCATTGGTGGCGCAGCCTAGCTAAGGTGGCGCGCATTCCGCTCCATCCCTTGGCCCGATTGGACGACAATATTTACCCTCCCCAGTCAATTCTCTTAAATTGGGGCAAAAACGCTGAACATCAATTGTCTGACGACGACCGTCGGTTTAAAATTGTTATTGGATCAAACTTTGAGACGTCACCGGCCTTGCGCGGCACCAATTCGGCGGCGCTAGCACGCCGCTTTTTGGACTTATGCATGCATCACCCGCGTCAGGTTCAATTTTCACATTCTATTCCGTTTCGAACTTTCCTAATCGTTATCGGCACCCGCCCAGAAGTCATCAAGGTGGCCCCTGTCGTTCGTCGCTTGCGCAGCGTCAGTTGGGCCAGCGTGAAGATTGTCGCCAGCGGCCAGCAGAGCGAGCTGCTTGGTCAGACTCTGGCCGAATTCGACCTGAGGCCCGATATTACGATCCGCCATCGCGATGCCTCATCTGGTCCCGCGCAGGTCGCCAGCCGTCTTATCCATAGATTGGACCGCATCTTCGGTGAGGAGAAACCAGACTGTGTCCTCGCCCAGGGAGACACCACGACGGCCTATGCAGCGTCCGTTGCCTCCTTCTACCGCAAGATTCCCTTTGCCCATATCGAGGCTGGTTTGCGAACTTCCGAACTCGATGCGCCGTTTCCGGAAGAATTTCACCGACGCTCCATTGCAGTCTCGGCTACCCTGCACTTCGCCCCGACCTCGGCGGCGGCCCGCAATCTGATCGACGAGAACGTGCCGAAGGACAGGGTGGTAGTCTCGGGCAACACCGTGATCGATTCGCTGCTGGAAGTCGCGGCTACCAAGCCGCCGCCTCCAGCCGAGTTCGGATCTCGCCGGATGATCTTGCTGACGGCGCATCGGAGGGAAAACTTCGGTTCGAAACTGCGAGATGCGCTCACAGGGGTTCGCGCCTTTGTCGATCTGACGCCCGATGTGGGCGTGTATTTCCCGGTTCACCCGAACCCGAATGCACGCGAGGCTGCTTTCGAAATCTTGTCTGGCAATCCGAGAATTCATCTTGTCGAACCGCTCGGATATCGCGAGATGGTTGCTGCGATCCAGAATTCATGGTGCGTCGTCACCGACAGTGGTGGCCTGCAAGAGGAGGCTCCAGCGCTTGCCAAGCCCGTCCTCGTGCTTCGCGATCTAACGGAACGCCCCGAGGCTGTCGCCTCCGGCGTCGTCGGGCTCGTCGGCACCTCCCGCGAAGGTGTCTTCAGATCGCTCTACGCCCTCCACAAATCTCCGGCAAAATACAACCAGATGGCGCGTCCAGTGTTTCCCTATGGCGACGGACATGCCAGCCGGAGAATAGTCGACGCACTCTATCGACATTTCTCGACCGCTGCGGAGCGGCAAGATGCGTCGATTGCCGCTCTTCAATATGCATCCTAGTCCATGACAACTCTGACTGGCTTGTTGGCCCAATATCTCTATCTGATCGAAATCATGATGCTCACAGCGGGCATCATCATCGCCATTTCCAGCTTCGATGATCTTGTCGTGGATTTGCTGTATTGGAGCGGCAGACTATTAGGTGGCAGGAAGAGCAGATCGAGCGAATTACCTGATGTCGAGCTCCTCGAGCAGTTGCCGGAGCGACCGCTCGCGATCATGATCCCGTGTTGGAAGGAGCACGACGTGATCTTCTCGATGCTGTCGTCCAATTCCCGGCTTGTTCGTTATCGGCAAGCCCACTACTTCGTCGGCGTCTATCTCAACGACCCTCTGACCCAGGATGAGATTCGCAAGGCACAAAGCCTCTATCCGAATATCCACATGGTCTTGGTCCCCCGCGATGGTCCAACCAGCAAGGCCGATTGCCTCAATCAGATCACTTCGGACATCTTCATGTTCGAGGCTGAGCACCGCATCCAATTTGCCGGCATGGTCATGCATGACTCCGAAGATCTGATCCACCCCTTGGAGTTGAAGCTCTTCAATAAGCTTGTCGACATCTACGACTTCGTCCAGCTTCCCGTCTATTCATTCTCCCGTCCCATTCTGTCCCTGATCGGCGGAATCTATATGGACGAGTTTGCGGAAATGCACACCAAGGACCTCGAGGTCCGGCAGCGCATTTCAGGCGTCATCCCCTGCGCCGGCGTTTCCGCCTGTTTCAGCCGCGAGGCTATCCTGCGCCTCGTAGACAAGAACCAGGGCGAAGCGTTCCGCGTCGCATCGTTCACTGAAGACTACGACATCGCGTTCCGTGTTTCCGAACTTGGCTTCAGGTCTGCTTTCATCGCCTATCCCGCAAGCTATTCCATCGATATCGACATCGATGCGGGCGCTCCCGGTATCCTCCATCGGACTCTTCCGATCGCCACTCGAGAATTTTTCCCGTCAGGGTTGGAGGCCGCCTACCGGCAGCGCGCGCGATGGTTGCTCGGAATCGTCTTTCAAGGCATGGAGGAAATCGGCTGGAAGGGCGCCTTTGGAACCAAGTACTTCCTGGCGCGAGATCGAAAAGGCGTGATCACCAGCCCGGCCGTGATGCTCGCCTATTTTGCGATGGCCAATCTGATGGCTTTCGAGATGTTCCGGTGGTTTTTCGACCCCAACTCCGAATTGACCTACGCCCTCTTGTCGTCCGAGTGGGTCAGGACGCTGTTTTGGGTGACCTTCTCGTTCCTGATCTGGCGCCTGTTAAACCGCATGATCTTCACGGGAATGATCTACAATTTGCGACACGCGTTGATGTCTGCGCCGCGGCTCATCGTCGGCAACTTCGTTAATTTCTTCGCGACATGGCGCGCGGTTCGCATCTACACCAGTCATCGCCTATCGGGAAAACCCTTGCTCTGGGACAAGACGTCTCATTCTTATCCGATCCAGATGGGCGAGATTCAACTCCCCATCCTGCCCGATACGGCCGCCAACAAGCCTGGCAGCACTTCCTGATCGCGCTCAGGAAGTCCCCGGAACTGGATTAAGATACGACGAGCCTCGGGCGCCGAATGCACAGCGAAACATGGTGCGCACGACCATGAAAGCGGCACAGAGTCCGATCGCAAGGAGCTGAAGCTCAGGGTGCAGCACGATCGCAACAAGCACCGCCCAGCCGCAAACGATGGCGAGGATATCAAGCGATTTCTGTCCGCGCGAATGAGGCGCAGCATCGAAGCCCCGGTCGAGCGCCGCAGCAATCGCCGCAAGCCCGTCCACGGCATCCCTGCCCGGAGGCACGGCAAAATCGGTCAAAATGCTGTAGTTGCTAGTAGACATTAACGCCCCCGTCGCTCCACGGAGGCATATGACTTCGGAGCCTGTTTCCTCGAGCTCAAACCGATTGCTACAGTTTTACGGACTGCCTCATTTTGGAAGGACCCAGCCGCTCTTGAGCGCAGACGGATAACGAGGGCTTAACGGATTCCTTTCAATGCTCACGTCCGAAGGGACATGATGCTGTCTCGAACGCACGAGGGGCTTCATTCGTTCCGAGACAAGAGATGCCAATAGGTAATAACTCAGGAGACGGCCGACCGCAGAGACGATCGAGGGGAAGGCCGCGTTGGATAAGAGCTCCCACAGTGATGCGCGCAACCAACTAACAAGGACATATTATTCTGACTATTTAATCCAGCGTTAGACCCGTCCGCGTAACATCGTGAAGAAACACGGAGTTACCGCATGATGATGCTCGTTGCCTATACAGTCATCACGGGACTCCTAATTGGCCTTCGGTATCGCGTCGTCGTCCTGCCACCGCTCATTCTGCTTGGCTGGCTAGCGATCGCTGCAGTCTCATCACAACCGTGGCTATCCGCTTTGATCTTCGCCATCCTGCTGCAAATTAGCTACTTGACCGGAATTGTTCTTAAGGGTTTCACGACAGCGAGCATTACTCAGCTGGCGGATTCCATTTCGAGGCCCGGCACGCCTTGATTTGCAGCTTCATTGGATAGAAGCGGCGGTGGCTTGCAACGGGCCGCGCGCCGAATGTGATCCGGACCACGTAGTCTGGGCTGCCAAGCCGCAACATTGCGCCGGCGATGTGGTCGAGAAGTTCAATGGCGCCGACGAGCTGCGCCGCCAGGGCCGCGTCTCTACCGATCTCGTCGAGCTGCAGTGCCGCGACCCTTGATCGCCGTGCCCCGCGCGATCGTTTCGACCCTAGAGGGGCTGCGGTCACGCTCCAAAGCTCTTTGAGACGACGAAAGGAATGAGACTTGAAAGTCAACCTGTCGCAGCAGCCCGGAGGCGTCCACACCTCAACGATGGCGGCCTGCAACTGGCGCGCTGCTTCCGATCTGCAATGGAGCGTCACCTACTCGCCGAGCTTTCCATGAGCTTAAGAGGGTAAACTCCATCCAGCTCAACCTACTCGTTCGTCTCCAAAGTCCCAAGGCTCGCTTGAAACAATGTCGCGCTCAGATGGAGGCTCAGACAAGCGCGCTTCTTAAACGTCCGCGGCGAGCGAACGAGGCGCGTCCGTCGTCTACCCGCTTACCGGCCCAGAGAGGGTTGCCAGCCCCGCCTCGATCGCCGCAATGTCTTCCTCAAGCTGAGCGATCGGCGACCGGTAGTCGAAGTGGTCCGTGCGGGCCTTCAACTCCACCGCCAAGCGTCGACGATGCATCCTAAGATCCTCCAGCGACTGGCGGTCGTTGAGTTTCGCGTAACCGTCCACAATCATCTCAATCGCACTCGACACGACGCTACCCCACAAAAAATTACAACAATGAAAGCAGTGTACAGCGCAGGTGCGCTGCGCGCGTAACCCGAACAATACCTAGGATTTCTCGCGCCTAGTGCTCAGTCCGCGCGAGCTTTTGACGCGACTTCAGGATTTGCCTTTCGACCTGCTCCTCCAAGTAAAGTACGACCGAACGCCGCGCATCCTGATCGGACAGCTTCTGGAATGCTTTGATCAAGCGTAGCATCTGCAGATCTTCGACGCTGTGTGACATTGCAAAGACCTCATGAAAAAACGCAAACTGAAACCGGGGAAATTATGCAACCGCTGTTGCCAAATGGAAACATGAAAATTCGGCAGCGGCCACATTGCCGGCTTCCCCGTCTGCGCAAAAGCAGACGGCGTGGAGTTGCTTGGCTGTGCGACATTTGGCTCAACGGCAGGAGCGGACGGCGAAGCGGTCGTCGCTCGCACATTCTAATCCCCTCCGTTACGACAGAATCGAAAGGCGCTGCTTGCTTCGAGCCAATCCCTACCAGTTCTTGTTCCAGATTAAATGGTAGCTAGAGCTGACCACCGGAGCGGTATCAAAATGCCGGCGAATTCCGGAGGTTCACGATACTGGCGTATATCTCATAGCAAATGGAGAAATGGGCCGTCTTGCCGAAAGGGATGCGCCGCAAAAGCCCGGCCGATCTCCAGAAGCAGACCTCCCCCCGAATGCTGGCGGGCGCTCCTGAGGGGCGCGCGCCGATTAACCAGCCGCCCTCGAGGAGCGCGGCGGCTTAACCCAATTCCGCGGCGGCTTCGGCTGTCGGCGCTGTGTTCGAATTGTCATTCAGAAGGTCGACGCTGCTGGAGCCCGTCGTGGAAGGACCTGGGACAGCCGCTGTTAGACAACACCTTAACTCACCGGACGGGCGACATGGGGAACACGGTCGCTGGCGAACGAGACCGGCGAACTGGCTACAGTCCGCCCGCGACGTTGCAGCGAGGTTCTTAACGGAATTCCTTGAATGCGGCGGGCAGGATTGAGTAACGACAAGAGCTAGCCTGAGATCGCTCAGAGTTTGCCAAACAGGTCAGAGGGCAAATCAGTCTTTTACAGACAACCTGCATAGCGCTGGAACAATTGCTCATGCCGAGTGCAATGCAAATGACATGATCGGTTGCGTCAGGCTCAGGCCGTTCAGCCGAACCGAAGGAGTTGGCCTCGGCCGGGACTCTTTGCCGGATGACAAATGGAGGCCCCTAAGTGTCACCGGCGCCCCGCCCATCGTTTCGATAGCCCAATGCTGATTGCGGTTACCCGCCAGCGCGTGAGCCAAATGGGCCGCAGCGCTCGCCAAAACGCTGCGGCCCGCTTGTCAAAAATGAACCGGGTACATGAATTCGTGAACTATGCAGCCAGCCCCGGTAGGAGAAGGTTAAATCAAATTAACCCAAGGCGCGAATCATTTCGCGTGTTCCGAAAATGAAACTTCCAGCAACATTAACAGGTGTTAGCCCGAGTGGAGAAGGCCTATCGCGGCTGGCAATAATAAAGGGCATGGTCCGGGCCGGCGGGATTGCCCTGCCACTTCGGCTCCCCGTGCAGCGAGTCCATTTAGGGGAACCAACTTGATCAACCGCGGCGGCGAGGCAGGCGAAAACCGCTGCAGTGCGATGAACGCATAGTCCTACCATTGACGCTAGCCTGAGCAGTTCGTGATCCTCACGGCCCCCGTGATCGTACGGCCGCGTGCCGAGTGTCACTGAGCTACTCCAGGCGAGGTGCACGACTGCCACCTGTTACTGATCACTGCCAGCAATCAGATGCCTTCCGGCGCTAACCTCGATGATCATGTCCCTTGGGTAGTTGCAAAGATCTCCGGAGATGGACGCGCGCGTCCTGGTCTCGGCGCTCGACCGGCGCTGGACGCTCAACAGGATCACGGCCGAACCTTGATTGCAGCTCTATAAGATCGGTGAACACGTCGGCTTGGCGGCGCAGCTCGTCGGCGATCATCGGCGGCTGGCTGGCAATGGTGGAGACCACAGTCACCCGTACGCCGCGGCGCTGCACGGCTTCGACCAGCGAGCGGAAATCGCCGTCCCCCGAGAACAGCACCATCTGGTCGATGTACTCGGCGATCTCCATGGCGTTCACCGTGAGCTCGATGTCCATATTGCCCTTGACCTTGCGCCGGCCGGAGAAATCGATGAATTCCTTGGTCGCCTTGGTGACGACCGTGTAGCCGTTGTAGTCCAGCCAATCAATCAGGGGGCGTATAGACGAATATTCCTGATCCTCGACCGCTGTGTAGTAGAACGCCCGGAGCAGCGTGCCGCGCCCCTGAAACTCGCTCAGCAGGCGCTTGTAATCGATGTCGAAGCCCAATGCTTTTGCCGTGGCATACAGATTACGCCCATCGATGAAGAGCGCGATCCGTTCAGCTGGAGGAGAAGGCATTGGGTGTGGGCTTTCGATAAAAGGATGGTGCGCGAGTTGTGGCAAGACACCCGGCTGATTGTGCAGCTGACATGGATATCATGAGCTATCGAAGATCGCCAAACAAGCCAAATGCTTTAGGTAAGAAATTGGTAGTGGGTCGCGCGCGTGGAACATCCTTTCTTGTGGGCCAACGCCCGGAGCTGCGCGATGGGGGGCGAGGTGGTCGCGCCAGAAGAGTGGCGCCCAAGTGCTTGCGCTCGGATAGGCGGATTGCAGTCCGTCAGTCGACGCTTCGCAGCTTTGATGGCTTCGGAGCCTCCGCCGCGAAGGCAAGGTGAGCAAGCAGTTCGCCGCGGTCTGCACTTGTGACTCGCTTCAGCTCGGATCGTGACGTGTGGATCAAGTCCCTGGCGTGTTCAAGCAGGGTGACGGCGCGGTGGAGTGGAGGCGGCCTTCTCCGCTTTGGCGATGACCAACTTCTGCAGGATATTTTGGTCTGGAGCGCGGCGCCCATTCCCTCGGCCTTCTTGATGCGGTCGTATGGCCCCTTCCTCTCAGCTCGTTCGAGCCGATAGCATGTCAAGCTTCTGTTGGTTCGGCTAAATTGCTGCGGTCGTAGTTTGGAGTAGGAAAAGAGGGTCCGGCGCGGCAGCGGGTCCAGAGACTCAGTCAGTTTCGCCGACGGCCTCCTGGCGGCGAATATCTTCTGGAACCTCGCGCAGAAAGCTTTGCCCCTTTTGCAGGCGCCGCCCGAGCGCCTCGATAAATCCTTCAAAGCGCACCTTGCCCTTTGCTTGCGCTGCCGACTGCGCATCATTGGGTAAGGGCGGCGTGATCGTCAGCCAGAAGCGGATAAACAAGGCCAAAGTTTCGGCCGTCAAGCCGACGTCCCGCTCCAGTCTTTGCATCTGACGGGACAGCCGATCGAGGCGCCTGGCGAACGCTGCCTCCCGCCTGTCCCCCCCGTCCGGCGATAGAAACGAGGCAACCGCCGCTTCGATGATCGCGGATCGGGAAAGCTTCTTGCGATCGGCGAGTTCCGAGATCTGTTTCAGAAGCTCTGGCGGGAAATAGACGTTCATTCGGTCGCGCATATTGCCTCAGAGCTCCATATCGTCATTCGGGTCCAGGGCGGCCTGACGGGCGACACCGCGCATCTGCTGGCGTATGAGCCGGGACTGACGGACCGTATCCTCCTCATCATCAAGAACGGCAGCAAATTCTTCTGCCGGTGTCGGTTCGGTCTTCTCACTGGCGATCGCGACGTGATCGGGGAGCTCGGGCTCACGACGGAGTCCGCTGTTCGCGGTGTCTTCCTCGGCCCCGCAAGCCTGGTCCGCTGGACTACACGTCGGCTTCAGCGGTCCGAGGGCGGACCATCCGTCCGTTCGCGATGATCGGCCGGCGCTTGCGGGATCGGGTGGCGGCAATACGCGCTCGGCGAGCCGCCGATCCTCAAAGTAGCGGACCTTCTTCGCCCGGATCGGCGGCGTTCCCGCGACCATGACGATTTCGTCGGTCGGCGGAAGCTGCATGACCTCGCCCGGGGTCAACAGCGGTCTCGCGGTTTCCTGGCGCGAGACCATCAGGTGTCCCAGCCACGGGTTCAACCTGTGACCGGCATAGTTCTTCATGGCCCGCATCTCGGTCGCAGTACCCAGCGCATCGGACACACGCTTTGCGGTTCGCTCGTCATTGGTCGCGAAGCTGATGCGGACGTGGCAGTTGTCGAGGACAGCATTGTTGGGGCCGTAGGCCTTCTCGATCTGATTGAGCGACTGCGCGATTAGGAAACTCTTGATGCCGTACCCCGCCATGAAGGCGAGCGCAGACTCAAAGAAATCAAGCCGCCCTAGTGCCGGGAACTCGTCGAGCATCATCAGAACGCGATGCCGGCGGTCGCGGGCCTGCAAGTCCTCGGTCAGACGCCGACCAATCTGGTTCAGCACCAGGCGGATCAGCGGTTTGGTCCGCGAGATATCCGAGGGTGGCACCACCAGGTACAGCGTCGCGGGGCGACTATCTGCGATCAGATCGGCGATCCGCCAGTCGCATCGGCGGGTCACCTGGGCAACAACGGGATCGCGGTAGAGACCGAGGAACGACATCGCGGTGGAGAGGACACCTGAACGTTCATTCTCTGACTTGTTAAGGAGCTCGCGTGCGGTCGAAGCTACGACGGGATGAGCACCCTGCTCGTTAAGATGCGCGGTAGTCATCATCGCCTTCAGGGTCGCCTCAATCGGCCGCTTTGGGTCGGAGAGGAAGGCGGCGACCCCGGCCAGGGTCTTGTCCGCCTCGGCATAGAGGACGTGGAGAATGGCGCCGACCAGGAGAGAATGACTGGTCTTCTCCCAATGGTTCCGCTTGTCCAGCGAGCCTTCGGGATCGACCAGGACGTCGGCAACGTTCTGGACATCGCGGACCTCCCACTCCCCTCGCCGGACTTCGAGGAGCGGATTGTAGGCTGAAGACTTAGGATTGGTTGGGTCGAACAACAGGACACGGCCATGCAGCGCGCGAAAGCCCGCGGTTAGTTGCCAATTCTCACCCTTGATGTCATGAACGATGGCCGAGCCGGGCCAAGCCAGCAACGATGGCACAACCAGACCCACGCCCTTGCCCGATCGCGTGGGTGCAAAACACAAGACGTGCTCCGGCCCGTCATGGCGAAGGTAGTCGCGATCGAGCTTGCCGATCACCACACCGTCGGGACCAAGAAGCCCAGCCGCCCTCGCCTCTGCTGCATCTGCCCAGCGCGCCGAGCCGTACGTCTGGACGTTGCTGGCCTCACGCGCCCGCCAGACCGACGTGCCGATCGCCACCGCGATCGAAACGAAGGTTCCCGACGCCGCGATGAAGGCACCCTCGACAAAGACGTGAGGTGCGTAGGCGTCGTAGACGAACCACCACCAGAAGAAGATCGGCGGGTAATAGATCTTGGATCCCGCCAGTTCGAACCAGGGGGGCCCAAGCTCCGGTTGCCAAGCGAGCCGCCAAGCCGTCCACTCGGTTGCTCCCCAGATGGCCAGCAAAACAATGAGGCCGACAACGATCACCTGTCCCCACAGGATTTTGGTTCCGGACATCTCAAACGCCCTTCCGCAACTCAATTGGCGAGATAGCTACAGGCCAAGGTCGCGCTTGCGGCCAAAGCCCCATTCGATGCCGCCGCCGTCCTTCACGACGCCGGTGACGTGTTGGCCGAGTTTCTTTTCGAGCTCGCGCGACCAAGGGACGAGCTGGAAGCCAAGCCCATTGTCGATCATGGCGAAGCGTCCCGAGGCGAGCGTCAGCCGCTGGCGATACGTACCCGCCACATGCTCCCCGTAGTCAGGCTTAACGTAAGGGAGGCCGGTCTCGGCGGAGACCTTTGCGGCTACTGCGTCCAGTTCGCGTCGGCGCAACGTATTCAGGAGGTCACGCTGCAAGGTGTTGCGTTGGCCCTGCCGGCGCGCCAGACCTTCCCGGATCAGATGCTCGGTACGGGCTTCCATGGCCTCGCGGGTCTCGCGGCCGAATCCGCCCATAGCGAGCGGCATGGGGTCGGGTTCCACCAGCCTGTGATCGAGCCAGGTCGCGCCCTTCGCGGTGACCTGCGCCGCGAGATCAAGATCGGACCGAGTCGCGAGCACCATCGCGGGATGCGGATCGCCGGCTTGACCGAAGCGTCGGACTTCGACGACGCCGCCGACTGGGGGCGCATCTTCGAACATCTCGAGCCCCCGGAAGCGGATGTGGTGGGCGCGTCCGTCTGTCCCATCGATCACGGCATAAGCTTCGCCCGTCAATTCATCATGCAATCCCCGATCGACCAGCCGCCCAATGATCCGGAACGTCGGCTGTCCACTTTCGATAACGTAATCGGAGACGCCGCGCGCTTCCCCACGCTCGGTGAAGGCGCGGTGCATGGTCTTGATGATGTCGCCGCGCATGCCGAGGTCGCGCAAGCTGTGCTCGGCCTCGAGCCCGATCATCCATTCCCCCGGCGCGGCGGATGCGGCAAGGCCCATCTTCTTCAGATGTTGAAGGCGGCCGACCATCAGACGCCGGATCTCGGAATCGAACTGGCCAGGATTCTCTGGGCGAAGGTCAATATAGCCGGTCTCGTCGGCCGCAAGCCGGATCTCCCGATCGAGCCGCGTCCATCGCTCCGCCGCGACTTCCCTCTCCAGCGAATTACGGATCTCGTGCTCCGGCTTTGGACCCATTTCGATCGCGACCAGTTCCTCGGCGCGTGAGCGCAGGCCCTGACTGATGTAGTCGCGCGAGATCACGAGATCCGCCCCTTGCTCGTCTACGCCCCGGAGGAGAAGGTGGACGTGAGGGTTGTCCGTGTTCCAATGATCGACAGCCACCCAATCGATCCGGGTGCCAAGATCGGTCTCCATCTGCCTGGCGAGATCGCGGGTGAAGGCCTTCAGGTCCGTCATGTCGCCGGCCTCCTCCGGCGAGACAATGAACCTGAAGTGATGACGGTCATCCTTGCATCGCTCTGCGAAAGCCGCGCTGTCGGCGCCGTCGCAGCCCCCATCGAACATCTCGGCCCGCTCGCCGCTCCGGGTCACGCCGTCGCGTTTCAGGTATGAGAGGTGGGCGGTCAGCGGTGCTGAGTGGAAGGCTCGCCCTTTGTGTCTGACAACACGCGCCTTCACCACGACGCGCCGTGTCGGGCTGAACAATCTCGCACGGCTAAAGGACAGCCGACCACGGCCAAACGTCGAGTGCCCATAAGCGGTCGACCGCCTGCCAGCTGCGGCCTGCCCCGAGGTGTACCCCGATTTCTTCGCGGCGCGCAGCACCTGGTTGATGAAGCTCTTCGGCTGCGCCGCGCGGGTGCTGCGGATGCGACCAGGCCGGATACGCAGGTCACTATCGCCTATGCTCACGGCGGGGACTCCCAACGTCAAAAATGCACGCGGTGCTGAAAACGCCTTTGATTGCATTCATCAAAATGCAAGGCGCGGCACGCGAGGCGACCGACCGGCACGCTAGAACCCAAGCCATGACAACGGCTTGCAGTTCGACGGGCGAGCCCCTTTTATCTCGCCGATCTGCCGTCGTGGTCTCCCGGTCGCCGGTTCCCAAGAGAGCCGCCGCCACTTTGCAGCCAACTCCCGAACGCCCCACCGTTTCCGAGCGCTTGCCCTAGCGACCCTTACCTGAAGAGCGGAGACACCCGAACGTGGCTCGGTGACGGGCGAAGCGGCGACTAGAGCGCTGACGGAAGGCATCGCTAATACGCCACCAGCTTGCGAATCTGTCCCCCTGGTCATTGCGGTGCTCCCGAATCCATTCGAGAGACGAAGATGCCACTTGGCCGCGGGACTATGTGCGAAACATCGAACGCCGAGATTGCAGTCGTGGCGCCGGCCGACGGCACGAGCGCCAGCAATCGACCGCGCGTTTTCACAAGATCGGATCGCCTGACGAATATCGTCGGAGCTGCTGATGATTGTCCGCTGGACGTCCATCTCGGCGGCAGTTCGATGGCAAGCAGATTTGCAAGCTTTGCGACGTATGTTCGTGTCTCGTCTGGCAGAGAGCCGCCCGCGAGATGCTCTTCATAGCGAGATGGTCCCGCGTTGTACGCGGCAAACACGCCAGGCGAGCCATACCAATCGAACAGTTCGCGCAAATACGCCGCGCCGGCCAGAATGTTGTCGTGCGGGTCGTATGGGTCGTTCCCGAGATTGTAGCGTGCGCGAAGTTCGGCCCAGGTCGCCGGCATGATCTGCATCAGGCCCATCGCGCCTTTTTTCGACCTGACGTGCACCTCTCCAGCGCTTTCGACGTTGATGACCGACAAGATCCAGTTCAGCGGAATTGCAAAACGCTTCGAGGCTTCGTCGACGAAAGCTGCAAACGGGTTGCTTGCCCGAACAACCGCTTGAACCGACGCCGACCCGCTCTCGGCCAGGGCAGCACTGTCCGACGCAGCGAAAACAAGCAGCAGCGACACGACAGCCAAAACACGCAGGCCGGACCGAGCCAGGCATGCCGTCGTGCTCGCCCCCGTCCAGGGTAAAGCCGCTTCGCGCCGGCCATGGGGCCGCCCTGGACTGCCGCGGCGCGCCCCCGCCTTGCAAACGTTGATCGGGACGGAGGAATGGTCCCGCGATCGATCGAAC
>NZ_JADFUE010000058.1:0-39086 GCF_054967145.1 Bradyrhizobium sp. UFLA06-24
CGCTTCGCTCGGCCTTCTCTTCAAACATGGCAAGATCGGCAAGACCTACTGGACCGTGGTCGAGGGCGGGCCGGCCGAGGACGAGGGCACCATCGATATGCCGCTCGGCCGGCTCAATGCCGAGCGCGGCTGGTGGCAGAAGCCCGACCCGGAAGGGCAGAAGGCCATCACCAACTGGAAGGTGCTTGGCCGGGGCGAAGGGTTTACCTGGCTCGCCATGGAACCGGTGACAGGCCGGACCCATCAATTGCGGGTGCATTCCTCGGCGACCGGCTGGCCGATTTTCGGCGATAACATTTACGGCAACGGCCCGCGCTTCGGGGAGCCGAAGCTGCATCTGCATTCCCGCGAGATCGTGGTGCCGATCTCCCGGAACAAGGAGCCGATCCGCGTCGTCGCGCCGGCCCCGCCCCACATGCACGAGAAGCTCCGTGCCTGCGGCTGGAACGGGGAATAGCGGCCCGTCCAAGCCATGGTTTACGAAACGTTCAGGGCTCGCCTCTAATGATAGCGGTTGCTTAGAACAAGCCTCCCATCCGCTCAGGACGAGCACCGCGTCATGTCCACGGCCGAGCTATCCATTATCGACGAGGTCGAGTCCGCGATCCGGATCGGCTCGCCGGAAAAGGGCCTGGAGACCGCGCGGCGCGTCACCGACCTGTTCCTCTCTTCCGCCGGAAGCTTCAACGACGAACAGATTGCCCTGTTCGACGACGTGCTCGAGCGCCTGATCGGCACCATCGAGCTGCGCGCCATCGCCGATGTGGCAGCCCGCGTTGCGCTGGCTGAAATCAGCGCCCAGCTCGCGCCGATCGCGCAGGCGCCGCCGTCCGTGATCCGCCGCCTCGCCAACAATGACGAGATTCGCATCGCCGGGCCCGTGCTGCAGGAATCCGCGCGCCTCGACGACGGCGAGCTGGTGAAGATCGCCTCCAGCAAAAGCGAGCCGCATCTGCTCGCGGTCGCCGGCCGCTGGTGGCTGAAGGAGATCGTCACCGATGCGCTGCTGGCGCGCCGCTATCCCAGCGTCAGCCGGCGCCTTGCCGCCAATCCAGGTGCGCGCATGTCCGGAAAGGGATTCACCGTCATCGTTGGACAGGCCGAGAGCGATCCCGAGCTCGCGGTAAGCATCGGCATCCGCGTCGACCTGCCCTCGGACCTGCGCCGCCGATTGCTGCGTTCGGCAACCGACGCCGTTCGCACCCGCCTGCTATCACGCGCCCCGCCCGACCTGTTCGAAGAAATCCAGAATGCGATCGCCGCCGTCACCGTCGGCGTCGAGCGCGAGATGTCGGGCGTGCGCGACTTCGAGGGCGCCAAGCGCGCGATTGCAAGTCTCAAGGCGACGGGCCAGCTCAACGAGGCGACGCTGCTCGGCTTCGCCAGGCAGCGGCGCTACGAGGAAACCGTGGCCGCCTTGGCCGCGCTGTCCGGCTCGACCATCGAAGTGATTCGTCCGCTGATGCAGAGCCTGCGCGAAGACGGCCTGCTGGTGCCGTGCAAGGCGGCACAGCTCTGCTGGGAGACGACCGCGGCCGTGCTCGAGAGCCGCTTTGCGACAGGCGCGATGAAGCCGGCGGACCTTGCGCGAGCGGAGAATAATTTTGCGCGCATGACGGCCGAGAACTCACGACGCACGCTGCGCTTCTGGCAGGTGCGGGCGTCGTAGTTCTTTCCCTCTCCCCTTGTGGCAGAGGGTGGCTCGCCGCCTAGCGGCGAGACGGGTGAGGGGTATCTCTCCGCGAGTCCACACATCAATTGAATACGCGGAAGCAACCCCTCATCCGGCGCTTCGCGCCACCTTCTCCCACAAGGGGAGAAGGAAAGAGGCACGGATCATATGGTGAGCCGCTCGCCGTCATTGCCGGCGATCCTCAACGACACGACGCTGCCAATACGCCCGCCCGCTATTGCCACCGGCAGATAATGCTCGGTGCGCCCCTGCCCTTCGCTCTCGATCAGCACAGCGCGCTGTGCGCCGATCTCTGCGTTCAATCGGTGCCGCAACGCCACCTCGCCAGCCGCACGCAGCCGCTTCGCGCGGTCCTTGATCGCACCGCCTGGAACCTGGGGCATCTTCGCAGCCGGCGTGCCGGGGCGCGGCGAATAAGGGAAGACATGCAGGAAGGTCAGGGCGCATTCCTCGACGAGATCGAGCGAGCGCGAGAACATCCCCTCGGTCTCGGTCGGGAAACCCGCGATGATGTCGGCGCCGAACACGATATCCGGGCGCAGGCGCCGGACCTGGTTGCAGAACGCGATCGCATCGCTCCGCGAATGCCTCCGCTTCATGCGCTTCAGGATCATATCGTCGCCGGATTGCAGCGAGAGGTGCAGGTGCGGCATCAAGCGCGCATCGTCGGCGATGGCATCGAGCAGATCGCGATCGGCCTCGATCGAATCGATCGAGGAGATGCGCAGCCGCTTCAGCTCCGGAACGTGCCGCAGGATCTGCTTGGTCAGCATGCCGAGCTTGGGCGCGCCGGGCAGGTCCGTGCCGTAGCTGGTGAGGTCGACGCCGGTCAGCACGATCTCGGCGTGACCGCGTTCGACCAGGGAGCGAACCTGTTCGACCACCGCGCCCATCGGAACCGAGCGCGAATTGCCGCGGCCGAACGGGATGATGCAGAAGGTGCAGCGATGATCGCAGCCGTTCTGCACCTGCACGAACACCCGCGGCAGACCGCTCGCATAGCCGTCGACGAGATGTGGCGCCATCTCCCTGACGGCCATGATGTCGCTGACGGCAATCTTCTCGCTGGCACCGAGATCGAAGGCGTCGCGCGTTGCGCGCCACGCATCCCCGCGCATCTTGTCGTCATTGCCGACGACGCGGTCGACCTCGATCATGTCGGCGAACATCGCGCTTTGCGTCTGCGCCGCGCAGCCGGTGACGACGATGCGTGCGCCCGGCCGTTCGCGCTTCAACTTGCGGATCGACTGCCGCGCCTGCGCCACCGCCTCATTGGTGACGGCGCAGCTGTTGATCACGATGGTGTCGGTGAGGCCCGCCTCCTCGGCTTTGCTGCGGATCACCTCGGCCTCGAAGGCGTTGAGGCGGCAGCCGAAGGTGACGATATCGACCGCCATTAGCCTGCAGGCGCGAACAGCGCAGGATCGAACTTGCCTTCGTATTCGAAGGTCGCCGTGCCCGTCATCAGCACGTGGTCGTCGCGCTCGCGCCATTCGATGCCGAGCTTGCCGCCGGGCAGCGTCATCTCGACCTTGCGTTCGGTGCGCTTCAGCCGCGCCGCCGCAACCGCAGTCGCGCAGGCCGCAGAACCGCAAGCCCGGGTCAGCCCGGCGCCGCGCTCCCAAGTGCGCATGGTGATGTGCTCACGATCGACGATATGGGCTAGCGTGATGTTGGCGCGCTCCGGGAAGATCGGATGATTTTCCAGAAGCGGACCAAAACGTTCGAGATCGTAGGCATCGACGTCGTCGACCCAGAAGATCGCGTGCGGATTGCCCATGCTGACCACGGAGGGCGAATGCAGGATCGGCTTGTCGATCGGCCCGATCTGCAATTCGATGTAGCGTGTGTCGCGAAACTCCTCCGCCAGCGGAATATCCTGCCAGCCGAATTTCGGCGCACCCATGTCGACGGTGTAGAGATCGGGCGTCGGGCCCTGCCAGGCATTGAGCAGGCCGGCGGCGGTTTCGAACGTCGCCGTGGTCTGCCCGCTCTTTTCGAAGATGCGGCGCACGACGCAGCGCATGCCGTTGCCACACGCGCCCGCTTCCGAGCCGTCATTGTTGTAGATGCTGATAAAGGCTTCGGTGCCGTGGAGCCGCGGCTTCTGCAGCACCATGAGCTGGTCATAGGGCACGCCGCCATGCGCGGAGGCGACGGCGCGGGCGTCATCAGGCGTGATGCGGCCGGCGGAATCGCGCATGTCGACAACGACGATCTCGTTGCCGATGCCGTTCATCTTGGCAAATGCGTGGTTGGCCAGCGCGCTCATGAAAATTCCTGAATTTCGCCTGCCTTATATGGCGATCCTTGCCGGCTTGGCCAGTGATTTGCTGCTGGCTGCCGCTGATGTCAGGCATGACGCATCTGTCATGGGACGAATTTGGCGCTCGCGTGTTAGAACGGCGCAGTTCGCGCGACCGGATGTAGGCCTTGGTCGTTAAGGCCTTGCTCGTTAAGGCCTTGGGGAGAATGGAATGATTGGGTTTCGTCGTCTTGCTCTGGCTGCGCTGATCCCGGCGGCGGCCTTTTCGCTTGGGCTATCAGGTGCTCTGGCGCAGACGCCGAGCCCGGCGCCGTCAGCCTCAGCAAGCCCCTCGCCGGCTCCGTCGGCCGCTCCCTCGCCCGCCGCGAGCACCTTGCCTGCGCCCGCGGCAACTCCCTCCCCCGCGGCCAGCGCCTCGCCGAGCCCGGCGGCGCCACCGCCTGCCGCAGCCGCCACCCCCGCCCCGGTGCAGACCGCCGATCCGTTTGGCCAGGAGACCACGCTCGAGGCCAAGAAGGTCGTGATGGTCAAGGGCACCGCCAATTGGGACTCGGCCTTCGATACCCTGGTCGACGCCTTCAAGGCGCTGAACGCGCAGCTCGACAAGCAGGGCATCAAGCGCGCCGGCAACCCGATGATCGTCTACACCTCGACCGACGACACCGGCTTCACCTTCCTCGCCGAGATCCCGGTCGACCAGGATCCGAAGAACCTGCCCAAGGACATGAGCATCGGCAAATCGCCGGAGGGCAAGGCGCTGAAATTCGTCCATCGCGGCTCCTATGACAACATGGATAACACCTATGAGGCGATCACCAATCACCTCGACGACAAGAAGCTGGAAGCCAAGGACACGTTCATCGAGGAGTACCTCACCGATCCCCTCAAGACGGCCGAGGACAAGCTCGTGATCAATGTGTTCGTACCGCTGAAGTGAGACCGATGAAAAAGTCTGCCGCCCTCGCCGCCATCTTCGCCGCCACAGTGACGGCAGCGCCCGCGCTCGCCGACGATTTTCCGTCCGCCATCTCCGTGAGCGGCGAGGCGACCGTCTCGGCCGCCCCCGATCTTGCGCAGATCGATGCCGGTGTCGCCAATGACGCCAAGTCGGCGAAGGAAGCCTCCGACGCCAACAATGCCGCGATGGGCAAGGTGCTGCTGGCGCTGAAGGGCGCCGGCATTCCCGAGAAGGATTACCAGACCTCGCGGCTGTCGCTGCAGCCGCAATATGCCCCGAACCGCTCGAACGGTGCCTCGCCCGTGGTCGGCTTCCGCGCTTCCAACCGCGTCACGATCAAGATTCGCGACGTGACCAAGGTCGCCGGCATCATCGACACGCTGGTCGGCGCCGGCGCAAACGACATCGGCAACATCTCCTTCGAGGTGACGCAGGCCTCGAAACTGCTCGACGACGCCCGCGAGCAGGCGGTGGCAGATGCACGGCGCAAGGCCGAGATCTACGCGAAAGCCACCGGCGTGACGTTGGGTGCACCACTCAGCGTCTCCGAGGGCGGCGCTCCGATGCCGCTGTTCAAGGGCCGCATGGCCGCAGCCCCGATGGCCGCGCCTGCCGCGGTTGCGCCCGGCGAGGAAACGTTGTCGGTGACGGTGAGTGTGAGCTGGGCGATCAAGGCGAAAGAGCAATAGATCCCGTGTCCCGGACGCGCTGCGCTGCGCCCGGCGCAGAGCGGCGACCTAAATCTCCACCACTTGCCCCGGCTTCATCGCCACGAACCGCGCCTGCGGAATCTTCGCCGCGTCGAGTGCTTCCACCAGCGCCTTGGCCGGTGCGTCGATCGCCTCATCCGTCAGCTGGAACGTGCCGTGATGATGGCCCAGCGCTTGCTCTGCGCCGCAATCAGCGAGCGCCTTCACCGCATCTTCCGGGTTCATGTGCTGGTCGCGCATGAACCAGCGCGGCTCGTAAGCGCCGATCGGCAGGATTGCCAGACGCAAAGCTCCGTGCCGCTCCGCGACACGACGAAAATGCCTGCCGTCGCCATAGCCGGAATCGCAGACGATGTAGATCTTCCCCGCCGGCGTCTCCAGCACGAAGCTCGCCCACAGCGCCTTGTTGCGGTCGAACGGGCTGCGCGCGGTCCAGTGGCGGGTCGGGACCAGATGCACGGCAATGCCGCCGCCGAGTTCGACGCGATCATGCCAGTCGAACGCGTGCGCCTTGATGGTGGAGTCAGCCCGGCGCATCGTCACGTCATTGCCGAGGGGGGTGACCACCCGCGGGGCGAAGTTCTTGGAGAGCCGCGACAGCGTCGCGATGTCGAGGTGATCGTAATGGCCGTGCGACACCAGCACGACGTCGATCTTGGGCAGCTTCTCGAAGGCAATGCCGGGATCGTTGTGCCGCTTCGGCCCGGCCCAGGCCACCGGCGAGACCCGCATCGACCAGACCGGATCGACCAGGATATTGAGGCCGCCGGTCTGGATCAGCCAGCTGGCATGGCCGATGAAGGAGAGCCGCACCTTGCCACCGTCGACGCGCTCCGGCGGGGTGTCGGCATGAGGGCTCGGGGCCCAATCCGGCCATTTCGCGCGCTGGCGTCCGCCGCTGAACTGCCAGCGCAGCACCTCGCGCAGCGATTTTGGCGGCGCGCCGTCCGGATCGAAGAAATGCAGGCCGTTGAAATGGTCGGAGGCGGGACCGTCATAGGTTTTCATGCGGGACATCGAGGCTGGTCGGAGAGGTAAGACATCACCGGCTATATGGGCGGGGCCGCCGAAAAAGGAACCCGTCGCCGGAAACCTCCTGTTTTCAAGGCCTTGTCCTGGCAAAGCCGTGCCGGCAGCCTAACTTTCCTTGACTTTTGGGCGTGAGCGGCGTTTAACCCAGCCACTTTCTCGGAAAGGCTTTCTTTTCGACCCGCCGACTGGCCCCGGAGGCCAGAGGTCAACGCCCGACAGCGCGATGCGCCCTCGGGCGCAAAGGTGTTTGGAAGATTGTTTGCCCAAGGAAGTGGTCATCGCCCGACTTGATCGGGCGATCCAGTATCCCAGAGGCGGCTCGGCTGGAACCGAGGTGCCGCGGCGTACTGGATGCCCCGGTCAAGCCGGGGCATGACAGAGGTGAATAAAGGCGCGCCCTCTCACCGGGGGACAGCAACAGGACCACTTCATTGTTCGACAATCTGTCGGAACGGCTTGGCGGAATTCTCGATCGTCTGACGGGGCGCGGTGCGCTGACTGAGAAGGACGTCGACGCCGCGATGCGCGAGGTGCGCCGCGCGCTGCTCGAAGCCGACGTTGCGCTCGAGGTCGTGCGCAGCTTCACCGAACGCGTCCGCGAGCAGGCGATCGGCGCCACCGTCGTCAAGTCGGTCACCCCAGGCCAGATGGTGGTCAAGATCGTCCATGACGAGCTGGTCAACACCCTCGGCGCCGAAGGCCAGACCATCGACGTCAACTCCGTGCCGCCTGTGCCGATCATGATGGTCGGCCTGCAGGGCTCCGGTAAGACCACCACCACCGCAAAGCTCGCCCGCCGCCTGGTCCAGCGCGACAAGCGCAAGGTGCTGATGGCTTCGCTCGACGTCTATCGTCCGGCGGCGATGGAGCAGCTGGCCGTGCTCGGCCGCGACCTCGACATTCCGACGCTGCCGATCGTGGCAGGACAGCAGCCGCCGCAGATTGCCAAGCGCGCGCTGGAAGCCGGCAAGCTCGGCGGCTACGACATCGTGCTGCTCGACACTGCCGGCCGCACCACGCTCGACGAAGAGATGATGACGGAAGCAGCGGCGATCAAAGCTGCTGCGAACCCGCATGAAGTCCTGCTGGTCGCGGACTCGCTCACCGGCCAGGACGCCGTGAATCTCGCGCGCGCATTCGATCAGCGCGTCGGCCTCACCGGCATCGTGCTCACGCGCGTCGACGGCGATGGCCGGGGCGGCGCCGCGCTGTCGATGCGCGCGGTCACCGGCAAGCCGATCAAGCTGATCGGTACCGGCGAAAAGACCGACGCGCTGGAAGATTTCCACCCCGATCGTATCGCCGGCCGTATCCTCGGCATGGGCGACGTGGTCTCGCTGGTCGAGAAGGCCGCCGCCAATATCGACGCCGAGAAGGCTGCGCGCACCGCCGAGCGCATGCGCAAGGGGCAATTCGACCTCAACGACATGCGTGAGCAGCTGCTGCAGATGGCCAACATGGGCGGCATCAGCGGGTTGATGGGCATGATGCCCGGCATCTCCAAGATGAAGAATCAAATCGCCGCCGCCGGCATCGACGACAAGATCCTGAAGCGCCAGGTCGCCATCATCGATTCCATGACGCGCGACGAGCGTCGCCATCCCGATCTGCTCAAGGCCAGCCGCAAGAAGCGCATCGCTGCCGGCAGTGGCCAGAGCGTCGAGCACGTCAACAAGCTCCTGAAGATGCACCGGAACATGGCCGACGTGATGAAGGCGATGGGCTCGGGCAAGCGCGGTCCGCTCGCCGGCATCGCGCAGGCGATGGGCTTTGGCGGCGGCATGAAGATGCCGTCTCCGGAGGAGATGAAAGCGCTGCAGGAGAAGATGCAGGGCGGTGGCGGACAGGGTCTGCCCAGCCTGCCCAAGGATTTGCCGCCCGGTCTTCGCACCGGCCTGCCGAACCTGCCCGGACTGACCGGGCTGAGCGGCAAGCCGACGCTGCCGGGCCTCGGCGGTTTCCCCGGCAAGAAGAAATGAGGAATTCGTTGCGAGGGATCGCTTCGGTCTCGCGCAACGCGAAATGCCAATCAACCGAACAAAACGTACTTTGAAGGAGAACTGAATGTCCGTCGTTATCCGCCTCGCCCGCGCAGGCACCAAGAAGCGTCCCGTCTATCACGTCGTCGTCGCCGACTCGCGCTTCCCGCGCGATGGTCGCTTCATCGAGCGTCTCGGCTATTTCAACCCGCTGCTGCCGAAGGACAACGAGACCCGCCTGAAGCTCGACATGGACAAGGTGAAGGCCTGGCTCGCCAAGGGCGCGCAGCCGTCGGACCGCGTGTCCCGCTTCCTCGACGCCGCCGGCGTCAAGAAGCGCGAAGCGCGCAACAACCCCGAGAAGGCCGTGCCGCGCAAGGAGCGCAAGGCGCAGGCCGAAGCGGCTGCGAAGAGCTAAGGCCAGACCATGTCGGCGCTGATCTGCGTCGCGCGGATCGGCGCTGCGCATGGTGTGCGCGGCGCGGTCAAATTGTGGACCTTCACCGAGGATCCCTTTGCCGTGAAGCGCTACGGTCCGCTTGTCTCCAAGGACGGCAAGCGCCAGTTCGAGCTGGCGCAGGTCCGCGAAGCCAAGGACCATCTGGTCGCGACGTTCAAGGGCGTCACGACCCGCGATGAGGCCGAGCGCCTCAACGGCATCGAACTCTATGTCGCGCGCGAAAAACTGCCCGCGACCGAAGAGGACGAATATTATCACGCCGACCTGATCGGGCTCGCCGCCGTCACAACTGACGGCGATGCGCTCGGACGCGTGCTCGCGATCCATAATTTCGGGGCCGGCGATATCATCGAGATCGCCCCCCTCAAAGGCGCGACGATGCTGCTGCCGTTCTCGAATGCGGTGGTGCCCGAGGTCGACATCAAGGGCGGCCGCGTCGTGATCGCGCTCCCGCAGGAGATCGAGGGCGAGGAGCGCTAGCCGCGCTCACCTGTCTGACGTCCCTGCTGCTCGAGCCAATCGCAAAATACCGCGCGATGCGGATCGTCGTCGCGCCCTACGGGAAAATACGCAAAATAGCTGCGGGCCGGCAGGCTGATGTCCGGAAACGGCGTTATCAGGCGTCCGGCCGCAAGATCGTCGGCAATCAGCGCCGTCGGCCCCATGGCGACGCCGAGGCCGTCGAGCGCAGCCTGAAGCGTCAGATAGAAATGATCGAAGGTCAGCGATGCCGCGCCCTCCAGCGCGGGCTCGCCCGCATCGGTCAGCCAGTCGCGCCACAGCCGCGGCATCGAGGTAACGTGCAGGAGCGTATGACGGTTGAGATCCGCGACCTCCGTCAACGGCAATTTTGCCAGCAGCGCGGGACTGCATACCGGCAGCCGCTGCTCCGACAGCAGAAAGCGCGCCGCAAAGCCGTGAAACGTGTCCGGTCCGCCGCGTATCACGACGTCGAACAGCTCTGGCAACGCATCCACCGGATCATTCGAAGTCGACAGCCGCACCTCGATATCGGGATGCTCGGCACGAAACCTTGTCAGGCGCGGCAACAGCCAGCGCAGACTGAAAGTCGCAAGCGCGTTGACGCGCAGCACCGCGGCCGGCGCCTCGCCGCGTCGCTTGCGATGTTGCTGCACGGCGGCGGAGACGCGATCGAGCGCGGGTGCGAACTCGGCAAGCAGTGCAGCGCCGGCCGGCGTCAGCAAGACCCGCCGAACCGATCGTCGGAATAGCGCCGGCGGCCCGAGCCAGCTTTCGAGCAGACGGATTTGCTGGCTGACCGCGCCATGCGTCACGCCAAGCTCGACGGCAGCTTCCTTGAAGCTGCCGAGCCGGGCCGCCGCCTCGAAGGCGCGGACGGCGTTCAGCGGCGGCAGGCTGCGGCGGGGAACGAACATGGACGGTACAATAGAATTTCTAACGCGAGGTCTGATTATTACTGGTTTGTGACAGCTTCTTGAAGGCCGCATAATGAAAGCCAAGGCACTCACCAACCTTTACTTTCGGCTGCGCTGGACTTGAGCCTTGGCAATCTCTCCTTCAAATTTTCTATCGCGACCGCAAGCACTCGCTCCCGATGCGGTATCTCTCAGCAAGCCGCGCCGCACGCTCGCGGCAACCGGGATCAACCACGCCCTCCACGACGGCTACACGGATCTGATCTATGTGCTGCTGCCGATCTGGCAGGGCGAGTTCGCGCTGAGCTACGGGCTGCTGGCCATCATGCGCGGGCTCTATTCGGTCGCGATGGCCGGGCTGCAGATCCCGATCAGCCACCTCGCCGAGCGGATCGATGGAAAGATCCTGCTCGCGCTCGGCACAATGGTGGCGGCGCTCGGCTATGTGCTCGCGGGGCTCTCCGGCAGTGTCGTCGGACTGGGCCTTGCGCTGCTGGTGTCCGGCGCCGGCGCGAGCACGCAGCATCCGCTCGCCTCGGCCGCGGTGTCGCGCGCCTATGGCCAGGCGGCACGCGGGCCGCTCGGCATCTACAATTTCAGTGGCGATCTCGGCAAGGCGACGCTTCCGGCCCTGACGGCGATGCTGCTGGTGATCGTGTCCTGGCGGCACGCGCTGCTTCTGATCGCATTGATGGGCCTGCTTGTCGCGCTCTGTCTTGCGCTGCTGATGCCGACCGTCGGCAAGGATTTTGCCCAGACATCAGCGGTTACGACGCATGGCACCAATCCCGGCCGCGGCGGATTCTCCTGGCTGCTCGCGATCGGAATTCTCGACAGCGCGGTGCGAATGGGTTTTCTCACCTTCCTGCCCTTCCTGCTGCGCGACAAGGGCGCTTCACTGCCAACGAGCGGGGTTGCGCTCGCGATGCTGTTCATCGGCGGCGCTGCCGGCAAATTCACCTGCGGCTGGCTCGGTGCGCGCATCGGCACGATCCGCACCGTGCTGCTGACCGAAGGCGGGACGGCTGCGCTGATTGTCGCGGTGCTGCTATTGCCGCTGATCCCGGCCATCATCGTGCTGCCGTTGCTGGGCGTGATGCTCAACGGCACATCCTCGGTGCTGTACGGGACGGTCCCCGAGCTCACCTCGCCTGATCGCACCGAGCGCGCCTTCGCACTGTTCTACACCGGGACGATCGGATCTGGCGCAACCGCGCCCGTGCTCTATGGCCTGCTCGGCGACTCCCTTGGCCCGACGCTGGCGACAGTCGCAACGGCCGCCACGGCACTGGCGATCTGCCCGCTCGCGCTGCTGCTCGGATCGCATCTCGCCGACGGCGGCCGCGCCTGACCAACCCGGGATCTCGCAAATTCGAGGTCTCGACCTGCCGGGCGCAATGCCCTAACCAGCGGCCATGACCAATCCCTCCCCCTGGCGCGCGACAGTGCTGACGCTGTTTCCGGAGATGTTTCCGGGGCCGCTCGGCGTGAGCCTTGCCGGGCGGGCGCTGGCGTCCGGCCTCTGGCGGATCGAGGCGCGGGACATCAGGGCCTCCGCCACGGACCGTCATCGCAGCGTCGACGACACCCCGGCCGGCGGCGGGCCGGGCATGGTGCTGCGGGCGGATGTTCTGGCGGCGGCGATCGACGCCGCCGAAATTGGCCCGGACCGGCCGAAACTGCTGATGAGCCCGCGCGGTCGGCCATTGACCCAGGCCCGCGTCATGGAGCTCGCCCAGGGGCCCGGTCCCCTGATCGTCTGCGGGCGGTTCGAGGGGATCGACCAGCGGGTGATTGACGGCCGCGGCCTGGAGGAGGTCTCGATCGGCGATTACGTACTGTCGGGGGGCGAAATCGCCGCGATGGCTCTGATTGACGCCTGCGTCCGGCTGCTGCCGGGGGTGATGGGCAAGGAAGCTTCGGGAACCGAAGAGAGTTTTTCCGATGGCCTGCTCGAATACCCGCAATACACCCGCCCCCAGCTGTTCGAGGGGGTTCCGATCCCGGAGGTTCTGACCTCCGGCGACCATGCCAAGGTCGCCGGCTGGCGGCGGGCGCAATCCGAGGCCCTGACGGCCGCCCGGCGGCCGGATTTATGGGCCCAAATCCCGCCCAAGGCCCCGAATCGGCCCGGACGCCAAAAAACGCCAAAAAACAAGACAGACGGGTGACAAACGCTCCGGCTTGCCTTATAGGAGCGCCCACATCCGCAATGGCTGGATACGAATTTCGCGCAGCCCCCGTTTCCAAGGCTGGGCGCGCCGATGGAGATTTACCCATGAACCTGATCCAACAGCTTGAAAAAGAGCAATTCGACAAGCTCTCCGCCAGCAAGGACATTCCGGAATTCGGTCCCGGCGACACCGTGATCGTCAACGTGAAGGTCGTCGAAGGCGACCGCACCCGCGTGCAGGCCTATGAAGGCGTTTGCATCGGCCGTTCCGGCGGTGGCCTCAACGAGAGCTTCACCGTCCGCAAGATCTCCTACGGTGAGGGCGTCGAGCGCGTGTTCCCGGTGATGTCGCCGATGATCGACTCGATCAAGGTGGTGCGTCGCGGCAAGGTGCGTCGCGCCAAGCTCTATTATCTCCGCAGCCTGCGCGGCAAGTCGGCCCGCATCGTCGAGAAGACCGAGCACGCCAAGGCCGTCAACGAGTAAGCTTCGCCACGAGGCGATTTTCGAAAAGCGCGGGACTCGGTCCCGCGCTTTTTTGTTGCGTCAGCCGTGCGCGTCAAACCACTCGCGCTTCCAACTCGGCCTGCTATATATTCTTGGAATGTTTCCAGATCTGACCAGCTTCGTGAGCCCCCGGCGCATCGTCATCGACGATCGCTCGCGGCTGCCTGGCCGTTTCTTCGGACGCTTCGCGACCTCGGCAACGTCAGAGCTTATTCGCGCAGCCTAAAAGCTGCGCCGACGATTTTGTTGCCCCGCGCGAACATCGCGCACATCCGCTTCACACATTCTCTTGGAGCTGACGCTCATGTCCAAGCCGACCACCCTGTACGACAAGATCTGGAACGACCATCTGGTGCACGAAGCCGAGGACGGCACCTGCCTGCTCTATATCGACCGCCACCTGGTGCACGAGGTGACCTCGCCGCAAGCTTTCGAAGGCCTCCGCGCCACGGGACGCAAGGTCCACGCACCCGAGAAGACGCTCGCCGTCGTCGACCACAACGTGCCGACCACCGACCGCAGCAAGCCGAATCCCGATCCTGAAAGCATCGAGCAGATCAAGGCGCTGGCCGAAAACGCCAGGGAATTCGGCATCGAATATTACAACGAGTTCGACAAGCGCCAGGGCATCGTGCACGTCATCGGTCCCGAGCAGGGCTTCACGCTGCCCGGCACCACCATCGTCTGCGGTGACAGCCACACCTCGACGCATGGTGCGTTCGGCGCGCTCGCGCACGGCATCGGCACGTCAGAGGTGGAGCATGTGCTGGCGACGCAGACGCTGATCCAGAAGAAGGCGAAGAACATGCGCGTCACCGTCGACGGCAAATTGCCCGACGGCGTGACCGGCAAGGACATCATCCTCGCCATCATCGGCGAGATCGGCACGGCCGGCGGCACCGGCTACGTGCTGGAATATGCCGGCGATGCGATCCGTGCGCTCAGCATGGAAGGCCGCATGACGGTCTGCAACATGTCGATCGAAGGCGGCGCCCGCGCCGGCCTCGTCGCGCCCGACCAGAAGGCCTACGACTTCCTGCGTGACCGTCCGAAGTCGCCGAAGGGCGCGGATTGGGATGCGGCGATGCGCTACTGGGAGAAGCTGCGCTCCGACGAAGGCGCGCATTTCGACCACGAGCTGCGCCTCGATGCGGCCAAGCTGCCGCCGATCGTGACCTGGGGCACCAGCCCCGAGGACGTCATCTCGGTGACCGGCATCGTGCCCGACCCTGACAAGATCGCGGATGAGGCGAAGCGCATCTCCAAGCACCGCGCGCTGAAGTACATGGGCCTGACCGCGGGCACGAAGATCATCGACATCAAGCTCGACCGCGTCTTCATCGGCTCCTGCACCAACGGCCGCATCGAAGATCTGCGCGCCGCCGCGAAGATCGCCGAAGGCAAGACCGTTTCGGCGAACGTCAACGCCATGGTGGTGCCGGGCTCCGGCATCGTGAAGGAGCAGGCGGAAGCCGAGGGTCTGGACAAGATCTTCATCAAGGCGGGCTTCGAATGGCGCGAGCCCGGCTGCTCGATGTGCCTTGCCATGAATCCGGACAAGCTGAAGCCGGAAGAGCGCTGCGCTTCGACCTCGAACCGCAATTTCGAGGGCCGCCAGGGCTTCAAGGGCCGCACGCATCTGGTGTCGCCGGCGATGGCCGCGGCGGCGGCGATCGCGGGTCACTTCGTCGACGTCAGGGACTGGCGCTAAGCTGTTCCCGACAATTGTCACTGATGCGGTAAATCGCCGTTAATCGCCGGCACCGACACTGCGTCCTCGCGAGGGCGCAGTGTCATGGCCAACAAGCCTGAATATGTCGACCTGATCAGCGATGCGACCCGCCAGCACCGGCGGCCACTTCGCATCGTCGCCAAGCCCGAGGTCGAGGAAGCTTCGAAGCTCAGCCGCTGGCCGCCGGCGATGTTCAAAAAATGGAAGATCGAGACGCTGATGCGGTGGAAGCCGTCGTCGTGGAATGTGAAAGGCTGGCTTTGAGCCACGCACAAAGGGCGCCAAGATGCGCCCTTTTCAAGTTCGACCGCGCTTACCAATAGCGGTACGGATAGTGCCAGCGGTGCCAATGATGCCAGCGGCAGATGCGGCGCGGGCCGTAATAGGTCCAGATGATCCGGCAGCGGCGCGGATAATGATAGTAGGAATAGTAGGGATAGTAGCCGCCGTAATAATAGCGCCGGTGGAAGTGGCGATAGCCGTAATACGGACGATAGTAGCCGCCGCCCCAGTGACGATGATAGCCGCCATAATGGATGCCGCCGTAGCGCATCCCGCCGCCATGGAAGGCGGGAGCGGCGTGGAAGCCGCCGAAATGACCTCCGCCGCCGTGGAAGCCGCCGAAATGTCCGCCGCCACCATGCCCACCGCCGCCAAAGCGGACCGGCGTGATCGTGGCGTCGCTGGCAGTCTTCGCAGCAGGCAACGCGGCCGGATTGATCGGCGTCATCGCTTCAGCGCGGCGCGTAGTCCCTGATGACATGATCAGAGCAGCGACGGCCGCAAGCCCGAGCAGGCGCAGCGGGCTCGCACCGGGACGAAACATCCTCAGCATGGAATCTCTCCCTGAATGTGGACAGCGTCTTTGCGGCGCAGCGTCGCGCGCCAGCGCTGTTCAATTGCAGTCGCTCCCGAGGATCAAACTAGAAACAACGACGTGAACGCGCCATGAATGAACGAATTGATCGCGTCACCAGAACGGCCCGTAGCCGAACACGAACGGCGCGGGCACGCCGTAGGGATAGGGACGGTAATAAACCGGCCGCGCGTAATAGTGCGGATCGGGACGCGGGGTGTACCGCGCGACGTATCGTGCATGCCGTCGTCCGTCGAACACCGCGCGCCCGGCCGAGGCATCCGGCAGCTTGGTCGCGCGCTGCGTCGCGGAGGCGTGGGACATGCCGCTCGCAAGTGCGACGACAACAGCGAGTGCAATCCATTTCGTCATGCTGACCTCCGACCCGCGTATCAGCCGCGGCGCCAGTAGCAGCTCATATGCGGCGTGATCACCGTGCCGCTCGGCCTGTGTTCCTGCACATAGGCGACGTTGCACTCGCGGACCGCGTCGGGGCCCGGATTGTAGCGCGGATAGACGCCATCGGGACTTTCATAGGGCGTGACCCGGAGGCGGGTCTGGGGCCGCCTGCGGGGCGGCGGGACGTCGTCGGGCGAGACCGCCTGGGCGATACGGAGTTCGGGGCCGGCGGTTTGAGCAAGCGTCTCCGCCCGCGCGCTCACGCCAGCTTGCGAAAACAACCCCATGCACAGTAGCGCCACCGCTGTTTTTGCTCGCATTTTTTCGCCCACCTGAACCACCCTCGACCTCGGGCCCACGCTCCCCGTTTTGGCGGCGCCCGTCAACCTCGCTGCGCTTATAAAGCCGGATGCGTCGCCGCGAAACCCGCGCTAAGACAAGCCGATGTGGACGGACCTGAAAGCGCCCTCGCTGGCCGAGATGGAGGTGGCGGCGCACGATATTTTCGAACGCCTGCCGAAGGAATTTCGCAGCCTCTGCGAAGGCCTGATCATCCGCGTCGACGACTTCCCCACCGACGAGGTCCTGGACGAGATGGAATGCGAGAGCGAGTTCGACCTGCTCGGCCTGTTCCAAGGCGTCGGCCTGCCCCAGCAGAGTTTTGGCGACGTGGCGCGGCTGCCCAACATGGTCTGGCTCTACCGACGGCCCATCCTGGATTACTGGGCCGAGCACGACGAAAGCCTCGGCCATATCGTTCGCCACGTCCTGATCCACGAGATCGGCCACCATTTCGGCCTCTCCGACGACGACATGGCTGGCATCGAGGCTCAAGCGGAATAGGACGCGGACTTAATCGAGGCGCGGTGCGGGGAGAAGCATCGTCAGTCGATAGTCGGGCCAGCCCGCGAGAGACAGCGACACCTGCTGATAGTTCAGCAATCCCATCGCCGGATGATTGAAGGCGCGTTCGCCACCTTCGCGCGCCAGCACGCCTTGCGTCTCCCAGCAGCGCGCGAAGTCGGGGCTTGCAATTCGCAGCTCATCGACGAGCCGGCGAATATCCGGATCGTCGGAGTAGGCCGTCACCGCGGCGCGGAACTCCGCGACGACGCGATGCGCGCGGGCCGTCCAATCGAGGATGAGCGTTTTGGCCTCCGGCCTGAGAAAGATGTAGCGCAGCAGGTTCGTCTCGCCGCCAGCATCGAGCCATCCTGCAAAGAGCGCGGAGGCTTTCGCATTCCAGCGACGCGCGCTCCAGATGCGATCGAGGATGTAGGCGGGACCGTCGATCGCGTCGACGCAGGCCAGAACCGCCTCGGGTGGATCATCCCCTTGGCCCGGCCGCTCGGGATCGCGCTTGCCGGCAACTTCGAACAAATAGCTGCGCTCGGCCCGTGACAGCCGCAATCCGCGTGCGAGGCGCGCAAGGGTCGCGGCCGAGACCGAGACATCGCGACCCTGCTCGATCCAGGTGTACCAGGTGGCACTCAATCCGCAGAGCTGAGCGACCTCTTCGCGCCGGAGGCCGGGTGTGCGCCGTCGCGGTCCGGCGGCGAGGCCGAATTCTGCCGGAGCTTGCCGCTCCCGGAGCGCCCGCAAGAACGCGCTGAGCGAGAGAGCCGGAGCAACCGGATCCTGTCCTACCATGGTGGTAATTATACTAGCATAAGTTAGATGCTTAAACCAGTACCTGCCAGGTGCTAGCGTTCTATGCCGACTTCGTCGCTGCGCTAAGGATGCACGGACATGGGCAAGCAATTCGCCAGGATCGAACCCGAGCACGCGGCGTTCATCGCGCGGCAGAAGCTCTTCTTCGTTGCCAGCGCCCCGCCGAAGGGACGCATCAACGTCTCCCCGAAGGGCCTGTCCTCATTCCGGGTGCTCGGAGAGAACGATGTCGCCTATCTCGATTGCACCGGCAGCGGCAGCGAAACCCGCGCGCACCTGATCGCCTCAGACGACAAGCGGCTGACCATCATGTTTTGCGCCTTCGATGGCCCGCCGATGATCCTGCGGCTCTACGGCCAGGGGCGATCGATCATGCGCGGCACGCCTGAGTACGCCGAGCTCGCCCCTCGATTCGAGGACATGGCCGGGGCACGCCAGATCGTGCGTCTCTCGGTCGACCTCGTGCAGACATCATGCGGTATGGGCGTGCCCCTGTTCGACTACAAGCAGGAGCGTGGCAACCTCATCCGCTACTGGACGGCGCAGGGCGTCAACAATTTGCGAAAATACTGGGGCCTGAAGAACGTGGAGAGCATCGACGGCCTGCCGACCGGCTTTGCCCCTGACAGCATGGCTCCGCAGAGCTGACAGAGCAGATCTGACAGATCCAAGATTGCCGAATCCGGCCTAGGATTCGTATTCCAACCGGGCTAAACAGCCCTTCCCTGACTGCAAACCGGGAAGCCTGAGATGGACAAGTTCACTACGCTGGAAGGCGTCGCGGCGCCGCTGAAGATCATCAATGTCGACACCGACATGATCATTCCGAAGCAGTACCTCAAGACCATCAAGCGCACCGGCCTTGGCAAGGGGCTGTTCTCCGAGCAGCGCTACAAGGACGACGGCAGCGAGAACCCGGATTTCGTCCTCAACCAGCCCGCCTATCGCAACGCGAAGGTGCTGGTCGCCGGCGACAATTTCGGCTGCGGCTCGAGCCGTGAGCACGCGCCCTGGGCGTTGCTCGACTTCGGCATCCGCTGCGTGATCTCGACCTCGTTCGGCGACATCTTCTACAACAACTGCTTCAAGAACGGCATTCTGCCGATCCGCGTTTCGCAGGAAGACCTCGACAAGCTGTTCGACGACGCCGAGCGCGGCGCCAACGCGACGCTGACGATCGACCTGCCGAACCAGGAGATCCGAGGCCCCGACGGCGGCAAGGTCAAGTTCGAGATCGACCCGTTCCGCAAGCACTGCCTGATCAACGGCCTCGACGACATCGGTCTCACCATGGAGAAGAAGGCCTCGATCGACACCTATGAAGAGAAGCTCAAGCGCGAGCGCGCCTGGGCCTAGCTTCAGATTTCCGTTTGAGCCCCGGCGTCGAAGGCGCCGGGGCTTTTTCTTTGCCCCACTTGTCCCTATGGCTCGCCTATGCTGCCCGAGATCGTCACCTTCTGGCATGGCCCGATGGACGCGCTGCGCCAGACCTGTCTGCGCTCGCAGCTCGCGGCCGGCCACAAGGTCACCGTCTACAGCTTCGACCCCATTCCCGGTTTGCCCGCCGGTATCGCCAACGCGGAAGCCGAAGCGATCCTGCCGCAAGCCTTCTCCGAACGGCTGCGGCCGCCGCAGCCTGATGGCAGCTGGCGCGACTGGACTATTCTGCAGTTCAGCGATTTCTTCCGCATGAAGCTGATGGCGAAGGGTCTCGGCCTCTGGCTCGATGCCGACGTGCTGCTCCTCAAGCCCGTCGAGATCGACCCGGCAAAACCCTATTTCGCCTGGGAGCGGCCGCGCCAGCTCGGCAATTCCGTGATCTATCTGCCGCCGGAGCACGGCATCGTGCGCGCGTTCGAGGAGCTGATGGAGCAGGAGGAGCTGACGCCGAACTGGCTGTCGCTGCGCCACCGCATCACCTTCGCGATGCGCCGACTGCGCGGCGGCTCGAACCGCCTCTCGGATATCCGCGTCGCGATCTACGGCCCGGCGGCGCTCACCGCACTCGCCCGCCGCACCGGCGAATTGCACAACGCGCTGCCGAAGCAGTCGTTCTACGCCGTGCACGCCGAGCCAAAGCTGTTCTTCGACCCCTCCAGCTATCTCGGCCTCGTCACCAATCCCGAGATCATCGGCCTGCACATCTCGCCCAAGGGCCGCGGCGGCGAAAAGCCGATCCCGGGGAGCCTGTATGCGTGGGCGGCGGAGCGGTTTGCATAGCTGCCGCGCATAAAGTGCGCTCCCTCTCTCGCTTGCGGGGGAGGGGTAGGGGTGTCTCCGCAAGCGAGAACCCCCAAGGGGAGGAAGCCCTCACCCGGCGCACGGGACGATGCTTTGCATCGTCCGGACGCGCCGACCTCTCCCGCAAGCGGGAGAGGTGCAGCGGAGGCCGCGACGCTCTTTCCTGTTTGATCCAGCGCAACGCGCTCCTGCATCATTGTGCTTAATTCGCTCCAATTCCGCCGTTCGAATGGAGCTTCGCCATGAGCACCGCAAGCAGGCCTTATCCCATCGTCCAGGATCTCATCGAGTCCTTTGCCGGCTGGCTGAAGCATCGCCGCGAGGTGAACGAGATGCGTCAGCTCGATCGCGCCGATTTCGACCGGATTGCGAGCGACCTCAGGATTGCGCCTGACGATCTCGAGGAGCTGGTCCGTCACGGCAAGCACTCGGCAGACGAACTGCCGAAGATGCTGGAGCAGCTCGGCATCAGCGCAGAGGCCCTCGGCCGCGCTCAGCCGCTGCTGCTGCGCGACCTGGAGCGGGTCTGCTCGCTGTGCAATCACAAGGGACAATGCGACCGCGATCTCGCCGAGGGCACCGCCGCCGAGAACTATCACGGCTATTGCGCCAACGCCGCGACGCTGGAATCGCTCGACCGCGCCGACCACGCGCAGCGCTGAGCGGCGCGCCGGTCGCCCGGTCCCGATCAGCCGCGGCCCGCCATCGCGGCCGCTTCCGCGGCTGCGCGCTGCATGCTGGTCGACATCTCGTTCGTCACCGTGCTCTGCTCCTCGATCGCCGCGGCGGTCGAGGTGACGTATTCGCTGACGTTGTTGATCGCCTGCTTGATCGAGCTCAGCGCGCTGACGACATCGCCGGAAATTCCATTGAGGCTGCCGATCTCCTGCGCGATCTTGTCGGTGGCCTGCTTGGCCTGGTTGGCCAGGCCCTTCACCTCGGATGCGACCACGGCAAAGCCGCGGCCGGCTTCGCCGGCGCGCGCCGATTCGATCGTGGCATTGAGCGCCAGCAGGTTGATTTGCCCGGTGATGTTGTTGATCATCTCGACGATCCCGCTCATCGCCTGCGCGGCGTCGGTGAGACGCTGAGCCTGTGCGTCGGCCGAGGCGACCTGCTCCACCGCCCCGATCGCGGTCTCGCGTGATTTGGTCATGGCTTCCGCAATCTCCCGCACCGATGCGTTGAGCTCCTCCGAGCCGGCGGCGACCGATTCCATCATGCCGCGGACGCGCTCGTTGCCCATGCGGACCAGCACCTGCCTGGTGGTATCGGTGGCATATTTCACGACCTTGAACGGCTTGCCGTTGAGGTCGAGGATCGGATTGTAGGACGCCTGGATGTAGACTTCCTTGCCCCCTTTGCCGATGCGCTTGTATTCGGCCGCCTGATACTCCCCGCGATTGAGCGCCGCCCAGAACTCGCGATATGCCGCGCCGTCGCGCTCGCTGGGCTCGACGAACATGCTGTGATGGCGCCCCCTGATCTCATCCAGGGAATAACCGAGCGCACCGAGGAAATTGGGGTTGGCGGTAATGATCGTGCCGTCCATGTTGAACTCGATCACCGCCTGAGCCTTGTCGATCGCCGCGATCTGGCCGGCGAGGTCGGCGTTCTTCAGCTTCTGTGCGGTGACGTCGCTCGCAAATTTGACGACGCCGAACGGCTTGCCCGCGTCGTCCAGCACGGGATTATAGCTCGCCAGAATCCACACCTCCTTGCCGCCCTTGCCGATCCGCTTGAACTCCCCGGCCTGGTACTCACCGCGGTTGAGCTTCTCCCAGAATTCGCGGTAGGCGGCGGTGTCGCGCTCTGCTGCGGGCATGAACAGGCTGTGATGCTTGCCCTCGATCTCGGATAACGAATAGCCGAGCGCCTTGCAGAAATTCTCGTTGGCCGTGACGATGGTGCCGTCGAGCTTGAACTCGATGACGGCCTGAGCGCGGCTGATGGCGGCGAGCTTGGACGCATCCGCCATGCTGCGCAGCTTCTTGGCCGTGATCTCGGTCGCGATCTTGGCGACCATGACCGTCTTGCCGTTGCCATCGCGCACCGGATTGTAGGACGCTTCGATCCAGACTTCGCGCCCGTCCTTGGCGATCCGCTTGAACTCGCGCGCCTGATATTCGCCGCGATTCAACGCGGCCCAGAATGCCTTGTACTCGGCACTGTCGCGCTGGTCGGCCGGCACGAACATCGAATGATGCTTGCCTTGAATCTCGTCAAGCCGATAGCCGAGAGCGTCGAGAAAGTTCTGGTTGGCCGTGATGATCGTACCGTCCAGGTTGAATTCGATCATCGCTTGGGAGCGGCCGATAGCATCGAGCCGCGCTTGTGCATCAATCCTGGACTTGCGACCGAACATTTTTCTGCTCCGACATTGGCTTCCGTTCGTGGCGCATTCGCTCGAGAACGGCATCAGTATGATGATCCCACCGGAGGTCGTGCGCTCGCGACCACCGCTGCACACGCCACCCACGTAGCGAGCAAGTATATGAATCGAATTATCAGAGTATTTGCCCGATCGAAGACACAATGGCCGGATTTTGCCAGCGCGATTAACCTGACAGCGACACCCGATGAGATCGGCGCCGTTACCGGGCATAAATTGCGAAGGCTGGCCTAAGGCGACTATCGGTATTCGGCAGAACCCAACCGCGAAGGACTGAATAGACCTCCGTGCCTTCCGGACTGGTTGGTCTGCGAAAGGCAAAGGTGGCGCCTGGCAGGGGCGCTGCGTGTTCAGGCATTTTGTCGCAGGGGTCGGGTGATCTGCCGCGCGCTCGCGAACGTAACCGTTACGTCCCGCAGTTCTCCGCTGCAATTTCCAATTGGTGGCGCCCGGAGTCCGATTCACTAATTTGAGCTTTTGAGGATTCTGATTTGGGCTCCGTTTCCTATCTCGACCGCTATCCTTTGCTTCGGTCGCGCGACAGCGAGTTCGCGCGCGACCGGCTGTTCGCGGAATACGGCGCCGACCGATTCGACAGACGCGGCGATACGTTTGGCGTCCAGGCAAATTTTGCTCGCCTCAATGCGATCGGCATCGCGTTCTGCGCCTATGACGGCGAGGCATCGCTCGCATTTCCCGAATCGCAAATCCTCCGCCAGTTCTTCTCGATTCAGGGCCATGCAAGCTTCAGAACCCATGGGGACAGCCGGCCGATCGAGGCCTGGAGTCCGGTCGTGATGGGAGACACCCGGCTGAATCTCAATTTCGGGCCCGGCTATCGCCAGCTGGTGGTGAGGATAGACACGCTTGCGACGGAGCGCTTGCTGAAGAGCATGATCGGAGACGATTCCGGCGCGAGGCTGCGCTTCGTTGCCGGCGAGCCCGATCCCGCGATGATGACGCATCTGCGCCACGATGTTTTCAGATTTGCCGAGGAGCTGGAGAGGTTCGGGCAGGAATACTCGCCCGTCGCCATCGCCGAGCTCGAGCGGACATTGATGGTTCGAATGCTGCTGGCGCACAGGCACAACTTCACAGATCGGCTGCAGCGCGCGCCGCCGGGCGCCAACCGGACCGTGGTCGATATCGCCGAATCCTACATCGAGGCTCATTGGGACGAACCGCTCGATCTGGAAATGATCGCCGGAATTGCCAATGTGAGCGTACGGACCGTTTTCAGAGAGTTTTCCGATGCCGGACGCGGATCGCCCGGCCAGTTCGCGCGGCGCATTCGCCTCCATCGCGCGGCAGAAATGCTACGCCGGCCTGACGAGCAGACCAGCGTACTCGCCGTGGCCTTCAAATGCGGCTTCCGAAACCTTGGCCGCTTCGCATCCGAATACCGGCGCGAGGTCGGCGAGCTGCCGTCGGACACGTTGAAGAATGCGAGACGAAGGTTGTAGGTTTTCTATGGCCGCCAGCACGGGCGGGCTGCATATGCGGCGGCGGGCCTTCAAGACGCGGGACGGAGTCCTCAAGCCTTCCCCATCGCCGCGATCGCATCGGCGATCTCGATCGTGCGCCGCGCCATGTCGGCGTGCAGGCGCTCCACCATCGCGCCGTCGAGGCGGATCGCGCCGCGCGAGACGTTTTCCGGCAGCTCGAACGCCGCGATGATCTTGCGGGCGCGCGCCACTTCCTCTTCCGGCGGCGTGAAGATCGCGTTGCAGGCTTCGATCTGCGAAGGATGGATCAGCGTCTTGCCGTCGAAGCCGAGGTCGCGGCCTTGCGCGCATTCGGTGGCGAAGCCGTCAGGATTGGCGATGTCGCTGTAGGGACCATCGAGGATCTCTAGGCCCGCGGCGCGCGTTGCCAGGATGCAATGGGTGATCATCGGGATCATCGCGGCGCGGCCGGGCAGCATCTTGATCCGGGTCTCGCGCGAGATGTCGTTCGGGCCGAACACGAAGCCTGTCAGGCGCGTCTTGGGGTCGCGACCGGCCTCGGCCAGCTCCTCGGCATGCAGCACCGCGCGGGCGGTCTCGATCATCGCCCAGACCTTCACCGTCGGCGCGGCACCGAGCCCGGCGAGGTCGCGGCCGATGGTCTGGAGATCCTCGATGCTTGAAACTTTTGGAACCAGAATGCCGTCAGGCGAGGCCTTGGCGGCCATCGCGACGTCCTCCGCCCACCAGGGCGAATCGAGGCCGTTGGTGCGGATCAGGATCTCGCGCTTGCCAAAGCCCTTGGCCGCGATCGCGGCGGCGATACCGTCGCGTGCCGTCCTCTTGGCGTCGGGGGCAACCGAGTCTTCGAGGTCCAGGATCAAGCCGTCGGCGGCCAGATTCCGTGCCTTCTCCAGCGCGCGGGGGTTGGAGCCGGGCATGAACAGATGGCTGCGGCGCGGGCGGGTCATGCTGGCGTTCCTTCCGGGTTCCTCAAGCTGGCTTGACCAGAGGCGATAGCACCGGCCCTGCCTGTTCGAAAGGCTTGTTCGCGCTAGCGGTATATGATTAGGCATAGGCCATGATCACATTCCCGAAGTCCTTGCTGGACGGCTACAACGCCTTCGCCACCCAGCGGCTGCCGGCCGAGCAGAACCGCTACCGCGAGCTCTCGGTCAAAGGGCAGTCGCCCGAGACGATGGTGATCGGCTGCTGCGACAGCCGCGTCTCCCCCGAGGTGATCTTCGACGCGGGGCCGGGCGAACTGTTCGTGGTTCGCAACATCGCCAACCTGGTGCCGACCTATCAACCCGACGAGAACGCGCACGGCGTCTCGGCCGCGCTGGAATTTGCGGTGACCGTGTTGAAGGTGAAGCACATGGTCGTGCTCGGCCATGCGCAATGCGGCGGCATCCGCGCCTTCATCGACAAGATCGAACCGCTCACGCCCGGCGACTTCATCGGCAAATGGATGCAGATGTTCATCAAGCCCGGCGAAGTGGTGGAGCAGCGCGACCACGAGACCATGGCGCAATTCGTTGAGCGCATCGAGAAGGCCGCCGTGTTCCGCAGTCTCGAAAACCTGATGACGTTCCCCTTCGTGCGCAAGGCCGTCGAAAGCGGCCAGATGCAGCTGCACGGCGCCTATTTCGGCGTCGCCGAGGGAACGCTGTTCGTGCTGGACAAGGCGAGCAAGGAATTCAAGAGCGCGCGGAGCGTGGTGTAACCACCGCTCTCGTAGAGTGGGCAAAGCGAAGCGTGCCCACCACCTGTTTCAACCGGAAAGATCGTGGGCACGGCGCTACGCGCCTTTGCCCGCCCTACGGCAGCGGAGTTACGCCGCCTGCTTCTTCGCAGCTATCAGCTTGCGGTTGATTAGCACTTCCGCGATCTGGATCGCGTTCAGCGCCGCGCCCTTCCGCAGATTGTCGGACACGCACCACAGCACGAGGCCGTTCTCGACCGTCGCGTCCTCGCGGATGCGGCTGATATAGGTGGCGTCCTCGCCGGCGGCTTCATACGGCGTCGCGTAGCCGCCGGGCTCCTGCTTGTCGATGACGAGGCAGCCGGGCGCCTTGCGCAGGATCTCGCGCGCCTCGTCCGCCGTGATCGGGTTCTCGAACTCGATGTTGACGGCCTCGGAATGACCGACGAACACGGGCACGCGCACGCAGGTGGCGGTGAGCTTGATCTTGGGATCGAGGATCTTCTTGGTCTCCGCCATCATCTTCCACTCTTCCTTGGTGAAGCCGTCTTCCATGAAGACGTCGATGTGGGGGATGACGTTGAAGGCGATGCGCTTGGGGAATTTCTTCGCGACCAGCTCGTCATTGGTGTAGACGGCCTTGGTCTGCGAGAACAATTCGTCCATCGCGTCCTTGCCGGCGCCCGACACCGATTGATAGGTCGAGACCACGACGCGCTTGATGGTTGCCTTGTCGTGCAGCGGCTTGAGCGCGACCACGAGCTGCGCGGTCGAGCAATTCGGGTTGGCGATGATGTTCTTCTTCTTGAAGCCTTCGGTCGCGGCCGCATTCACCTCGGGCACGATCAGCGGCACGTCCGGATCCATGCGCCAGGCAGAGGAGTTGTCGATCACGACGGCGCCGGCCGCGCCGATCTTCGGCGACCATTCCTTCGACACCGTCCCGCCGGCCGACATCAGGCAGATGTCGACGTCGGAGAAATCGTAATGCTCGAGGGCTTTGACCTTCAGGGTGCGGTCGCCATAGGAGACCTCGACACCGACGCTGCGGCGTGACGCCAGGGCCACGACCTCGTCCGCGGGGAATTTGCGCTCATCCAGAATGTTGAGCATTTCCCGTCCGACATTGCCGGTCGCGCCGACGACTGCGACTTTGTAACCCATCGTTCACTCTCCGATGAAAAAGCCCGTTCCTGAAGCTGACGCTTAAACAGGAAGAGCAGCGCTTCTATGCGAGAACCGGCCTCAAGACAACGTTGGACCATGCCTGAGGGCCGTGGATGCAGTCGCCGGAGGCCGGCCCGGCCGTCAGCCCCACCCAGATCCACCTGACGCTCGCCAACTTTGCCGACGAAATCGTCGGCACGCTGGCACACCTGTTCGCCTATGTGGGGACGCTGGCTCTGTTTGCCATGCTCGCCCTCGCCGGGCTCCGCCAGCTGCCCGATTTGCGCGACGACGAGCCCACCGAGAAGGCGGGCTGGGCCGAGGCCTCCCGCTCGCATCCGGCCTTCGCGCTCAGCCGACTGGATTCGTTAGAAAAAACAGCGTCTTATGCCATCTTCCGGCACCCCGAGGGGGGCCGGCGCGACGTCATGCGCTGGGCTGGCGATGCCGACAAGCCGGTGGCCGAGCTCGAGATCTACCGGGAAGGCAACGAGTTCGACGTCTCGCGTCCGGCCGCTGCCGGCCTCGCCGTGCAGATGGGCCTGGGTGCGGCCAATGCGCTCGAGCAGGCCGGCCTGATCGATACCAAATTCGGCCCTGTCGCCCTGTTCCGGCCATCGGAGACCAAAGCGGGCACGCCGTCCTGCCTGGGCTACCTCAAGCGCAACGAAGAGCCCGCTTTGCAGATCTCCGGCTTTTCCTGCCAGGGCGACACCATGCCGGCCCGCCGTGCGGCGATCGCGTGCATGCTCAACCGGCTGACGCTGCTGACCTCGGGCAATGAGCCGAAGCTCGCCGAATTGTTCGCCCGTGCGGAGCTGAAGCGCCGCTCCTGCGATACGCAGGGACCGGCAGATTGGCTGCTGGGCGCCGCCAATGCGCAATTGCGCGGGACGCTTTGATCGGCATCAAGCTCAAGTGGCTGGCATCCATGCAACTTTTGCCGATGCAGGTCGATTATTTCCGGGCCGGTGTGACCCAATAGACCTAGTTGCGGTGCCCCCGGCCGGGCTAGTATGGGGGTGAAATCGACTGGCGGCATGCCGCCTGAAGGGGACGTGATGAGCTCGAATTTCTCTGTCAAATTGGCGACTTGGCTTGCGGCGGGCGCCGTTGTCGCTGTGGCCCTTGCGGCGCCGGCCGCGGCCGACACCAGGACCAAGCAGCGCTTTGACGATCGCGGCCGTCACTATTACGGCCCGAGCGGACCCAACGCCGTCTACCAGCAGGGCCGCACCCGCATCTATGTGAGCAAACGCTCCTGGCTCGACGGCGGCACCGAGGTCAATCCGGGCGACCGCAAGTTCACCGACTACGCCTTCCCGCCGGCCGTGGGCTATCCGTCCTTCGCCCGCGAGAACCTCAACCGTCCGATCGATCGCCAGCCGCTGCCGACCCCGGCCGATGTCGGCGGCTATCCGCAGAATTTTCCGCTGTACTGAGCGGACGTCACGACCGAATCAAAATGGCCGGGCTCGCGCCCGGCCATTCTTGTTTGTCGCGTAGCCCGGATTCTTGCCGCTTACGCGTGCAGCTTCTGCAGTTCCTTCAGGATCGCTTCGCCCATCTGCGTGGTCGAGACGGAAGTGGTGCCTTCCGACTTGATGTCGGCGGTGCGAAGACCGTTGGCGAGCACTGCGGCGATGGCTTGGTCGACCTTGTCGGCGAGCGCGCCCATGTCGAACGAGTAGCGCAGCGCCATGCCGAAGGACGAGATCATCGCGATGGGATTGGCGAGACCCTTGCCGGCGATATCAGGGGCGGAGCCGTGCACCGGCTCGTACAGCGCCTTGCGCTTCTTGGTCTTGACGTCGAGCTCGCCAAGCGAAGCCGAGGGCAGCATACCGAGCGATCCCGTCAGCATCGCCGCGATGTCGGACAGCATGTCGCCGAACAGATTGTCGGTGACGATGACGTCGAACTGCTTCGGCCATTTCACCAGCATCATGCCGCCGGAATCGGCGAGCTGATGCTCGAGCGTGACGTCGGGATATTCGCGCTTGTGCACCTGGGTCATGACCTCGTTCCAGAGCACGCCCGACTTCATGACGTTGCGCTTCTCCATCGACGTCACCTTGTTCTTGCGCTTCCGGGCAAGCTCGAAGGCGACGCGGCCGATGCGCTCGATCTCGTAGGTGTCGTAGACCTGGGTATCGATGGCGCGCTTCTGGCCGTTGCCGAGATCGGTGATGGTCTTGGGCTCGCCGAAATAGACGCCGCCGGTGAGCTCGCGCACGATCATGATGTCGAGGCCTTCGACCGCCTCGCGCTTCAGGCTCGAAGCATCCGCCAGCGCCGGATAGCAGACGGCGGGACGCAGGTTGGCGAACAAAGCGAGATCCTTGCGCAGGCGCAAGAGGCCGGCTTCGGGGCGGACCTCGTAGGGCACCGCATCCCACTTCGGACCGCCGACCGCACCGAAGATCACGGCGTCGGCGTCCTTGGCCTTGGCCATGTCGCCTTCCGAGATCGACACCTTGTGGGCGTCATAGGCCGAGCCGCCGACGAGGCCGGTATCGGTCTCGAACTTGGCAATCCCCGATGAATTGAGCCAATCGATCAGCCGCTTCACCTCGCCCATCACCTCGGGGCCGATACCGTCGCCGGGGAGCAGCAGCAATTTGTGGGTCGCCATATCCGTTTCCTCTGAGATCGAAATTCGGCCGGAGTGCTAGAGCGGCGTTGCGCGCTTGGCAAGACACCATTGCCGCGCCGCGGCTGTGCAAGGCGTGCGGGGCCTGCCACAGTGCGGCTCGCCGGAGTAGCCCTTTGCACGCCCCTGACCGTCCACCCCCAGCCCATCCCGCGCGGCTGATCCTGACCCTGTCGCTGGCCGCGACCGTCGGGCTCGGCATCGGCCGTTTTGCCTATGCGCTGGTGCTGCCCGACATGCGGGAGGACCTCGGCTGGTCCTACTCGGCGGCCGGGTTCATGAACACCATCAACGCGGTCGGCTATCTCGTGGGCGCGCTCGCAGCGTCGCGGCTGATCCGGCGCGTCGGCTGGTCGGCGGCGATCCGCGGCGGAACATTGGCCTGCGTCGCCGCGCTCGCCACCTGCGCGCTGACGGGGAATTTCATCGCGCTGAGCCTGGCGCGCCTGGTGCTGGGCCTCGGGGCCGCGGCCGGCTTCGTTGCCGGCGGCGCGCTGGCTGCGACGATCGCGCAGACGCGTCCGGAGCGCGCCAATTTCCTGCTGAGCCTGTTTTACGCCGGGCCCGGCATCGGCATTCTCTCCTCGGGGCTGATCGCCCCGTTCACGCTGCAGCATTTCGGTCCGGGATCCTGGTGGATCGTGTGGTGGGCGATGACGCTGCTCGCGGCCGCGATGACGGTGCCGTTGTTCCTGGTCCGGATCGAGAGCCGTGCGCGCTTCTCCGAAGATAGCCACGCCTCCTTCGCCATCGTTCCCGTGCTGATCTATCTCGCCGCCTATTTCCTGTTCGGCGCCGGCTACATCGCCTACATGACCTTCATGATCGCCTATGTCCGCGACGGCGGCGGCGGCGCCGCGGCGCAGGCGGCGTTCTGGAGCCTGATCGGCCTTAGCGCCTTCGTCACGCCCTGGGCCTGGCGCGGCGTGCTGGCGCTCGACCGCGGCGGCCTCGCCACCGCGATCATCCTCGGCACCAACGCACTGGGCGCGGCCCTGCCGATCCTCGGCCATTCGCCGGCATGGCTCGGAATCTCGGCGGTGGTGTTCGGCGTCGCCTTCTTCGCCGTGGTCGGCTCGACCACCGCCTTCGTGCGCTTCAACTATCCGCCGGAGGTGTGGCCGACCGCGATCGCGGCGATGACGATCTCGTTCGGCGTCGGCCAGACGCTCGGCCCGATCGTGGTCGGCGCGATCACCGATGCGCTGGGGAGCTTGAGTTACGCACTGAACGTGTCCGCGGCGCTGCTGGCGCTGGGAGCGGTGCTGGCGGTGCTGCAACGGAAGCTGGGGCCGGCCAAATCACCGGCGCCGTAGGGTAGAGCAAGCCGTCAGCTCCCGCTGAACGAATTGTAGCCCTGGTCTTCCCAATAGCCGCCCTTGTAGTCGTTGGTGACTTCCATCGACACTACGTATTTCGGGTTCTTGAAGCCGAGCTTTGTCGGCACGCGGATCTTCATCGGGAAGCCGTAGGCGCGCGGCAAAACCTCGCCCGCGTATTTGAACGTCATCTGCGTCTGCGGATGCAGCGCGGTGCGCATGTCCAGCGGCGAGTTGTAGCCGTCCTTGTCGGCGCATTGGAACCAGACGTATTTCGCGCGCGTATCGGCGCCCACAAGCTTGAGGAAATCGCGCAGGGGCGTGCCGGTCCAGCTACCGATCGCGCTCCAGCCTTCGACGCAGATATGGCGGGTGATCTGGGTGAATTGCGGGAGCTTGTAGAGCTCGGGCAATGTCCACGACTTCTTGTTGTCCACGAGGCCGCGCACTTCGAGCTTCCAGTCGTCGCCGTCGACATCAGGCGCGTCGTCGAGATCGTAATAGGCGTTGAACGGGAACGGCTTCGTGATCGCGCTTTCGGGGAAGGTCGGCGCCAGCGCATCGGGATTGAAGATGAAAGCCTGCACGGCGTCGTTGAACTTCGAGACCGTCTTCAGCATCTCCTCGGCCGAGGAGGAGTCGACGACATCGCAGCCCGTGAGCAGCGTCAGCGCGCCCAAGCTGGCGCCGCCCGCGATGAAGCGGCGACGGGTCAGGTCCGGCATTGTCTTGAGGGAATCCTTGATCAGCAGCCGCTTGTCGACGCCGGATATCAGGAATGAACGCTTGGCCATGTGTCTCTCCCTCAACGGCCGATGATCATCGCGCGCAGGCTCTTCGGCACCAGCAGCGCGAGCAGCACGTGAACGACGAGGAAGGCGCAGATCGCGGCCATGCAGAAGAAATGGACGTAGCGCGCCGTTGGGTAATCGCCGAACAGCGTCACCAGCCAATGCAGCTGCACCGGCTTCCACATCGACAGGCCCGACAGCACGATCAGCACGCCGACCACGATGATGCCGGCATAGAGCAGGCGCTGGACGTAATTGTAGACGGTGAGATCGTCATGACCGAGCTTGAAAGTCAGCGCCGCCCTGACGTCGTGCAGCACGCCCGAGGGCGTGATCGGCAGCAGCTTTTTCCGGAAACGGCCGGTGGCGAAACCGGTGACGAGATAGGCAAGGCCGTTGACCATCAACAGCCACATCGCCGCAAAATGCCAGAGCAGGCCGCCGCCGAGCCAGCCGCCCAGCGTGTAGTCGCGCGGGAAGCTGAAGCCGAACAGCGGCGAGGCATTGTAGATCTGCCAGCCCGACAGGATCATCAGGATCATGGCAAACGCGTTGGTCCAGTGCATGACGCGGACCCAGACCGGCTGGATCACCTTGGCCTTGATGGCGCTGATCTGCTCGTCGGTCATCGTGAGGCTCGACATGATGGTTCCGTCCTGAAAATCGTCTGACACCCGAATATACGCCGATGTTTCCGCTTTCGTTACGCCGCCTTGGGCATGGAATCGATGCAGGCAGGCTATCACAGTCACAAAAAAGCGAGCCGGGTGCCCCCGGCTCGCCGCTTGTCGCGTCCTGTTCGAGGGATGAAACAGGGCTGCGCGGGGTTACGTCGCCGGCATCAGCACGGTGTCGACCACATGGATCACGCCGTTGGACTGGTTGACGTTGGGAATCGTGACGGTGGAGGAGCCGCCCTTGGCGTCGACGATCATGACGGAGCTGCCGGACTTCTTGACGGTGAGTTCTTCGCCCTCGACGGTCTTCAGCTTCTGACCGTCCTTCAGGTCGGAGGCTTCGAGCTTGCCGGGCACCACGTGATAGGTAAGGATCTTGGTCAGGGTCGCCTTGTTCTCGGGCTTGACCAGGTTGTCGACGGTGCCGGCCGGCAGCTTGCCGAAGGCGGCATTGGTCGGCGCGAACACGGTGAACGGACCCTTGCCTTCCAGCGTCGGCACCAGGCCGGCCGCCTTCACCGCCGCAACAAGCGTGGTGTGGTCCTTCGAGTTGACGGCGTTCTGGACGATGTTCTTGGACGGGAACATCGCGGCGCCGCCGACCATGACGGTCTTTTCCTCGGCACGCACGGGCGCGACGACGGTCGCGGTGATGGCCAGGGCACTGAAGGCAGCAGCGGTGAGATAGGCAATGCGCTTCGACATGGAAGAACTCCCGAATTGGATGTGACCGGCAATGACCGGCGTTTGCGTTGGGCAACAACGGCGTCTGCGACATTCTGACGTGAGGCAGCAGCGCGTCGTTGGCCGAACTACGGGAGGGCTTGCGATGCGGTTTCGGAAAAAAATTCTTTGTGATGGGTGAAACTATGGGAAGGAGATTTCGTGTGGTGGCCCCGTTGTCATTGCGAGGAGCTCGCGACAAAATTGCGAAGCAATTTTGCGCTGATGCGACGAAGCAATCCAGACTGTCTCCGCGGATCCATTCCTGGATTGCTTCGCTTCGCTCGCAATGACGAGTTCGTGGCTGCGCCCCCGCCTCAATCCCTATTATTCGGTGTCTGGATAAACCCGCGATTATGCGTCGGGCTGATCAAGAGCTCGTTGATGCACACGCGCGGCGGCATCGATGCGATGAACGCGATGGTGCGTCCGAGATCTTCCGGCTGCAGCATCTTGGCCTGTTCTTCCGCGCTCGGCACCACGGGGCGGAGCTTCAGGATCGGCGTCGCGACTTCACCCGGCATCAGGCAGCAGGCGCGCAGGCCGTTGACGCATTCGTCCATGTTGAAGGAGTGGGTCAGCGCCAGCACTGCATGCTTGGTGGTGGTGTAGGCCGGGCCCGGCATCTTGGAGACGTGACGGCCGGCCCAGGACGAGACGTTGATGATCGAGCCGTCCTGCTGCTTGCGCATCGTCGGCAGCACCGCGCGCATGCAATAGAGCACGCCGTTGAGGTTGACCTGGACCAGCTTGTCCCAGCCTTCCAGTTCCATGTCCTTCCAGCTGCGCTTGGGGACGTTGATGCCGGCATTGTTGACGAGCAGGTCGATACGGCCGTGCTTCGCCACGATCTGATCGGCCGCCTTCTGGGCCGCGGCCGCGTCAGCCACATCAAGCGCCAGCGCCTCGGCGGTCCCTCCGGCCGTGGTTATCTTGGCCACCACGCCTTCCAGGGCGTCCTTGCGGCGGCCGGACACCACCACCGTCCAGCCGTCGGCTGCCAGTGCCTCGGCCCCGGCCTCCCCGATGCCGCTGCCGCCGCCGGTGACCCAAGCCACGCGTTTCCCTGATTTTGTCATGCAAACTGTCTCCGTTGCTTCATCGGGGCGGTTTTTGCTAATCCAGCCCTCGGTTTTGACCGGCCTTGTCAGTCTTGCGGTCGAGGAAATCTTGCATGAACCACGCAGCCAACGCCAACCTGTTTTCCCGCCTGTTCGACGGCCTCGATAATCCCAAGCGGCTCGCGATCGAGACCCATGACGGCGCCCAGATCAGCTATGGCGATCTGATCGCGCGGGCCGGGCAGATGGCGAATGTGCTGGTCGCGCGCGGCGTGAAACCCGGCGACCGCGTCGCGGTTCAGGTGGAGAAATCCGTCGCCAATATCGTGCTGTATCTCGCAACCGTCAGGGCCGGCGCGGTCTATCTGCCGCTCAACACCGCCTATACGTTGAACGAGCTCGATTACTTCATCGGCGATGCCGAGCCGTCGATGGTGGTTTGCGATCCCTCCAAGGCGGAAGGCCTCGCGCCGATCGCCGCCAAGGTGAAGGCCAATGCCGAGACGCTCGGGGCAGACGGCAAGGGCTCGCTGACCGAGGCCGCCGACAAGGCGAGCTCCGAATTCACCACGGTGCCGCGGGCAAGCGACGATCTCGCCGCGATCCTCTACACCTCGGGCACCACGGGGCGCTCCAAGGGCGCGATGCTCAGCCACGACAATCTCGCGTCCAACTCGCTCTCGCTGGTCGACTACTGGCGCTTCACCGACAACGACGTGCTGATCCACGCCCTGCCGATCTACCACACCCACGGCCTGTTCGTGGCGACCAACGTGACGCTGTTCGCGCGGGCCTCGATGATCTTCCTGCCGAAGCTCGATCCTGACCTCATCATCAAGCTGATGGCGCGTGCCACGGTGCTGATGGGCGTGCCGACCTTCTATACCCGCCTGCTTCAGAACCCCGCGCTGTCGCGCGAGACGACCAAGCACATGCGGCTGTTCATCTCGGGCTCGGCGCCGCTGCTGGCCGAGACGCATCGCGAATGGTCCGCGCGCACAGGTCACGCGGTGCTCGAGCGCTACGGCATGACCGAGACCAACATGAACACGTCGAACCCTTACGACGGCGAGCGCGTGCCCGGCGCGGTCGGCTTTCCCCTCCCCGGCGTCTCGGTGCGCGTCACCGAGCCCGAGACCGGCAAGGAATTGCCGCGCGAGGAGATCGGCATGATCGAGGTGAAGGGCCCGAACGTCTTCAAGGGCTATTGGCGCATGCCTGACAAGACCAAGTCGGAATTCCGGCCCGACGGCTTCTTCATCACGGGCGATCTCGGCAAGATCGACGCCAAGGGCTACGTCCACATCCTCGGCCGCGGCAAGGATCTGGTCATCTCAGGCGGCTTCAACGTCTACCCCAAGGAAATCGAGAGCGAGATCGACGCCATGCCGGGCGTGATCGAATCCGCCGTGATCGGCGTGCCCCATGCCGATTTCGGCGAGGGCGTCACCGCCGTGCTGGTGCGCCAGCCCGGCGCGAGCATCGATGAAACGGCCGTGCTGAAGGGCCTGGAAGGACGCCTCGCGAAGTTCAAGATGCCCAAGCGCGTCTTCGTCGTCGACGAACTGCCGCGCAACACCATGGGCAAGGTGCAGAAGAACATCCTGCGCGATACGTACAAGGATATTTACGCGAAGAAATAGGGGGCGGATGCTCCGGAATGGGGGACATGAACCGAGAGCAGGCGGTCCGGATCAACGATCATCTTCTTGAGGCTTGTGCGGCATTGGATCGAGCCCGAATGGCGATCGCAGGGCTTGCCAAAGCCGAGAGGATAAAGCTCGGGGACTGGCTCGACGGCGTCGTCGGCGCTTTAGAGGACGAGTTGCTCCAACCGATCTACGATCAGCATCCGGATCTCAAGCCTCCAAAGTCCAACCGGGAACCGTATGAGTATGTCTGTGAGCTCGCATGGGATGAGGTGCAGCTCCCGCCGGGAGTCACCGAGCAGCAGCTCGACGAGATCATTTTTTCGGTCATGAAGCCGACCTGGCGGAAGACCGCGGCGATAGTCACCCGTGCGGTGGATCGCTGCAAAGAGCTTGGATTGCCGATCGACGACAAGATGATTGCCGCGCGATTGAAAGTGCTTTCGGATTCCGACCGCATCGAAGGCATCGGCGATATCCGATCGTGGCTCCACAGCGAAGTGCGATTGAAGGACTAACTCGGTCGCGCTACGCGTGCTCTTGTGGGGCACGCTCTCTACCCGTCAATCCAGAGTGCCTCCGCGGAAAGATTCTGGATTGCTTCGCTTCGCTCGCAATGACGGAATTCTTGGCGCCTACTGTCCGCCCAACAAGCTCATCACAAACCTACTGCCGACGATGAACAGGTAGCACCCGAACGCCATCTCCAGCGTGCGCTTCGACATCGCGTGTGCGGCTCGCACGCCGAGCGGTGCGGTGACGAGGCTCATCGGCATCACCAGCACGGCGCCGATCAGCGAGACGTAGCCGAATGCGAAGGGGACTTGCAGGGCGGTGACGGCGGGATAGGTCGCCGCCGCCGGCCAGCCGGCGTAGATGTAGCCGAGCGCGCCGGGGATCGAGATCAGCACCGCGAGCGCGGATGAGGTTGCGACCGCCTGGTGGATGGGACGTCCGTAGAAGGTCATCAGCAAATTCGAGAACAGGCCGCCGCCGATGCCCATCAGCGTCGAGAGAATGCCGACGCAGAAGCCGTAGAGGCGCATCAAGGGTCCCGTGGGCAGTTCGTCGCCGAGCTTCCACCCTTGACGCGCGAAGATCAGACGCGCCGCCGCTGAATAGGCGACGGCGACGAACACGATCTTGAACAGCTTCTCCGGCGCGTAGCGCGCGACGACGCTCCCGGCGGCGACGCCGATGACGATCGGTAGCCACCACATGCGCAGGATCGTCATGTCGACGGCGCCGCGCCTGTAATGCGCCTGGAACGAGCTGATCGACGTCGGGATGATCACCGCGAGCGAGGTGCCGATGCAGAGCGGCATGCGCACTTCGAGCGGCACACCGGCGAGGCGGAAGCATTCGTAGAACACCGGCACGAGAATCGCGCCGCCGCCGATGCCGAACACGCCGGCCAGGAATCCGGACAGCGCACCGGTTGCGATCAGCAACAGCGCGAGTTCGATGATCTCCTTGATGTCGAGACCTGCAATCACCCCTGACCTGCCCCTCGGCGAGTGGTCGCAGCGTCTCCGGAACCTCCGCCCAGATTCGGCTGCAAGCCAAGCTGTAGGTGATCCGGCTGACCCGGTCGATATGCCGGGGTCTGCCGTCTTGGGTGGAATGCAGGTTGCGCATATCCTCCGCAGAGCGGAAAATTGATGCGCGGGACGGAAATCGGAGAGGGTTCGCCCGCCATCCGCCTTGAGGTCGGCGTCAGGAGTTGACCGGTTCGAGTTGCGATCGGCCGGCGGCGGCTTGGAGCCGTTCCAATAGTGATTTCAATGCCCCTCGCCGATGGCTCAAAGGGTGAATTGACATTCTCTCCTTCGGCGGCACACCATCACTCTGGTATACCAAGCCCCTGATTGGCCTTGGTTCATCAGCGTTCTAGAGCTGAACGGCGGTTCGATTTATGGCGATTTGGTGATTGCGCAGGGCAAATCGACTCCGTAAATAGAGCCGACCTTTCGCGATCCCCGCGCGCCCCAGGCTGGGCCGCAACAAACATCAAAAGCCCATGACCGCACGGATCGAACGACCGCTTTCACCACACATGCAAGTCTACCGCTGGACGTTGACGATGGCGCTGTCCATCGTCCATCGCGCCACCGGTATTGCCCTCTATGTCGGGACCCTGCTGCTGGCCTGGTGGCTGATCGCAGCGGCGTCAAACTCCGCCGGGGCCTATGCCAATGTGCAGGCTTTCACCGGCAGCATCATCGGCCGCCTCATCGTGTTCGGCTACACCTGGGCGCTGATGCACCACATGCTGAGCGGTATCCGCCATTTCGTGTGGGACCTCGGCTTCGGCTTCAAGGCCAATGAGCGCGAAGCGCTGACCTGGGCCGCCCTGATCGGCGGCATCGTGCTGACGATCCTGATCTGGATCATCGCCTACGCGATCGGAGGTGTACGATGAGCGCAGCCGATACGCCCAAGCGCAGCATGCGTACCCCGCTCGGCCGCGTCCGCAATCTCGGGGCCGCGCATTCCGGCACGTCTGATTTCTGGCGCCAGCGCATCACCGGCGTCGCCATGACGCTGCTGATGATCCCGGTGATCGTCATCGTCATGATGACGCTCGGCAGCAACCAGGCCGGCGCCAAGGTGATCCTCGGCTCGCTGCCGATCGCGGTGATCATGCTGCTCTTCATCATCGCCAGCGCCTGGCACATGAAGATCGGCATGCAGGTCGTGATCGAGGACTACGTTCATAACGAGAAGCTGAAGCTCGTCTCGATCATGCTCAACAACTTCTTCTCGATCGCCGTGGCGCTCGCCTCGACCTACGCGATCCTGAAACTCGCATCCGGAGTGTAACCCATGGCCACCACAACGAATGGCACGGGCAACGGCGCTCCCGCCACCAACGGCAAAGCCTATCCGATCGAAGACCACACCTATGACGTCGTCGTGGTCGGCGCCGGCGGCGCCGGCCTGCGCGCCGTGGTCGGCTGCAGCGAGGCGGGCCTGCGCACCGCCTGCATCACCAAGGTGTTTCCGACCCGCTCGCACACGGTTGCGGCGCAGGGCGGCATCTCGGCCTCGCTCGGCAACATGCACAAGGACGACTGGCGCTGGCACATGTACGACACCGTGAAGGGGTCGGACTGGCTAGGGGACCAGGACGCAATCGAATACATGGTGCGCAACGCGCCGGCAGCCGTCTACGAGCTCGAGCATTGGGGCGTGCCGTTCTCGCGCACCGAGGACGGCAAGATCTACCAGCGCCCGTTCGGCGGCATGACCATGGACTACGGCAAGGGCCAGGCACAACGCACCTGCGCCGCCGCCGACCGCACCGGCCACGCCATGCTGCACACGATGTACGGCCAGTCGCTGCGCCACGCGGCCGAGTTCTTCATCGAATTCTTCGCCATCGACCTGATCATGGACGACCAGGGCGCCTGCCGCGGCGTCATCGCGC
>NZ_JADFUE010000059.1:0-37716 GCF_054967145.1 Bradyrhizobium sp. UFLA06-24
TTTCCAGCCGAGGTCTGCGAGAGGATGAGACGAGATGGAGGTTCGGTCTTCCCGGCGCATGCGAACACTGGTGACCCGAATGGTCCAATCGAGGCCTGTCCGCTAACGAGAACGCACGCGCGCTGATATCCATGATGGCCCGGAGCATATGCTCCAATCGGAGGCCGGATACATTGATGCAAGACCGCTCACCACCAACCCGACGAATTCCTTCTTGCGACGCGCGGCCGGACCATACATAAGGGTCAAAATGCGAACAGCTCTGCCTGACCAACTCTAGTCCGCTCTGATCCGCTGACCGGACTTCAATAGAGGCAGTCGTCAGTTCGCCGATGGGCCACAAACCGACATGCTATTTGTCACTTTTGTTTCGCCATTGGCTTTGCGAGCTCACGGGCGCTGTCGATGACGAGCTGCACAACCGGGCTGACGGTGCGGTCTTTGATCGTGAGCATCCCGTTCGGTCGACGGTCCGCCGGCAGTTCAATGGGGAGGACCTTGAGCGCCGCCTCCCTGGCGAGAAATTTCAGTGTGGAAGCCGGGAAAACCGTGATGAACCGCCCCGTCTCCAGCAAGCTGACCCGCATATGGGGGGCATCGGTGACCACCGTCGCCTGGGGATACGCGAGCCCTCGGGCAAGAAAGGCTTGCGTAATGATGGAGCCGATCACGCTCTCCCGCGGCGGAAGCACCCAACGCTCCTCCGCCAGATCGGAGAGCTGGATATTGCGCCGGCGCGTCAATGGATTATTTGCGCCCGCTGCGATGACGTAGCGATCTTCAAAAAGAAACTCGAAATGCAGCCGCTCATCGGCGATCGGGCCGCGACTCCGCACGAACGACAGATCGACTTTGCGTTCGCTCAAGTCGCGATGCAGCGCGTCGATGTAGCCGGTCACGAGCTCAAATCTGATCCGCGGGTGACGGCGGGAGAGTCGATCGACCAGAGCGGAAACGAAGCTCGCCGCCAGATCGGCCGTGCTTCCAATCCGCACCTCTCCAGCGCTGGGGTCGGCCAGAAATTCGATGTTCCTCACGCCCCGCCGTAGCTCGTCGAATGCGGCGGCACCGCAATCGACCAGGGCGCGGCCGCATGCGGTCGGCTCGATTCCGCGCCGGTGGCGATCCAGCAGGCGGACGTCGAACGCACGTTCGAGCTCGGCGATCGATCTCGAAATGTTGGGCTGGGTGGTGTTGAGCAGGACTGCCGCCTTGCCCATGCTGCCGGCCTGCACCACCGCCATCAGCACGTGCAAATCCTGCAGCTTCATTCGCTTTCCGATGCGATCGCTCATCTGCATGAGAGTACCCATATCTGTTTTGAGATGGTCTCATCAGACAATAGCCTTATGCGCTTATGACAGCATCAACTATCCTCTGCCATTGAAGAGAGCCCGCGTGGGTGTAGGTTCGACGGAGCAAAGCCGGTGCCCCCCTCCCGACGTCAATTTTTGCGCTTCGCAGCGGGGGTAGCCGCACCGCCGCTGCTGTCGGGCCTTGCTTACGCCGACACCTATCCCTCTCGACCGGTCCGGATCATGGTCGGCTTTGCCGCCGGCGGCCCGAACGACATTCTCGCGCGTCTGCTCGGGCAGTGGTGGTCCGAGCGGCTCGGCCAGCAATTCATCGTCGAGAACCGGCCGGGAGCAGGAAGCAATCTCGCCACCGAGGCGGTCGTGCGCGCGCCTCCGGACGGTTATACGCTCCTGCTGGTTGGCTCTCCCAACGCGATCAATGCCACGCTGTATGAGAATCTCGATTTCAATTTCCTGCGGGATATCGCGCCGGTCGCGGGTCTGACCCGGGGCGCCCTGGTCATGGTCATCCACCCATCGGTTCCTGCCCATACAATTCCGGGGTTCATCGCCTACGCCAAAGACAATCCGGGCAGACTCTCGTATGGTTCGGGCGGCGTGGGCGGGATCACGCACATCGCCGCGGAGCTGTTCAAGCAGGCCGCCGGCGGGCTGGATCTTCAGCATGTACCCTATCGCGGCGTGGCGCCCGCAATCACCGATCTGCTCAGTGGGCAGGTGCAGGTCGTCTTTGTCAATGTGGCGCCCTCGATCGGTTACATCGAGAGCGGCAAGCTGCGCGCGCTTGGGCTAACGACGGCAACGCGATCAGAAGCGTTGCCGGATGTGCCTGTAATCGGCGAATTCGTGCCCGGCTATGAGGCGAGTTCGGTGTTCGGTATCGGTGCGCCGAAAGGTACGCCTGCCGCGATCATTGACAGGCTCAACAAGGAAGCCAACGCCGCTCTGGCCGATGCGGGGTTCAGGACGCGCCTGCGCACTCTTGATGCGACGGAACTGGGCGGCTCGCCCGCCGATTTCGGCAAGCTGATGGCCGCTGAAACCGCGAAATGGGCCAACGTGATCCGCCTTGCGAAGATCCGACCGGATTAGCACGGCGAAGTCTTATGCAGGGGACATTCAGCAACATTTGCGCGAAGGAAGGCGGCGCGTTCGATTGCTATCTGGTCGCGCCCGAGGCTGAAAAGCCGACTGCTGCAATCGTGCTGGCCTCCGCTATTCACGGCGTTGATACCGACATGATCGCGATCGCCGACGAGCTGGCGGCATGCGGCGTCATCGTGGCGGTGCCGGATCTGTTCTGGCGTTCGGTTGCCGGGCCACTTTCGCGGAACGACCCGCGCGCGGCCCAGCGCGCGCAGCCGCGCCTCGAGCAAATCAGGGCCGGCGAAAACGATATGGTCGACACCCTGAGACACCTCGGCACAATCCCGCAATTCAATGGCCGGGCGGCGGTTATGGGATTTTGCTACGGCGGCCCCTATGCGATTCTTGGCCCGAAGCGACTTGGCTACGCCGCTGGCATCTGTTGCCACGGGTCCCAAATGCTGGACTATCTTGACGAGCTCGTCGGGCTTCGCGAGCAAGTCTGTTTTATCTGGGGCGACGAGGACAATCGCGCCCCGGTCGAGGTGCTGCAGGCCTATCGTGATGCAGCGGTGCGCATGGACAACATCGAAGTGCACATTTTGCCCGGGATAGGCCACGGATATATGATGCGGACAAGCCCGTCCTTCGACCGGGTGGCACATGAATTTTCAATGAGCCGCGCCTGTGAGATTCTTCGATGTCTCCAGTCGCCGTCCGAGACTCGTAACTTCTGATTTCCCCGGCTATCCTGATTGTCGGAGCCCGACTTGCCATTCATGGGAGAACAGCACGGCGCGTCTCGTTGCCTTATTCGTTGCTCTCTATTCCTATTTTCCGTCTGGACCCGCGTCTGCGGACGAGGCATCGAACGTACTGGTCGGAAGTTGGAAGCTGACCTCATGGACCATTCAAATTGTCGGTGGCGACGCAACCGAGCCATTTGGTCCCAATCCGAAAGGAAGGGCAGCTTTCACGCCGGACGGGTACGTGGCCTTCATTATTGTCGGAGCGAACCGCAAGCCTGCAACAAACGACGACGAGTCAGCGGCGCTGCTCAAGTCATTGCTTGTCTACACCGGCAAATTCACCATCGAAGGAGACAAGTTCACGACTAAGGTCGACATGTCGGGCAACGAGCTCCTCACCGGGCTCGATCAGGTGAGATTTTTCAAGTTGGAGGGTGACCGGTTGAGCCTCCGAACGGCTGAACAAGTCAGCTCAGTTGGCATCTATCAGGGTAAGAAAGTAGTCGGCGCTCTGACCTGGGAACGCGAACACTGACAGCGGTGGAACGCTTGGCGAAATGCTTGCCCATTCAAGGAGCCGCCAACACGGAAATGTCGACTGTGGGTCAAACTGCGACTTCAACCCTGTTTCAGGGCTGGTCCGGTCTAAGCCGGATAGCGGACCCTGTGGTGGTTCGCGCGAGGGTCAGCAGCGGGTCACAAGCAGCAATGCTTTGATCAAGCTGCTTGCTCCCGCAAGCCGACATCGGCGCCTTTATGAGGACCCGCCCTGATCCCACTCCGGTGCGAAGCCGGGGCTCACGCAACGCCTGTCTTTCGGCAGCGCTGCGATCTTCGCGAGATCGGCATCGTCGAGCGTGATCTTCAGCGCGTCCCAATTGGCCTGCTGACTCTCGCGGCGTGAAGCCTTGGGAATGGCGGCGACGCCGTCCTGGTCGAGCAGCCACTTCAACGCGACCTGCGCGGCGCTTGCATTGTGCCGGGCGCCGATTTCGGCCAGCACCGGGTCCGAGGCAAAACGTCCCTGCGCAAGCGGGCAATAAGCGACGAGCGGAATTGACCTGGCGCGGAGATAAGCCAGCACTTTCGATTGATCCAGCATCGCGTGGTATTCGACCTGATTGCACGCGATCGGTGCCTTGACGTCCTCGACCGCGATCTTGAGCAGCGCCGTGGTGAAGTTGGCAACGCCGATCGCCCGGGTGCGCCCTTCGTCCTTCAGCTTCACCAGGGTCTCGAACACAGCGCCCCAGTTTGCCGACTTCGATGGCCAGTGCACCAGATAGAGATCGACGTGGTCGAGCCTGAGCTTCTTCAGGCTGGCATCGAAGGCGCGGCGGATCGCATCCGGCGTCAGATTTTCGTGCCAGACCTTTGTCGTGACGTGCAGCTCGCCGCGTGGCAGGGAGGCAGCCGCCAGCGCGGCACCGATGGCCTCCTCGTTGGCGTACATTTCGGCGGTGTCGATGTGGCGATAGCCGATCGACAGCGCGCTCTCGACTGCGGCGCGGCAGACATCGCCCTGCATGCGAAATGTGCCGAGGCCGAGCTTGGGCATGCTGATGCCCTGTGTTGTCAGATGGTCCATGGAACAGGCTCCCTGAGGCATTTTCAGCCCGCCGGGTGCACGCGGCATGCCGCGAGATGCAGACTCTTTGGTGATGGAAAAGAGGTGGCGGGATCGGACACCATAGCGCGGCAGGCGGGCCGCGGCCAATCAAGATCGGGTTAGGAGCGATTGAGGAAGGTGAGCTCCCTCTCCCGCTTGCGGGGGAGGGTTGGGAGAGGGTGTCTTCGCAACGGGACAATCCCCGAGAGGAAAGAACCCTCACCCGCCACGTCCCTCACGAATGCTGCGCCACCACGGCAGGCCGCCCCTGCGGCTGGGGCTCGATGTCGACCGACCAGAGGTCGCGGTTATCGACATCCTTCAGGGTCACGGTCATCACGCCGCTCCGCCCGTCGATGTCGACGCGGCCGAAGAACTGCAGGCCGAAACAGGGGGCGAGATTCTCGCCCTGAGCCTCGCTGCAACCGTTCCGGTACATCGCGACAGGGCCAAAGGTATCGTCGAGCTCGCCGGGGCCCCGGGTGCCGGCATGCAGGGGTCCGGAGACGAACTCCCAGAACGGCTCGAAATCGCTGAACTGCGCCTTGTTCGGATCGTAGTAATGCGCCGCGGTGTAATGCATGTCGGCGGTGAGCCAGACGATGTTGCGGACGCCGGCGCGCTTGATGGAGGCGAGCAGATCGGCGATCTCGTGCTCGCGCCTGTCGGGCGGGCCGTCACCGAGGGCGACGGCATCGAGACTGATCAGCCCGATCGGCAGGTCGGCCGCGATCACCTTCCAGGTCGCGCGGGAGGCCGCGAGCTCCCGCTTCAGCCAGGCGGGCTGGTCCGCGCCAAGAATCCAGCCGCGATGATCGCGGCCCTTGTTCCAGGTCTCGTCGCGATAGCTGCGCATGTCGATCATGAAGACGTCGAGCAGCGGACCGTAAGCGATCTTGCGATAGACCCGGCCCTGCCGCGCACCGATATGGCGGATCGGCATGAAGTCGAAGAAGGCGCGGCGGGCGCGCGCCACCAGGCGCGGGGTGCCGTCGTCCTCATAGCCTGTTTCGTCATAGCTGCCGGTCGGCGACCAGTCGTTGGTGACCTCGTGGTCGTCCATTGCGCGAACATCGGCACCTGTGCATGCGCCGTTTGACTACCGGCTTACGGTTTCTTGACTCCGCGCCGACGCTTTTGCGACGTCGAGGTGACGGGGCAAGTTGGTTGCGGCGACGGCGGTGCACTCCCTCGCCCCGTTCTTACGGGGAGAGGGTTGGGGTGAGGGGCTCTCTCCGCACTTGAGATCATCGATAGACCTGTACCCCTCCCCCGCCGCGCTTCGCGCGTCGACCTCTCCCCGCAAGCGGGAAGAGGTTGGGAAGCGGTGCCTCGCGCCTCAGTGCTTCCAGTTGCAGATGCCGCCGGACCGGCACGGCCAGGTCTGGATACGGGTGTCCATCGCCTGCGCGTCGAGCGGGTTGCCGTGGCGATGCGCGAGCTTCGTGCGGGCAGCGCCGCGCGGCTGCACCCTCTTGGCGTGAGCGACCTTCGGCTCGGGCTCGTGCACGCGTTCGGCCGCGACCTTCTTCGGCACGTCGACCGGTTCGACACGCGCCTGCGCCTCGCCGCCGCCCTTCGCCTCCAGCGCGACGGGCGCGAACTGCGTCTCCGGCCCGAGCCGCTTCGGCGACAGCACGGCCTTGGAGAGATCGAGGCTGAGATATTCGTCAGGCTTGTAGTCGTCAGCGCGCGCGAGACCGCCCCATGCGAGCACGAGGGCAATGGCAACCGCAAAAGGAACGCTTTTCAGGACCACGGACGCCTCCTGAAATTGGTCAGTTAAGGAGTAATTTACTCCTATTTAGGCGTCCTCCGGAGCAATTCCAGCAGTCGATTGCCGCCGTGGTTAAGAAGTTTGGCGGTGTCGGGCGACCTTTCGCGTCGCACCCGTCCAATCCAGGAACCCGACAGGGGCTCCGGATGACCTGTTCCGCTTCAATGCCCCCGCGCGGGGGCGCCGAGGTCGATCGGGCGCAGCACCGCCGCGGTCGGGATCATCAGCACGGCGATGATTGCGAGCGTCCAGAACACGTCGATATAGGCGAGATAATCGACCTGCTGCTGCAGGGTGCGGCCCACCCAGGCGACCGCCTGCGACGCCGCATCGCTGGCATTCGAGCCTTGCGCCTGAAAATAACGCGTCATCGCATCGATGGTCTGCTGGTAGCCGAGGTCTGAAGGTGCGGCGTGCTCGATCAGGCGGCTCTGGTGGAATTGCTGACGCTGCGCCAGAACCGTCTGGGCCAGCGCCACGCCCATGGAGCCGCCGATGTTGCGGGCGACGTTGATCAGCGCGGAGGCCTGGTTGGTCTTGTCGCCCGGCACGCCGTCATAGGAGGCGGTCGTCACCGGCAGGAACAGGAAGGGCAGCCCCAGCGCAAGGAAGATGCGCGAGAGCGCGGCATAGCCGTAGGTGATGTCGCCGTTGATTCCGGTCAGATGCCACATCGACAGCGCGACGATAGCCGCGCCGAACATGATCAGATATTTCGGCTGCACCGAGCCGACCAGGCGGCCGACCACCGGCATCAAGATCAGCGTGGCGACGCCGCCTGGCGACAGGGCAAGTCCGGCCAGCATGGCCGTGTAGTTCAGCTCGGTCTGGAGCAGCTGCGGCAACAGCTGCGTCGTCGAGATCAGCACCGCGCCGGTCGCGAGCATGACGAGAAAGCAGGCGGCGAACTGGCGGCGGCCAAGGAGGCGGAGATCGACGATCGGATCCTCGCGCGTCAGCTCCCAAGGGATCAGCGCGAGCAACGACACCGCCGAAAGCACCGCGAAGACGATGATCATGTTGGAGCCGAACCAGTCGTTGCGCTGGCCTTCGTCGAGCACGAATTCCAGCGAGCCGAGCCCGATCGCGACCAGCGCGAACCCGACATAATCGACCCGCAGACCCTTGCTCAGCAGTTCTTCCCTCTCCTCTTCCGCGCCCGACGGCTCCTTGACCAGCGTGCCGACCAGGAAGAGCGACAGCAGCCCCATCGGCACGTTGATCAGGAAGACCCAGTGCCAGCTATAGGTATCGGTGATCCAGCCGCCGAGCGTCGGCCCGATCACCGGCGCGACCACCACGGCGACGCCGTAGATGGCAAAGGCCTGCCCGCGCTTGTGCGGCGGAAAGGAGTCGGCGAGGATCGCCTGCTCGCTGGTCGCCATGCCGCCGCCGCCGAGGCCTTGCAGGATGCGGAACAGCACCAGCGCCTGCAGATTCCAGGCGAAGCCGCACAACAGCGAGGCCAGCGAGAATATCGCCACGCACATCATGTAAAAGCGTTTGCGGCCGATGACGGTCGACAGCCAGCCCGAGATCGACAGCACGATGGCGTTGGCGACGAGATAGCTGGTGATGACATAGGTGCTCTCGTCGAGGCCGACGGCGAGCCCGCCGGCGATGTGGCGCAGCGCGACATTGGCGATCGTGGTGTCGAGCACCTCCATGAAGGTGGCGATCGAGACCACGAAAGCGATGAGGTATGGATTGTGGCCGCCGGCGGCCGAGCGTTCGGGCGACCAGCCTCCGGCGGACGCGCCGCCTTCCGTGGCGTCGGTCATCGTACTCTGATCCAGGGCACGACGGACATGCCGGGACCGACAGGCAGATCGGCCGGCCAGTTGTCGACCACGATCTTCACCGGCACGCGCTGCACCACCTTGACGTAGTTGCCGGTGGCATTCTCGGCAGGCAGCAGACTGAAGGCCGTGCCGGAGCCCGGCTGCACGGAATCGACATGACCGGTCAGCTTGCGGCCGGGATAGGCGTCGATGCGGATGTCGACCGGCTGGCCCGGCCGCATGTCATTGAGCTGGGTTTCCTTGTAATTGGCGACGATCCAGACGTCATCGGGCACGAACATCATCAGGCTCTGGCCTGCGGTCACGAACGTGCCTTTGGCGCCCGAGAGCTTGACCACGCGACCGGATTGCGCGGCGACGACGCTGGTGTATTGCAGATTCAGTTGGGCCTGATCGAGCTGCGCCTGCGATTGCTGCAGCTGCGCCTTGGCGCCTTCGAGCTGGGCCTGCAATGTTTTGATGCCGACCTGCGCGGCGATCACCGCGGTCTTGGCGCGCTCGGTGTTGGCTTGCTGCGCCTGAAGATCGGACCGGGTCTGCTGCTGACGCTGCACGGTGCCGGCGCCCTTCTCGACCAGATCCTGGGCGCGCGCGAATTCCTCCTGCGAGAACTGGAGCTGGGCCTGGGCCTGCTCGAGTTGCGCCTGGGCCTGCTTGATCTGCTCCTGCTGGGAATCGATCTTCGCCGCGACATTGTCGATGTTGGCCTTGGAGACTTCGACCTGCGCATTGGCCTGATCGACGGCGATGCGGTAGTCACGCTCGTCGATCCTCGCGAGGAGATCGCCGGCATTGACATGCTGGTTGTCGGTAACAGGGATATCGGTGACATAGCCGCCGACTTTCGAAGCCACGGAAAAGCTGCGCGCGGCGACGAAGGCGTCGTCGGTGGATTCGTAATGGCGGACCTCGAGCCAATAGAGCAGACCGACGGTCAGAGCGGCGATCAGCACGATCGCGCCGACGCTCGCCAGCAGCCAGTGCGCGCGAATCCGGTCGCGCAGGGACGGCGCCTTGTCCGATTTGCCGGACGGTTGTTCGGTCTGTTGCTTGGAGTCGGGCGAAGTCCTTGGAGCTTCCACCTTCTGAGGCTGCTCCGCGGACGGCCCACGCTCCCGGGTATGAGCATCCACTGCAACACCTCGATCGGGATTTTTCGGTAAACGGCTTGGCCTGCGCCCATGCCGGGGGCCTAACCGCAGCCCTGAAGCATGGTTCCCGGTCGTGGGAGCACCGCCGCCATTTGTGATTGCATTGCGCAAAAAAGCAGCGCGGCGCTGTCGGCGCCGCGCGTCACCAATGTCCGCACGCCATCAATGCGTGTTCGTCTCGTGCCACTTCTCGAGATCGGGCTTCACCTTGTCCGATCCCTGTTCTTTCTCCGGAGTACCCTTCCAGGGCGTGTCCGTCTGTCTGTGCGAACCCCAGTCGCTCCGATCCCGCGGGTCATCGTTGGGCCGTTCCTTGCTCATCGATCTGCCTTTCCTGCAAGAACATCAGGCGACGGGAACGCCGTAATAGGCGTTGATGCCGCGCAGCGCGGCGTCGTCGCCCCAGTTCCAGTCGCTTCGCTCACCGTATTTTGGCGCGCCTTCCAGCGCCTTGGCGGTGATCCCGGTGACATAGCCGCCGAGCTCGGTGTCGTATTTGAGCGACTGCCAGGGCAACGGATAGTGGTCATTGCCGAGGCCGAGAAATCCACCGAAGCCGAGGACAGCGTAGGACACCCTGCCGCTGATCTTGTCGATCATCACGCGTTCGATCGAACCGATCTTGTTGCGATCGGCGCCGTAGACCGATGTTCCCTCGACCTTGTCGCTGCCGATCAAACGTCCCATCTCGCTGCGGTCCAGCTCACCTTGATTCAACATCGCAATCCTCCGCTCAGCCGATACGTGAATCAACTTGCTGGAAGGGGTGATCGTTCCAGGACCGACCTGCAACCTGACAGGAACATCGCGGAGGAACGAGCCTTTCTTAGGCACGTGAACCATGCCGCCTGGGAAGGGAGTGACCAATGAGCGACTTTCGCGACATTCAGCACGGCGTCAACGATCCCGTGCACGGCCTCGACGTGAAACGCCAGGTCAACGACAACAAGACTCCGCATGAGCGAGCGCAACACCATGCGGATGTCCGGGCCGATGCGACCGCCACACCGGCCGAACCGTTTCTGCCGGAGCGGTTGCGGCGACAGGCGACGGACCCGATCAATCCGCGCAGCGGCAGGAGGCCGACGGATTAGCGATTGGAACCTCGGTCGGCGCGCCGTGTTGGTCGGCGCAACGTGGCGCGGCGAGGCCGCGCATCCAATTGGAGGTACTTAACGATGAAACGCACCGCCATCGCCGTCGCCTGCGTCCTTTTCGCAGGCCCTGCGCTCGCCCAGTCGCTGGGCGAGAAGACCGGCGTCAACTCCGCACTGGGCGTCGCGCCTGCGACTGCCGATTTCGTCAAGGAGGTCGCGATCAGCGACATGTTCGAGATCGAGTCGAGCAAGCTTGCCGAGCAGAAGGGCAACGCGCAGGAGAAGACGTTCGCGCAACAGATGATCACCGACCATACCAAGACCAGCAGCGAGCTGAAGGGCCTGGTCGGCAACGGCAAGGTTCAGGCGACCTTGCCGACGGACCTGGACAGCTCTCATCAGAGCAAACTCGACAAGCTCAAGAGCGCCAACGGCAAGGACTTCAGCTCGGACTACAATTCGTACCAGGTCAGCGCCCATGAGGACGCGGTGTCGCTGTTCGAGCGTTACGCCAAGGGCGGCGACAATGCCGACCTGAAGGATTGGGCCGGCAAGACCCTGCCCGCGCTCAAGCATCACCTCGACATGGCCAAGGAGCTCGGCAAGGCACCGAGCGTCGGCCAGTCGAAGTAGCATCATTCACGCGGACGCCGGCAAATCGCCGGCGTCCAGCGTTTTGCAACGATGCAGGCCTCGGCGCATTGAGATCGCGAAATGTGGAGGCCCTCATGGCACATCAAAGGAAGTCTTCGGTATCTCGCCGGCACGTCGTCCACGCAGCGAGCGCCACGCTCGCTGCGGCTTCGCTGGCATCGTCGACGGCGAAAGGAAACACTGACATGGCCGAGCAAGAGCTGATCGATCCCCTCACCCGCTATCCGAAGCCGCCGTTCAAGAAGCAGTCGCAGCCCTGGCCGGGCCTCGCCGGCAAGATGGAGCCGCGCCCTGATCATGGCGAGACCAGCTACAAGGGCTCCGGGCGTCTCGCAGGCCGCAAGGCGCTGATCACCGGCGGCGATTCCGGCATGGGCCGCGCAGCCGCCATCGCATATGCGCGCGAAGGCGCCGATGTCGCGATCAATTACGTGCCGGCGGAGGAGCCGGACGCGCAGGAAGTCATCGCGCTGATCAAGAAGGAAGGCCGCAACGGCCTCGCCATTCCCGGCGACCTCAGGGACGAAGCGTTCTGCAAGAAGCTGGTCGAGCAGGCCGTGCAGGGCCTCGGCGGCCTCGACATCATCGTCAACAACGCCGCCCGTCAGCAGACGCGCGCGTCCATCCTCGATGTCTCGTCGGAAGATTTCGACGCGACCATGAAGACCAACATCTACGCGCCATTCTGGATCATCAAGGCGGCGCTGCCGCATCTCAAGCCGGGATCCTGCATCATCGGCACGACATCCGAGCAGGCTTACGATCCCTCGCCCGATCTCTACGATTACGCACAGACCAAGGCGGCGACGATGAACTACGTGAAGTCGCTGGCGAAGCAGCTCGCTTCCAAGGGCATTCGCGTCAACGGCGTCGCGCCCGGACCGATCTGGACGCCGCTTCAGGTCTCCGGCGGCGCCACGATGGAGAAACTCGAAAAGTTCGGCGGCATGACACCACTTGGCCGCCCGGGCCAGCCTGCCGAGCTCGCCTCGATCTATGTGCAGCTCGCCGCGGCTGACGCCAGCTATGCGACCGGTCAGGTGTACGGCGCCGCCGGCGGATCAGGCCAGCCGTGAGAACCGCCGGCCCGGTGCATTCGGAACCGCCGGGCCGGAATGTTTGTTGTCATACGAGCGCAACAAAACCGTCACGAAGCTCGTCAGCAACGGACCATGGCACTTGTAAGCGTAGAACCGACCCTCGCCGATCATGCGATCGCCAACGAGATCGCCGACCACACCAACGCACGGGTCGAGCAAGCCGCCGAGGCGCTGACCTGGGGAGCGGACGAGCACATTCTGATCGGGCTTGCCGCGGCGGGATGGGTCTACACCCAGCTGCGGCAGCCGGCGCAGCGCCCGACTGCAAATCACATCCTGCTGGTCTCGCTGACCACGGCGCTGCTTCCGCACGTGCTCAAATCGGTGTTCGACCAAACGCGACCGGACCGGTTGACGGCCGTCGGCCACTGGCGCGGCATTCCGCTATCGGGGCGACGCCGGGACGCCTTTCCGTCGGGTCATGCCGTCCACATGGGCGCACTCGCCTCCGCCGCCGGCCTGCTTCCAACCAAGCCGCGGCGTGTGGTTCGCGCTCTCGCAGTTGGACTATCGCTGACGCGCATCGTCCTGCTGGCTCATTGGGCGAGCGATGTGCTGGCCGGCTTCACCTTGGGCATCGCTGTCGAAAGACTTCTCCGTCCGCTGACGCTCGGCCGATCGCACATGGCCTCCCGGACTCGGCGATGACGGAATACCTTGTCCGCTTCATCGCCGGCGGCATTGTCGTCTCCGCCTTCGCGATCCTCGGAGACATGCTGAAGCCGAAGAGCTTCGCCGGGCTTCTCGGTGCGGCCCCGTCGGTCGCGCTCGCGACGCTGGGCATCGCCGTGGTTCAGCACGGGACACACTATGCCGCGGCAGCCAGCTGGACCATGATCTATGGTGCGGCAGCCCTCGCCTGCTACAGCGTCGCGGTCTGCCATCTCTTGATGAGGTTTCGTTTCACGGCGCTGCCCGCCACCATCATCGCTTTCGTCGTCTGGCTTGTGGTCGCCTTTGCACTGCTGGCGGGTTTCGGAGGCGCCGCGTGATGCCGATCAAGATGTCAGCATCGGCGCTGAAGCAAACGCACTGGTACGAGTACGCCATCCGCTTTCTGCTCGGCGGAGCGGCGACGGTTTTCGCAGGCTTCGTGGGCTCACGCTGCGGCGTCGCCGTCGGCGGACTCTTCCTCGCGCTCCCTGCCATCTTCTGCGCCAGCGCGACGCTGATCGAGAGTCACGAGCGGCAAACCAAGGAGAAGGCCGGCCTCTCGGGCCGAAGGCGTGGGCAAGAGGCTGCAGCGCTCGATGCTGCCGGCGCCGGCCTTGGGAGCATCGGTCTTGCGGCGTTCGCCGTTACTTTCTACGTCCTGGTTGCGAGGAGTGTCATCGGAGCATTCGCCGGCGCCATCCTTGTATGGGCTGCCGTCTCGGTGTCGGCCTGGTGGCTGAGACGGAAATTCCGGATCGTGTCTCATACCCGGCGGGCCAAACGCTGAGCGCGATCAGCGCGCAGCCGGCGCCTCTTCCCGCGGCATCAGGAAATCGTACATCTCGGCTGCCGTGTGCAGTTGGTCGATGCGCGCGGCCACGGAGTCGCGCTGATGACCAGCCGGCAAGCGCGACAGCTCATGTTCGAGCCGCAGCTTCTGCGCGAGGATTCGCTGTTCGAAGGTGTGGGGCTCAGATCGTTTTCGCATCTTCCGTCCTTGGCGGTTGCAGGCCGGGACTGTTGGCCCAGCGCTCGACCTGATCGATGACCTTCTGGTGGCTTGGGCGCACCGGTTTCGACGCTTCGGGCTCTTCCGACAGCTTGCGGGGTAACCTGACTTCGTCCGTCATGGCGGCTCTCCCTCTCCATTAGAATGCGCCAGCGGGAGAGTCGTTTCAATCATAACCTATTGATATTATTTAGATTTATTACTCATTTGGTGGTATTGACGATTCATGTGGAACTCTTGCTAAGTTCGTTGGTTGAGTAAGCTACTCAATCTCCTCAATTTGCGTGATGGGCCATGAACGACCTTCGCGCCGAGCGGCTTCAGGTGATGCTTTCGCCGGAAGAGCTGGCTGCCGTTGACGATTTCCGATTTAGGCATCGCATGCCGACGCGAGCCGCAGCCGTGCGCGAGTTGCTGAAGTTCGGACTGGCCGCTGCGGGCGTCGATGCGGGAGCAGGTGTGAAGTCGAGCAGCTTCGGCGTGTTCGGCCGCGGCCCCGACGGGCACACTCAAGGCGAACCGGACACCGGCAAGGACGACTGATCCTTGCGATCTCCACGGCAAACGGCCCCGGCACGGTGGGTGCCAGGGCCGCTCTTGGAGATTGCTTCCGGAGCACCGGGGGCATGTCAACCGGAAGCAATCTCTCGACTCCTTGCCTGCGGATTCGTTCCTCGCGTGATCAGCCGCTCGGCGCCGCGCCGGAATCGTCCGGCGTCATGCCGGAGCCTGGCGTCTTGCTGTCGTCGTTGAGCTTGGGGTCACGCGTCGCCTCTCGCGACGGCGAACCCTTCTGGTCAGACTTGTGAGCGGTTTGCGCACGCTGCTTGTCGCGCGGCTGCTCCTCCGCACGCTTGTCCCTGACGATTCCCTGGTCGGAATGTGCCATGCTGTGTTCTCGCCTATTTGGATGCTTCGCAGCGCTTACGCTCCGCTGCGCCAAATGTTCCGAAATGGGCGAGACGAGCGCGGCGCTAACTATGCGTCGCGTGCATCCCGACTGTTGCGTGTTCCTGATGCACCTGGCGAAGGGTCGTCACCGCCGCGAACGCGACCGAGACGCCAAAGGCTAAAACGAGCGAGAGAAGTGCCAGACGTGGAGCCATCGCAAAACCTCCTTCTGGATTCGAAAAATCAGTGCGATCGACTATTCCCGTATGATCGTTGCTTGGGCCCGCCGATACCGTGAGCGGCCTCACACGCGGAGTCACGAAGAAAAGAGGTCAGGCGCCCCGGCGGCGCAGGACGCCGACCTGAACAGGCGGAACTTCGCCATCGAGCCAATCCTGCTCTTTCGCCAAAGCCGTCCAAGCATCTGCCATGCGCGAATAGCGCTTATATGCGGGTCGTCCTTCCGACCGCTCGGCCAGCTGCAGACAGTTCTCAGCGTTATCCCTGAAGATATCAGACTGTTTCATGGAGTAAACGTGGGCACGGAACCAGCGGCCTGCAACCCGCCCTTACAGGATCTTAACTCTTCGGGAACTTTGAACGTCATCGGCCATTGATCGTTCATGCGGATACTCGTCGCGATCCTCCTGGCCTTCATCAGCACCGCGGCGCTTGCCGACAGCACGGGCGAGCGAATGCGCGGCGACCGTGCACCCGACGCAACGATCGTCATCAGCGGCCTCTACGCCTTTAGCCGTTTCCAGCAGGGCCTGCTGGAAAGTTCCGACCTCAAGGGTAATGCGGAGGTGAAGAACCTCGCCGCGTTGCGCGCCGAAGAGGCGGCCAGGCGCGACAAGAAGCTGAAGGAGATTCAGGACGCCATTGGCGCCGAGCCGCGCGTGAGCAAGGCATCGGCGGCAGGCTCCAGCCTCGTCATGCCTGACGACATGGACGGGCCCGCCTATGTCAGAAGCTTTTATGCGGCACAGATTCCCGAATACGAATCCACGATCGGCCTGCTGGAGCGCTATCTGAGGACGCCCGACAATCCCGCACTTGCTGCCTTCGCGCGCGAGCAGCTGCCGGCGCTCCGCGTACAGCTGCAAGACGCCGAGCGCACCATGGCCGACAAATAGCGGTCTTACTTCTGCTCAGGATGCTGCTGCTCGATCGGACGAACGGTGCGATCGCTCTCGGGCATCTTGTCCCGGCCGGAATCGCCATTGGCATCCTTGCCGCCGGAGCTCGAGGTGCCGCTACCACTGGGGTTTGACTTGGCGGCAGTCCCCGTCGTCTGCGAACCCGCATGCGGCGTGGCGGAGCTGGCCGCCGGATCACCCGTCACGGCGCCGCGCCCACTTGGTGCCCCCTGCGCAAAGGCAGATCCCGCGGCGACCAACACGCCGGCAAAGACGGCTAATCCAGCTTTCATCTGCGTTCTCCCTGTATCTCGCCAGAGGCTAACCTCGGGGCCCCCCCGCTGTTCCCGAGCGCCTTTGGCCGGCATTCCGGACCGAAAGGGCGCGCCCTCGGAGTTTTTTGAAACGGGTGGAACTCACGGCGATCATCGCCGTTATCTTGGTTGGGCTGAGCAAGGCAGGTTCCAATTACTCGCGTCATAACCTTGGCGCTTGATTTCGAATTTGGCTGACGCTCTATTTTGAATAGTCGCGTCCTGCCATAGGATTTGGCCGGCGCCTGCGGGGGAATCAGTATGAGCGACCTCGATCCCGGAACAGCATCACGCTCCGGTCGTCGTGTCCCAAAACCAAAACCCAACGGCATGTCAGAGCCGGATTCCCGGGCGGAACTGCTCCTTGCGCTCCAGGCCATGCGCAGCGGCGATTTCTCCGTGCGCATGAGCGGGGACTATCTCGGCATGGACGGCAAGATTGCCGACACCTTCAACGAAATCATCGCCGCCAACCAGCGCATGGCGCAGCAGCTCGAGCTGGTCGGTCAGGTGGTGGGACGCGAGGGTAAGACCCGCCAGAGGGTGAAGTTCGGCCTCGCGTCCGGCTCCTGGGCCGACATGGAAGGCTCCGTCAACACGCTGATCGATGACCTCTTGTGGCCGACGCGCGAGGTGACCCGCGCCGTCGCCGCCGTGGCGCAGGGCGACCTGCTCCAGACCGTCAAGCTCGACGTCGAGGGCCGTCCGCTGCGCGGCGAATTCCTGCAGTCGGCGACCATCGTCAACACGATGATCAAGCAGCTCGGCGTGTTCACCTCCGAGGTGACGCGCGTCGCGCGCGAGGTCGGCACCGAAGGCAAGCTCGGTGGCCAGGCCCAGGTGCCCGAGGTGACCGGCGTCTGGAAAGACCTGACCGAAAGCGTCAACTCGATGGCGAACAACCTGACCAACCAGGTCCGCAACATCGCCGAGGTGACGATCGCGGTGGCCAACGGCGACCTGTCGAAGAAGATCACGGTCGACGTCCGCGGCGAGATCCTTCAGCTCAAGGAAGCCATCAACACGATGGTGGACCAGCTCCGCTCCTTCGCCTCCGAAGTGACGCGCGTGGCGCGTGAGGTCGGCACCGACGGCAAGCTGGGCGGCCAGGCGATCGTGCCCGGGGTCGCCGGGACCTGGAAGGATTTGACCGACTCCGTGAACGCTATGTGCGGCAACCTGACCGCTCAGGTCCGCAACATCGCCAACGTCACCACGGCCGTGGCGCGCGGCGACCTCTCGCGCAAGATCACCGTGGACGTGCGCGGCGAAATCCTGGAGCTCAAGGACACCATCAACACCATGGTGGACCAGCTCAACTCCTTCGCCTCCGAAGTGACGCGCGTCGCGCGCGAGGTCGGCACCGAAGGCAAGCTCGGCGGCCAAGCCCAGGTGCCCGGTGTCGCCGGCACCTGGAAGGATCTCACCGACAACGTCAACTTCATGGCCTCGAACCTGACCGCGCAGGTCCGCAACATCGCCGACGTCGCCACCGCGATCGCCGGCGGCGACTTGTCCAAGAAGATCACCGTGAACGTGTCGGGCGAAATCCTTCAGCTGAAGGAAACGCTCAACACCATGGTGGACCAGCTCAACGCCTTTGCCGGCGAAGTCACGCGCGTGGCGCGCGAAGTCGGCACCGAGGGGCGGCTCGGCGGCCAGGCCAACGTGCTCGGCGTCGCCGGCACCTGGAAGGACCTCACCGAAAGCGTCAACTCGATGGCCTCGAACTTGACGGCACAGGTCCGCAACATCGCCGAAGTGACGACGGCGGTCGCCGGCGGCGACCTCTCCAAGAAGATCACCGTGGACGTCCGTGGCGAGATCCTGGAGCTGAAGGACACCATCAACACCATGGTGGACCAGCTCAATGCGTTCGCCGGCGAAGTGACGCGCGTCGCGCGCGAGGTCGGCACCGAAGGCAAGCTCGGCGGCCAAGCCGTCGTGCGGGGTGTCGGCGGCACCTGGAAGGACCTGACCGACTCCGTCAACTCGATGGCCTCGAACCTGACCGGCCAGGTTCGCAACATCGCCGAAGTCGCGACCGCGGTCGCCAAGGGCGATTTGTCGAAGAAGATCACAGTGAACGTCTCCGGCGAAATCCTTCAGCTGAAGGAAACGCTCAACACCATGGTCGACCAGCTCAATGCGTTCGCGGGCGAAGTCACGCGCGTCGCGCGCGAGGTCGGCACCGACGGCAAGCTCGGTGGTCAGGCCGACGTGCCCGGCGTCGCCGGCACCTGGAAGGACTTGACTGACTCCGTGAACTCGATGGCGGGCAACCTCACCGCCCAGGTTCGCAACATCGCCGAAGTCGCGACCGCGATCGCCGGCGGCGACCTGTCGCGCAAGATCACGGTGGACGTGCGCGGCGAGATCCTTCAGCTGAAGGACACCCTCAACACGATGGTCGACCAGCTCAACCGCTTCGCGGGCGAGGTGACGCGCGTGGCGCGCGAGGTCGGCACCGAAGGCCGCCTCGGCGGTCAGGCCAACGTGCCCGGTGTCGCCGGCACCTGGAAGGACCTCACCGACTCCGTCAACTCGATGGCGGGCAACCTCACCGCCCAGGTCCGCAACATCGCCGAGGTCACGACCGCCGTGGCGCGCGGCGACTTGTCGCGCAAGATCACCGTGGACGTGAAGGGCGAAATCCTCGAGCTGAAGAACACCATCAACACCATGGTGGACCAGCTCAACGGCTTTGCCGGCGAAGTCACGCGCGTGGCGCGCGAGGTCGGCACCGAAGGCAAGCTCGGCGGCCAGGCCGAAGTGCCCGGCGTCGCCGGCACCTGGAAGGATCTCACCGACAACGTCAACTTCATGGCATCGAACCTGACCGCCCAGGTCCGCAACATCGCCGAGGTCGCGACCGCCATCGCCGGCGGCGACCTCTCCAAGAAGATCACGGTGGACGTCCGCGGCGAGATCCTGCTGCTGAAGGACACCCTGAACACCATGGTGGAGCAGCTCCGCTCCTTCGCCGCCGAGGTGACGCGCGTGGCGCGCGAGGTCGGCACCGAAGGCCGGCTCGGCGGTCAGGCCGTGGTGCCCGGCGTCGGCGGCACCTGGAAGGATCTCACTGACAACGTCAACCTCCTGGCCGCGAACCTCACCACACAGGTCCGCAACATCGCCGAGGTCACGACCGCCGTGGCGCGCGGCGACTTGTCGCGCAAGATCACCGTCGACGTGAAGGGCGAAATCCTCGAGCTCAAGAACACCATCAACACCATGGTGGACCAGCTCAACGCCTTCGCCGGTGAAGTGACGCGCGTGGCGCGCGAGGTCGGCACCGAGGGCAAGCTGGGCGGCCAGGCCCAGGTGCCCGGCGTCGCCGGCACCTGGAAGGATCTGACCGACACCGTCAACTTCATGGCGGCGAACCTGACCGAACAGGTGCGCGGCATCGTCAAGGTGGTGACCGCCGTCGCCAACGGCGATCTCAAGCAGAACCTCACCGTGAAGTCGAAGGGCGAGGTCGCCGCGCTCGCCGACACCATCAACAACATGACGGAGACGCTTGCGACCTTCGCCGACCAGGTGACGTCGGTGGCGCGTGAGGTCGGCGTCGAAGGCCGGCTCGGCGGCCAGGCCAACGTGCCCGGCGCGGCCGGCACCTGGAAGGACCTCACCGGCAACGTCAACCTGCTCGCGGCCAACCTCACCTCGCAGGTGCGCGCGATCGCGGAAGTCGCGACCGCCGTGACCAAGGGCGATTTGACGCGATCGATCCAGGTCGACGCCCGCGGCGAGGTGGCCGAGCTGAAAGACAACATCAACACCATGATCACCAATCTCCGTCTGACGACGGAGCTGAACACCGAGCAGGATTGGCTCAAGACCAACCTCGCCAAGTTCACCAACATGCTGCAGGGCCAGCGCGACCTCGCGACCGTGGGCCGACTGCTGCTCACCGAATTGTCGCCGCTGGTGAACGCGCATACCGGCGTGATCTACCAGGTCGAGAGCGAGGACAATCCGCAGCTCCTGCTGCTCGCCTCCTATGCCGGCGACGGCGTCTATCCCTACCAGCGCGTGCTGCAGTTCGGCGAAGGCCTGATCGGCCAGTGTGCGGTCGACAGGCGCCCGCGCATGGTCGCCGACATCCCTGCCGATGTCGTGCCGATCAACTCCGCGCTGCTCCGCGTCGCCCCGAAGAACCTCGTGGTGCTGCCGGTGCTGTTCGAGGGGCAGGTGAAGGCGGTGATCGAGCTGGCTTCGCTCACCTCCTTCACGACGTCGCAGATGACGTTCCTGGAGCAGCTGACCGATTCCATCGGCATCGTGCTGAACTCGATCGAAGCGACGATGCAGACCGAAGGCCTGCTCAAGCAGTCGCAGCAGCTCGCCGGCGAGCTCCAGACCCAGCAGCGCGAATTGCAGCAGACCAACGACCAGCTCGAGCAGAAGGCGCAGCAGCTCGCCGAACGCAACGTCGAGGTCGAACGCAAGAACCAGGAAATCGAGCAGGCCCGCCGTGCGCTCGAGGAAAAGGCGACCGAGCTCGCATTGACCTCGAAGTACAAGTCCGAATTCCTGGCCAATATGAGCCACGAGCTGCGCACGCCATTGAACTCGATCCTGATCCTCGGACAGCAGCTCACCGACAATCCCGACGGCAATCTCTCGGCCAAGCAGGTCGAATTCGCCCGCACCATCCACGGCGCCGGCACCGACCTGCTCAACCTCATCAGCGACATTCTCGATCTCTCCAAGATCGAATCCGGCACGGTGACGGTCGACGCCGAGGAGATCCTCACCGCGAACCTGCTCGAGACGGTCGGACGGCCGTTCCGGCATGAAGCCGAGAACCGCAACCTGTCGTTCAAGATCGACGTTGATCCGAATCTCGCCCGCAGCATCGTCACCGACTCCAAGCGCTTGCAGCAGGTGCTGAAGAACCTGCTTTCCAACGCCTTCAAGTTCACCGCCGAAGGCGAAGTGCGGTTGAAGGTCGCCGGCGCCCTCGGCGGCTGGGGCACGGATCATCCGGTGCTGAACTCCGCGCCGGCCGTGATTGCCTTCGAGGTCTCCGATACCGGCATCGGCATTCCGCTGGAGAAGCAGAAGCTGATCTTCGAGGCGTTCCAGCAGGCGGATGCCGGCACCAGCCGCAAATATGGCGGCACCGGTCTCGGCCTCGCCATCAGCCGCGAGCTTGCGAGCCTGCTCGGCGGCGAAATCCACCTGCGCAGCTCGCCGGGCAAGGGCTCGACCTTCACGCTCTATCTGCCGCTGAAATATTCCGGCCCGACGCTGGCGCCGCGCGCCGCGCCGGCGCCGCAACATCAGCCGCCCGCGCTGCAGCCGGCCGCACCGGAACAGCAGCGCGTCGTCGAGCAGCTGCCCGACGATCGGCTCAATCTCGATCCCGGCGACAGCATCCTTTTGATCGTCGAGGACGATCCGCATTATGCCCGGATCCTGGTCGACCTTGCCCGCGACAAGGGCTTCAAGGTGCTCGTCGCGGCGCGCGGCGCCGAAGCGCTGGAGCTCGCCAAGCAGTACCAGCCGCGCGCGGTCTCGCTCGACGTGTTCCTGCCCGACATGCTCGGCTGGACGGTGCTGAGCCAGCTCAAGCACAACCCGCTGACGCGCCACATCCCGGTGCAGATCATCACGCTCGACGAGGACCGCCAGCATGCGCTGGCCCGCGGCGCCTTCTCCTTCGTCAACAAGCCGACCACGACCGAAGGTGTGGCGGCCGCGCTGACGCAGATCAAGGAATATGCGCGGCCGCGGCGCAAGCGGCTGCTGATCGTCGAGGACAACGAGGCCGAGCAGCTGTCGATCCGGGAGCTGCTGCATCACGACGACATCGAGATCGTGACCACCGATACCGGTGCCGGCGCGCTCTCAACGCTCCGCGAGGCGCCCTGCGATTGCGTGGTGCTCGATCTCAGGCTGCCGGACATGAGCGGCTTCGAGGTGCTGGATCAGATCCGGCGCGACGAGGCGCTGTCGAATGTTCCCGTGGTGGTGTTCACCGGTCGCGAGCTGTCGGCCGAAGAAGATGCCGAGCTCCACACCATGGCGCGCAGCATCGTGGTCAAGGGCGTGGAATCGCCCGAACGCCTGCTCGACGAAACCGCATTGTTCCTGCATCGCGTGATCACGGAGCTGCCGGTCGAGAAGCAGCGCATGCTGGAGAAGCTGAACAGTTCCGACGAAGACCTGATCGGCAAGACCGCGCTGCTCGTCGACGACGATGCCCGTAACATCTTCGCGCTCTCGAGCGTGTTGGAACGGCGCGGCATGAAGGTGCTGACGGCGACGACGGGCCGCGAGGCGGTCGCGCTGGTCGAATCCAACCCGGAGATCGCCATCGTGCTGATGGACATCATGATGCCGCAGATGGATGGCTATCAGACCATCGGCGTGATCCGGGAGAACCCGGCCTTCCTCCGCCTGCCGATCATCGCACTGACGGCGAAGGCGATGAAGGGCGACCGCGAGAAATGCCTGGAGGCAGGAGCGTCCGACTATCTCGCAAAGCCTGTCAACACCGATCAATTGCTGCTTGCGATCCGCATGTGGCTGCATCGCTGAGTGGTATCCGCGAATGGACCATGAGAAGGTCAATATCCTCCTCGTCGACGACCAGCCGGCCAAGCTGCTCGCCTACGAAGTGATCCTGAAGGACCTCGGCGAAAACCTCGTGATCGCCTCGTCCGGCCGCGAGGCGCTGGAGGTTCTGCTCAAGACCGAGATCGCGGTGATCCTGGTCGACGTCTGCATGCCCGAGCTCGACGGCTTCGAGCTCGCAGCGATGATCCGCGAGCATCCACGGTTCCAGAAGACCGCGATGATCTTCATCTCGGCGATTCAAGTCAGCGACATCGACCGGTTGCGCGGCTACGAGATGGGCGCGGTGGATTACGTGCCCGTTCCCGTCGTGCCGGAGGTGCTGCGCGCCAAGGTCAAGGTGTTCGCCGAGCTCTATCGCAAGACGCGGGAGCTCGAACGGCTGAACCAGGATCTGGAGGATCGCGTCCGCGCCCGCACGGCCGAGCTCGAGAACTCCACCGCGAAGCTGCGCGAGAGCGAGGAACGGCGCAGCATGGCGATTGCCGCCGGCAAGATGGGATCCTGGGACTGGGACTGGGTCAGCGGCGACTGGATGTGGGACGACGGGCAGTACCGCATTTTCGGCGTGAGCCCGGAGAGTTTCGAGGTCAATCCCGCCAACGTGCAGGCGCTGCTGCATCCCGACGACGTCGATCAGCTGCGCAAGGCGATCGCCGAGTTCAACAAGGGCACGCGCGCCTACGAGACGGAATTCCGCATCATTCGCCCCGACGGCGAGGTGCGCTGGTGCGTCGGGACCGCGGCCGCAACCGCAGATCCGAACGGTCGCGTGGTGCGGGTGAGCGGCGTCACCGTCGACATCACCGAACGCAAGCGCGCCGAGGAACGGCAGAACCTGCTGGCGCGCGAAGTCGATCACCGCGCCAAGAACGCGCTGGCGCTGGCACAGTCGATCGTGCGTCTCACCCGCGCTGACGAGGTGAAGGCCTATGTCGATGCGGTCGAAGGGCGCATCAATGCGCTCGCTCGCGTCCACACCATCCTGTCGCTGTCGAGCTGGCAGGGCGCCGAGCTCTCCAAGCTGATCGACGAAGAGCTTGCGCCCTATTCGCCCGGAGGACAGGTCAAGCTGGCCGGGCCCGCAGTCCAGCTGCTGCCGGCGACCGCCCAGACCCTGGCGCTGGCGCTGCACGAGCTCTTCACCAATTCGGCGAAGTATGGCGCGCTTTCGACGCGGTCGGGACGGCTCGCGATCGACTGGCAGGTCGAGAACGACCTTCTGACGCTGAGCTGGGAGGAGACCGGCGGGCCGCTGGTCAGGACGCCGAAATCGCGTGGCTTCGGAACGAGAAGCCTGCTGGCCAGCGTCGAATCCCAGCTCGGCGGACAGGCGCATTTCGACTGGCGATCGGAGGGCCTGTTGTGCCTTCTCGAGGTGCCGTTGACGCGCAAGAGCGCGGCAACATCGGCGGCGCAGGACAGGTTCGAGGCCAGCACCTCTCCCGAGCTGCAGCGCGCATCGGGCTAGCGCGACGCGGCGGCCTTCAGTCGCGGCATCGGCCGCGGTTCATCGGCGACACGCCCTTCGAGCCAGGCTTCCGTTTGCGCGAGATCGCGCAACGCGGTCGCATAGCGGCAGGCGGCACTGCGCTCCGCGCCGCGGGGGAGCTTGCGCGCCTTGCGCAAGATGTCGGCCGCGGCATGACGATAGGCCAGCGAGCGATAGAGAAAGACCACTTTTCCCATAGCGAACGTTCCGTGTTGACAGCATCGATCCTCGCAAACCGGGCATGAACGTCGGATGAAGCGGCGGATGACAATTCCTTCATACCGCAGGAACCGGCGATTGCCGCGCGCGTTTGCATGCCAGATCGATCGGCAGTTCCATGCGCGCAAAAAAATCGCCAAACAGGTCGCCAAACGGATCATCAAGTCTGGTCTCTCCGACCGGCATCATCCAGCTGATGACGCATGCGATGATGGGCGCCGCGCTCGGCCTAGTCTTCACGTTCGCGCTGATATTGGCCAATCCCGCGGTCGCGGAATTGCTGAATCACGGCGGCAGCGCGGCCGACTTGGTTTTTGTCGTCACGATGGTGACGACATTTGCCATCGGTGCCGCGCTGACGGGCGTCGTCTTCATTCTCGACGGAGACAAGGAATCTTGAAGCGCGCGACACGCGTGCAAAGCTTTGTTGGGAACTCCTGGCGCAGATGGCGGTTGGCTGCCTGCGTCAATTCAACCCAGGGAGTCCCCCACATGAAGACGACCAAGCTCGCTCTCGCCGTGATGTTGGCAACCGGCCTTGCCGCCGCGCCGTTCGCCGCGCAGGCCAAGTCGCACAAGAAGCATCATCACTCCTCGATGTCGCAGACGACGACGGGCGCCAACATGAAGTCCAAGGGCAGCGACCCGTCCGGACAGGGCGGCTCCGGCCCCGGCTCCGACCAGGGCGGCACCATGACGAACAAGAACAACACGGGCACCCCGAGCAACACCAAGTAAGGTCGCGGGAAGCTCAGGCCCCGCGAAAGCGGGGCCGGCCATTTCGGCATCCGGCATCTCGCGTTGCGCGACCGCTTCAGCTGTGTCGGATGTCAGTTATGTTAGGGCGGCCGGCTGCGGGGGCCGTCTTCACGAGAAGATCGAGCCGAGCCCGCTTGCGCGCAATCAGGAGCTGGGCCGCGGCATCATCGAGGCCCTCGCGCTGCAACTGCAGGATGGCGGATCCCAACTCGAGGATCTCGGCGCGCAGCTTCAGAATCCGGTAAGTGTCCGGGTCTTCGTCCACCACCGTCGCCCTCCACCAATGGTCGCTCAGAGCCTCAGCGGCGCGCGAGCCTGCCCTCGCTCTTCAATGGACGAAGACGCCCTTTGTCGCGAATGTCAGGCAACACCCCGCCTCCACCCGCCGCCTTCCATTCGCTGATCAACAGGCCCAGTTTCCGGCGCAGATCGATCTGCGCCTGGGCACGTTCAGCGCAGTCGCGATCGCGATTGACGAGATCGCGCACGGACGCCTCGACATCGGCCATTTGCAGCCTCAAGGCGCTGATCTTGCGACGAATTTCATTAATTCTATTGTCCATGGCTTGTTAGAACAAAATAAGAACATATAGTCAAGCCACGAATTCAGGACGGAGAACGAAGATGCAGGTTCAGGGTAAATACGACGCCAAGGCTTTTCTCATGGAGCAGATGACCCGCGCCCAAGGGCTGCGGCTGAAGCGGTTGAGCGAGGAGGCCTACCAGCCCGCACAATACGACCGAGGTCTCTCCTTTGCCGAAGCCGCGCGCCGCATCCAGGTGCTGGAAGCCGAGATCGAGCTCGCGAACTCCTTCTGAGGGGCCGGTGACCGGCCCGCTTGGAACGTTGCGTCAGCAATACGGTTCTTTCCCAGGGCGAAGGGAGAGACTTGATGGCACGCAAGGCAAAGAAGCGCCGCTACTCGCGTAGTTCCGGCAGTGATGTCGAGAGCGAAATGCGCCGCTACAAGAAGGGCACCGCCAAGAGCGGACGCGGCGGTCGCGGCGGACGCGTGAAGAGCCGCAAGCAGGCGATCGCGATCGGCCTCTCGAAGGCGCGCAAGAAGGGCAAGAAGGTGCCGAAGAAGGCGTCGAAGCGAAAGACCTCCAAGAAGAAGACCTCCAGAAAGAGCTCCAAGAGGAAGACCTCTAAGAAGAAGAGCTCGAAGCGCAAATCCGCCAAGCGGTGATGCCACTTGGCGTCAGATCATGCTGCCCGGCATGAAGCACCGAATCGAAACGCCGAACGCCGTCTTGACCGGCCAGACCATGGTGCGGCCGGCGCGGTTCGGTTCGGTGATGACGGCTTCGTCGGGCACCTCGACCCATTCCCCATCGAGACGGACCCGGTAGTGCCCGTTGTGCGAGTCCCAGTCGGGATCGGCCACGGCGACACCATCGGCATCCGAACAGCACGGACCGAGATGACTGCGCAAGCTGTCGAACCAGGGCTTTAGCGGCGAGTCGGCGAAGCGGCCGTCATCGCGCCCCAGGGCAGTTCCGGTCGACAGCACGAGAGGCGCTGCGAGCAGCGCAAGCTTCAGCGAGAGCTTCAATCGATCCATGTCGGCACCGATCAATGCGAACCATCGGCCGGTTCCACAAGCAACCGGAGGTCCGAAAGTTCCACCCTGTGATCTGCCCCGGCGGCCTCATTGCCTCCAGGTGCACGCGCGATTTTCGAAGTCTGACGAGCGAACGCGGCTTTTTCGGACGAACCTGTCACCGTTACTGCCGTTAACGAGAATGTTATCGCCGGCCTGTGGGCATCCCGCAGCTGCTCATGAAAAAGGCGGCCCGGTAGGCCGCCTTTCGACTTGCCGATGCTTGAACGATCAGGCGAGCGGCACCGCGACGAAGCGCATCGCCTCCGCGCTCTTCACCTGCAACAGCACGCTTTTCTTGCCGGACGACTTGGCCTGCGCCAGCTCGGATCGGACGTCGCCGACATTGGCGACGGCCTTGCCGCCGACGTTGAGGATGACGTCGCCGGTCTGGATGCCATGTTGCGCCGCCGGTCCCTGCGGATCGACCTCGGTGACCACGACGCCCTTCTGGCCGGCGCCCTGGACGTCACCGGCCGGCGCCAGGCTGAGGCCGAGACGCGGCGTACCAGGAGCCGCTTGCGTCTTGCCATCGTCAGCCTTGGCCTGCCGCTCATTCGGCAGCTCGCCGAGCGCCAGCGTCACCGTCTTGGTATCGCCCTTGTGGACGACATCGAGCTTCACGGACGTCCCCGGCGCGAGGGCCGCAATGGTGCGGGCGAGATCGCGGGAGTCCTTGATGGCGGTGCCGTTGACGGCGGTGATGACGTCGCCCGCCTCGATGCCGGCCTTCGCCGCCGGACTGCCGTCCTGCGGGGTGTCAACGATCGCGCCGCGCGCCGTCTTGAGGCCGAGACTGTCGGCGATCTCCGCGGTTACCGGCTGCACCTGCACGCCCAGCCAGCCGCGGGTGACGGCGCCCTTGTCCTTCAGCTGGGCAACGACGAGCTTGGCGGTCGAAGCCGGAATGTCGAAACCGATGCCGACCGAGCCGCCCGACGGCGAGTAGATCGCGGTGTTCACGCCGATCACGTTGCCGTTCATGTCGAAGGCCGGACCGCCGGAATTACCCTTGTTGATGGGCGCATCGATCTGGATGAAATCGTCATAGGGCCCGTTGCCGATGTCGCGGCCGCTGGCCGAGACGATGCCGGCGGTCACGGTGCCACCGAGGCCGAAGGGATTGCCGACTGCGACCACCCAGTCGCCGATCCGCGGCTTCTGGTCGGAGAACTTCACGAACGGAAAATCTTTCTTGCCATCGACCTTGATCAGCGCGAGATCGGTCTTTGGATCGGTGCCGACGACTTTCGCGGTGTAGATGGTGCCGTCGTCCGTCGTCACCTGCACGGACTCGGCGTGATCGACGACATGGTTGTTGGTCACGGCGTAACCGTCGGCCGAGATGAAGAAGCCGGAGCCTTCGCCCGTGATCACCTGGTGACGCTGGCGCGGCATGCCGTTCATCCCATCTGGGAAGCGGAAACCGAACTGCCGCGAGAACTGGTCGAACGGAGAGTCCTCGTCCTGGTTCATGCGATTTTGCTGCAGCAACGCGCTCTTGTCGTTGTCCTGGTCGATCTTCACCCGGACGGAGATGACGGCGGGCTTGACCTTGCTGACGAGGTCGCCGAAGCCAGCCGGCGTTGCCGCGCTTTCGGTGGCCTGTGCCGGCGAGATCAGGGAGCTGACGCCGAACGGCTTTGAAACGGGAGAAGCCGCCAGCACCGCCACGCCAAGCGCGGCCACGGTGCCGAGCAGCGCCAGCCGGCGCGGCTTCAGAATCCTGCGGGGTGTCGTGATGTCGGAGTGGACGGGATCTTTCATGTCGAAATCTCCATGTTGGGTAAGTCGCCTTGCACCGAACATGGTCATTGCCACCTTACGACGTCCCGTCCGCCCGATTAATTCTTGGCAAAGAAGGTGTGCCCGGTCGCCGCAGGCAAGATCCGCACCCTACATTTGATGCAGCTCAACGCGAGCCCTGCCCGCCGTGAAAAGCTGCGTCGATCGAATGATGTCCATCGGAGGCGCCCCCATGTACAAAGATATTCTCGTCCACATCCCGACCGAGCGGCCGATGCGCGCGGTGGTCGATGGCTCCATCTCGCTTGCGGCCACCCTCAACGCCCATGTCGATGCGGTCGCGATCGGCTATGTCGCCAGCAGCACGGCCTATGTGATGGAAGGCGGCGCGGCGGTGGCGGCCGTGTTCGAGATGGAACGCGAGCGTGCGGTGGAGCGGGCCGAGGCGGCGCTCGCAGTGTTCAAGAGCGAAGCGGCGCACGCCGATCTATCCTGTACCTGTCACGCGCTCGGCGAGATTCCGGTGGATGCGGCCGCGTCCCTCGGCGACATGGCCCGGCTGCACGACCTCAGCGTCGTGCTTCAGCCGGATCCCGAACAGGTTTCGTTCGACAACGACGTGCCCCGCGAGATTCTGTTTCAGGCGGGCGGACCGGTCCTGTTCCTGCCCTATACGTTCCGGGGCGCCTTCAAGGCGAGCCGGATCGGCATCTGCTGGGACGGCAGCCGCGTCGCGGCGCGTGCGGTGCGCGATGCAGCGACTTTTTTGGCGCGCGCCGAGGATATCGTGATCATTTCGATCAACGAGTCCGACACCGCTCCCGGCGACGCTTCGGCAAACAATCTGGCCAAACATCTCGGACGCCGCGGCCTGTCGACCCGCACGGTGAGCCTGTCGGCCTCGCGCGCCGATATTCAGCCGACCATCCTGTCGCTGGCGGCCGACGAGAATCTGGACGTGCTGGTGATGGGCGGCTACGGCCACTCCCGACTGCAGGAGCGCTTTCTCGGCGGCGTCACCCGGGCGATGCTGGAAGCGATGACGATCCCCACGCTGATGTCGCACTAGCGAAGGGTCAAAGGGCACATCTCACGCCGCAGCGGGAGTTTCCCAAACCGTGGCTGCGGCCGCGTCCTCTTCGGGTTGTGCATTGCACGCGTCGAAATGGGCTTTCAGCGCCAGCTCGGCGAGATGCTCGAAATGCTCCGCTTGGCCGAGGAGCTGCCAGTTCTGCAGCGGCCGATAGGCCGCCTGCTGACGACAGAGGGACGCCAGCGCGCGGTAGCGACGTACGTTCTCCATGAGACCTCCCTCGCATTCACCGGGCTTATTGCCCTGATTTGCGTCAGGCCGATGGCGGTTGTGCAAAACATTTTTGCGCCCACGCCCGGCTTAACTCAGGTTAACTTTGAAAAATAGGCAGACGCGGAATAGTTCCTGTTGGCAGTCGGCCGTGGAATAATGAATTTCTAGGCGTAGCGACGGCGTTCGACGTTGATGCCAATCAAACTGGAATAATGCTCAATCGGTTCTGGCCCACCAATCAGATAGCCCTGCATCTCCTCGCAAGCCTCGCCTTCCAGGAAGGCGCGCTGCGCCTCTGTCTCCACCCCTTCCGCAACCACGGGAATCTGCAGGGCATGTGCAAGGCCCAGGACCGCGCGGACGATCTCGGTCGATTGCGGCATTGCCCCGAGGTTCAGGATGAAGCTGCGGTCGATCTTAATCTTATCAAACGGGAACGACTGGAGATAGGACAGCGATGAGTACCCGGTGCCAAAATCGTCCATCGCGATGCGGATGCCAAGCGCCTTCAGCCGCCGCAGCAGATTGAGCGCGCGGGTGAAATCGCCGATCAACACGCCCTCGGTGATTTCGACTTCGAGCCGCGCTGGTGCAAGCCCGGTCTCCAGCAGGATCTCGTGGACGGAGCGTTCGAGGTCGCCGGTCTGGAACTGGACCGGCGACAGATTGACCGCGACCTGCAAGGGCCGCGGCCAGGACGCCGCCTCGCGGCAAGCCTCACGCAGCACCCACTCGCCGATCTCGACGATCAGCCCGTTCTCCTCGGCAAGCGGGATGAACTGGTCGGGCGGCACAAAGCCCCGCAGCGGGTGGTTCCAGCGCACCAGGGCCTCGAAGCCGGTGATGTCTCCCTCCATTGCGAGGGCGTTAATCCCCGTCTCGGGTACGTTGGTTATTCCGGCCTGGAAAAGCCGACCCGTTTGCGCGGCATTCTCCGTGAAAAGCCGGAGCAAAGTGGCGCGCCTTGATACAAGTCGAACCGCACCATCATCGCCACGCATCTCTTCCGTAATCTACCGGATGAGCGCATGTTCTTTGGCACGCATCGGCTGCGCGGAACTATCCTGCAATTTCGAAACCCTGCCTGCCTCCGCAGCAAGGCGAATGGCCGCGATGTTGCCGGCATAATCGGCGCTGCTCTTGCCGCGAAACACGGCGGACCCTGCCACCAGCGCGTCGGCGCCGGCAGCCGCAGCCGCGGCAGCGTTGTCGCGCGTGACGCCCCCATCCACCTCGAGGCGGATCGGCCGCTCGCCGATCATGGTTCGGATCCGAGCGATCTTCTCGAGCTGCGATTCGAGAAATGACTGGCCGCCAAAGCCCGGATTGACCGTCATCACCAGCACGAGGTCGAGGCGGTCGAGCACATATTCGATCGCGCTCTCGGGCGTTGCCGGGCACAGGCTGACGCCGGCCTTCATGCCCAGCGCGCGGATCGCCTGCAGCGAACGATCGAGATGCGGGCCGGCTTCGGCATGTATTGTAACGACATCGGCCCCGGCCTTCTCAAACGCTTCGAGGTAGGGATCGACAGGCGCGATCATCAGATGCACGTCGAAGACCTTCTTCGTCAGCGGACGAAGCGCCTTGATGACATCGGCCCCGAAGCTGATGTTCGGCACGAAATGCCCGTCCATCACATCGCAATGAATCCAGTCGGCGCCGGCCGCATCGATTGCCGTGACCTCCTCGCCGAGACGTGCGAAATCCGCAGCGAGGATCGAGGGAGCAATGATGATCTCGTTGGTCATGACTTGACGCTCCGCGCGTCAGCACCGCCGCTGAAGACGCGGCTCGCCAGGACGTCGGCGGGATCGATCGTCTCGAGGTCAGCGACGTCGAGCATGCGGTCGAGATCGGACACCAGTCGATCGGCCTGCCGCAGGCGGATGCGATCGACAGCATTGCGGATCGAGCGCGCATTCGAGAAGAACGGCTGTGTCCGGCGCAGCGCGATGTATCGCTCGAACGCATCGCGTGCCGCGGCCGAGAAGCGGTAGCCGCGCTCCTTCAGCATCAACTCGGCAATCACCAGCAGCTCGGCTTCAGCATAGTCAGGGAATTCGATGTGATGGGCGATGCGCGAGCGGAATCCGGGGTTGGAAGCGAAGAAGCTGGTCATCCGCTCGCCGTAGCCGGCGAGGATCACGACGAGGTCCTCACGCTGGTTCTCCATCACCTGGAGCAGGATCTCGATCGCCTCCTGGCCGTAGTCGCGCTCGTTGTCGGGACGGTGCAGGTAATAGGCCTCGTCGATGAACAGCACGCCGCCCATCGCTTTCTTCAGAATCTCCTTCGTCTTCGGCGCGGTATGGCCGATATATTGCCCGACGAGATCGTCGCGCGTCACCGAGATCACCTGCCCGCGCCGCACGAAACCGAGGCCGTGCAGAATCTTGGCCATTCGCAATGCCACGGTGGTCTTGCCGGTGCCGGGATTGCCGGTGAACGACATGTGCAGCGTCGGCGGCGCGGATGCCAGGCCGGCCCGCTGCCGGATGCGTTCAATCAGGAGCAGCGAGGCGATCTGGCGCACGCGGTTCTTGACCGGCTTGAGCCCGATCAATTCCCGCTCTAGCTGTTGCAGCGTGTCGGTAATCCCGGCGGCCTCGGCCTCCTTGCGGAGATCGAAGCTGGTCTCGTTGCTTTCAGCGGTGGTCGCGTGGGGAACGTCGAGCATGGCTAGCCTCGAAGAAAAGAGCTTCGCCGCGGGGGGAGCGGCGAAGCAGTGGTCCGCCAAGGAAACGGAGCAGGGAGCGCTCCGTGCGGAAAGGAATGGCTATTGCGAGGCGTGAGTGGCCACCTTGCGTACGGTGCTGTACCGGATCGCGCGACCGCCGACCTCCTGCCGCACCAGTTCGAACTCGGCCTCCTGCTTCGGTCGATTGACCAGGAAGGAGATCCGCACCGATTCCCAGCCATGGCTGGCATCGAAGCCGCTGATGCGGATGTATCGATCGCCATAAACCCTGCGGCACTCGCCGAGCTCCATCATCACGCCTGCGGCGTCCTGCAGATCGAACATCGGCAAGCCCCACATCTCCCAATAGGTGTTGCGGGGATGCGGATCATCGGTGAATTCGATGTTCACCGCCCAGCCATTGGCGAGGCAATACTGCACCTGCTTGGTGATCTGGTCGTCGGTCAGGTCAGGCAGGAACGAGAAGCAGCCCTGGGTCAGTTTCATGTTGAATCTCCTCAGACGGTTTCCAGCGCCGTCGGCACGAAGTCCGGCGTGTCGGTGGACTGGTAGTTGAAGGTGACGTCCTTCCAGACCTCGAGCGCGGCTTTCAGCGGTGTGCAGGTCTGTGCGGCCTTGGCCAAAATCTCCGGGCCTTCGTGGACGTAGTCGCGGCCCTCGTTGCGAGCGAGGATCATCGCTTCCAGCGCCACGCGGTTGGCGATCGCGCCCGCCGCGATCCCCATGGGATGTCCGATGGTGCCGCCACCGAATTGCAGCACGACGTCCTCGCCGAGGAGATCGATCAGCTGGTGCATCTGACCGGCATGGATGCCGCCGGACGCCACCGGCATCATCTTGTTGAGGCTCGCCCAGTGCTGGTCGAAGAACAGGCCGTGTTCGAGCTTGGTCGGATTGAAGTCCTCGCGGCAGACATCGTAATAGCCGCGCGTGGTGTTAGGGTCGCCTTCGAGCTTGCCGACCACCGTGCCGGCATGGATGTGGTCGACACCCGCGAGCCGCATCCATTTGGCTATGACGCGGAACGACACGCCGTGGCTCTTCTGCCGCGTATAGGTCGAGTGCCCGGCGCGGTGCAGATGCAGGATCATGTCGTTGCGCCGCGCCCATTTGGCCATCGACTGGATCGCGGTGTAGCCGATCACGAGATCGATCATGACGATGCAGGAGCCGAGCTCTTTCGCAAATTCGGCGCGCTCGTACATGTCCTCCATCGTGCCCGCGGTCACGTTCAGGTAGGTGCCTTTCACCTCGCCGGAGGCCGCTTGCGCCCGGTTCACCGCCTCCATGCAGTAGAGGAAGCGGTCACGCCAGTGCATGAAGGGTTGCGAGTTGATGTTCTCGTCGTCCTTGGTGAAATCGAGCCCGCCCTTCAGCGCCTCGTAGACCACGCGGCCGTAGTTGCGGCCCGAAAGTCCGAGCTTCGGCTTCACGGTGGCGCCGAGCAGCGGCCGCCCGAACTTGTCGAGCCGCTCGCGCTCGACCACGATACCAGTTGCCGGCCCCTGGAACGTCTTCACGTAGGCGACCGGGAAGCGCATGTCCTCCAGCCGCAATGCCTTGAGCGGCTTGAAGCCGAACACGTTGCCGATGATCGACGCCGAAAGGTTCGCGACCGAGCCCGGCTCGAACAGATCGAGATCATAGGCGATGTAGGCGAAATAGGAGCCGGGCGAGCCCGGGACCGGATCGACACGATAGCACTTCGCGCGATATTTCTCGGCCGCCGTCAGCCGATCGGTCCACACCACCGTCCAGGTCGCGGTCGAAGATTCGCCGGCAACGGCCGCCGACGCCTCGATCGGGTCGACACCTTCCTGCGGCGTGACGCGGAACAGGGCTATGACGTCGGTGTCCTTCGGCGTGTACTCGGGCTCCCAATAGCCCATGCGCTTGTATTCCATCACGCCCGAGCGATAGCGCTCCTTGCCGCGGACCGTTCCAGCATGTGCGTTCATGGCTCTCTCTCCTGCTTTCTCTCTCTGAATGATTAGGCTGCGACCGGCTCGCGAGCGCCGGTGCGCGGATCGAGCTCGCCGGTACGGTAGCGCCGCGCCATCTCGCTCAAGGGAACGACCTTGATCTTGCTGGCGTGCCCCGCGGTGCCGAACTGCTCGAAACGGTCGCGGCAGAGCTCGCGCATCGCATCCATCGCGGGTTTGAGGAATTTGCGCGGATCGAACTCGGAGCGCGATTGCGCAGCCACTTTCCGGAACACCGCGGTCATCGCCAGGCGGCAGTCGGTGTCGATGTTGACCTTGCGGACACCACTCTTGATGCCGCGCACGATCTCTTCCACCGGCACACCCCAGGTCTGCGGCATCTCGCCGCCAAACTGATTGAACATGTCCTGGAGCGGCTGCGGCACCGAGGAGGAGCCGTGCATCACCAAATGCGTATTCGGCAACCGGCGATGGATCTCCTCGACCACCCGCATCGCCAGAATATCGCCGTCGGGCTTGCGGCTGAACTTGTAGGCGCCATGCGAGGTCCCCATCGCGATCGCGAGCGCGTCGACCTTGGTGGCCCGGACGAAGTCGACGGCCTGATCGGGATCGGTCAAGAGCTGATCGTGGCTGACCTTGCCCTCGACGCCGTGCCCGTCCTCCTGCTCGCCGCCGCCATGCTCGAGCGAGCCGAGCACTCCGAGTTCGCCCTCGACGGAGGCGCCGACCCAATGGGCGAGATCGACCACGCGGCGCGTGATCGCGACGTTGTAATCGTAATCGGCGGCGGTCTTGGCATCGGCCTTGAGCGAGCCGTCCATCATGACCGAGGTGAAGCCATGGGCGATGGCGGAGGCGCAGGTCGCCTCGTCATTGCCGTGGTCCTGGTGCATGCAGATCGGAATGTCCGGATAGGTCCGCTCCAGCGCATCGATCATGTGCGAGAGCATGAGATCGCCGGCATAACTGCGCGCGCCGCGCGAGGCCTGGATGATGACGGGAGCATCGACTTCGACCGCTGCCTGCATGATCGCGATGCCCTGCTCCATGTTGTTGATGTTGAACGCCGGCACCGCGTAGCCATGACTGGCGGCGTGGTCGAGCAGCTGGCGAAGGGTGATACGGGCCACGACGAGTCCTCCTGTTATTGCTTGCTGTTATTGCTTGCGAACGCGGGCGATGGCCCGGCGGGCGGCTTCGGCAATGCTTTGCGGCGTGATGCCGAATTCGCGGTAGAGCACCGGAGCCGGCGCCGAGGCGCCGAAGCCGCGCATGCCGACGAATTCGCCGTCCGCGCCGATCCAGCGATGCCAGTCGCCGGCGATGGCGGCCTCGATGCCGACGCGGGGAGCAGTCCCGAGAACCGCGGCGCGATAATCCTCCGGCTGCTCCTCGAACAGCGCAAAGCAAGGCGCGGAGACCACCGCTGCACGAACGTGCTCGGTCGCGAGCAGGCGGGCCGCTTCCAGCGCGATCGAGACTTCCGAGCCGGTTGCCATCAAGGTCACATCGCGGCCGCCGTCTGGAGATACGATGAGGTAGGCGCCGCGCGCGACCCGGTTCTTGCCACGCACATCGCTGCGGAAGGTCGGCAGTGCCTGACGCGACAGGCACAGCACGGAGGGCCGGTCCTTTGCTTCGAGCGCGCAGTCCCAGGCTTCCAGCGTCTCGACCGCGTCGGCGGGGCGGAACACCAGCAGGTTCGGAATGACACGGAGCGCCGCAAGGTGCTCGACCGGCTGGTGCGTCGGACCATCCTCTCCGAGACCGATGGAGTCGTGCGTCATCACGTGGATGACGCGCAGCCGCATCAGGGCCGCAAGGCGGATCGCCGGCCGGCTGTAGTCGGAGAAGGCGAGGAAGGTGCCGCCATAGGGAATGAAGCCGCCGTGCAGCGCGAGGCCGTTCATCGCGGCGGCCATGCCGTGCTCGCGGATGCCGTAGTGGATGTAATCGCCGGCGAACGCATGACGCCGGACGGGCGCCTGCGCCTTGGCGTGTGTCAGGTTCGAATGGGTCAGGTCCGCGGAGCCGCCGACAAATCCGGGAATCGTTCCTGCAATTGCGTCGAGCACCTGTTGCGAGGCCTGCCGTGTCGCAAGCTTCGGACGCTCGCTGGCAAAGCGCTCGCGCAATTTCGCCGAGGCCTGGGCGTAGGCGTTCGGCAGGGCGACCGACTTGCCCTCGATGAACAGCTCGCGCTGCCCGGGCGTAGCGTTTTCGTAACGGTCGAGCCAGGCGAGACGCGCGACCTGTCCGCGCTGGCCGATCATCCGCCACGCCTTTGCGACGGTGACAGGCACGACGAAGGGCTGATAGTCCCAGCCCAGCGCCCGCCGCGCCGCCGCGGCCTGCTCCGCGCCGAGCGGCGCACCATGCGCCTTCTCGGTGCCTTGCCGGTCCGGCGCGCCATAGCCGATGATGGTGCGGCAGGCGATCAGCGACGGTTTTGCGGTTTCGCGCTCCTCTGCGATCGCTTGCGCGACAGCTTCGGAATCGTGCCCGTCGACGCGGCGCACCGACCAGCCGGACGCGGCGAAGCGCGCGAGCTGGTCGTCGGACGTCGCAAGCGAGGTCGGCCCGTCGATGGAGATGCCGTTGTCGTCGAACAGCACGATGAGGCGGCCGAGCGCGAGGTGGCCGGCGAGCGAGATCGCCTCCTGGCTGATCCCTTCCATCAGGCAGCCGTCGCCTGATATCACATAGGTGAAGTGATCGACGAGACCGTCGCCATGCCGCGCATTGGCCATGCGCTCGGCAAGCGCCATGCCGACGGCCGTCGCGATCCCCTGCCCCAGCGGACCGGTCGTGGTCTCGACGCCCGGCGTATGGCCGTACTCGGGATGGCCCGGCGTCTTCGAGCCCCATTGCCTGAATGCCTTGATGTCGTCGAGGCTGACGTCACCGCCGGTCAGATGCAGCAGCGCATAGAGCAGCATCGAGCCATGCCCCGCTGACAGCACGAAGCGGTCGCGGTCCGGCCAGTTGGGGTGCGCCGAGTCGAATT
>NZ_JADFUE010000005.1:0-65715 GCF_054967145.1 Bradyrhizobium sp. UFLA06-24
TCCAGAAGATGACTCTTCTAACGGTGCTCTCATGACTCCGCACAAACAATCCAAAGGGCCTCGGCGCCACGCTTACGATTGAACACCGTAGTTCTCCGGTGGAGAACGAAGTTTGCAATGTAAGTAGGCCGCCTCAGTTGGCGTCCTCTCCTGCTTCTGGAGGATTATAGTCATCGTGGAAGGGCAGCATGAAATCGCTGCCTCACTGCGGAAAGTTAAGCAGCACACATCGCCGTGGCGGCATTTGGCAATCGCATTGCTGATGGCGATGTTGCGCCATTCTTCTCGGCGCAATGTTCCTTTTCTATGAACATTCTGAAGACTTGAAATTCAACTTTTCAAAGCAGCAAACAGCGCCGGTCAAGAAGGCTTGACTAGGTTTTCTCCAGCCAACTATCAGCGTCCTAAAGTCCTAATTCCCCTCTGCGGGTGTCAAAAGTGGACCGACGCAGCCGTTAACTTTTGATTAAACCGCGCTATTGCGACTTATCGTTCATACTTGCGAGCAGCCCGGCTCCGCGCCGGGCTTTTCGTTAAGATTCCCCTCTGCGGGTGAGCGAAAGAAAGGCCCCAGCCGTTGTTCGGACGGCTGGAGCCTGTTGGGGCATCCGGTGTTGGGAGCGAATGCGAGTCCAAGAATGCGGAAGTTTCCCTGCAGGTTCCATCACCCGTAAATTTCCCAGGGGCGTCCTAACCACCTCTGCGGAGCCCAAATAAAAGGCCCCAGCTCCGGGCAACGAGGGGAGAGCTAGGGCCTGCTTGTTGGTGCGTTGGGGGAAACGCATCGGTGAAACCTCGCAATCGGACCAAGGTTCCTCGCATTAAAAGGGCCACTGCTTTGCACAGCGGCCCCTCCCCGGGTTTCAAATTATTCGAATGAAATCTTTTGTTTCCTGCCCGGCTTGCCGAGTTTTCCCGGTTGCCGAGGTTCCGACTAGAACATATGTGAATCGGCGTTCTCCTACTTTGGTTGGATGCGGATTCCGATCGATTTGGCCCAGGATTCCGAGATGATCTCGCCCACCACTTCCGATTTGAAGTCGCCCACCCGTTCCGAGATGATGTCCCCCACCATTCCGGGATGATGTCGCCCCGGTGACGAGACCTCTTCTGGCTCCCATAGGGTCAGCCTTTCGGCTTTGCGAAGGGGGACCCGCTTGCGATGCGCCGTGTGCGCGATGTGATCAGGATGAAGGCGGCTGGGCTGCCGAGCCGCGAGATTGCTCGGCGGATGGGCGCGGCGCCCTCGACAGTGCGGCTGACCATCCGGCGGTTCAAGGCCGCAGGCCCAAGCTGGCCGTTGCCCGACGAACTCACGGACGCGGTCCTGGAGGCCCGCCTGTTCGCCAAGATCGGCAACGGTAACCGGCAGGGTCATCGCCGCATCGCAAGCCCGACTGGGCGGCGGTGCACCGCGAGCTCAAGCGCAAGCACGTGACGCTGTCGATCCTTTGGGAGGAGTACATCGGCGCCGAGCCCGGCGGAATACCGGTACTCGCGCTTCTGCGAGCTTTACCGCGCCTGGGAGGGACGCCTGTCGGTGACGATGCGCCAGGCGCACGCGGTCGGCGACAAGCTGTTCGTCGACTACGCGGGCGACGGCGTGCCGGTGGTGGTCGACCGCCTCACCGGCGAGCGGAGGACGGCGCAGATCTTCGTCGCCGTGCTCGGCGCCTCGAGCTTCACCTACGCACAGGCAACGTGGACGCAGGGGCTCGGCGACTGGATCAGGGCCCATGTTGGCGCCTTCGCGGCGATCGGCGGCGTCCCGGCGCTCTTGGTGCCTGACAACACCAAAGTCGCAGTCATCAAGGCGAGCCTCTACGACCCGCAGATCAATCGCACCTATGCGGAGATGGCCGCGCATTACGGCACGGCCGTCTTGCCGGCGCGACCTCGCAAGCCGCGCGAAAAGGCCAAGGTCGAGCAGGCCGTCCTCATCATCGAGCCCTGGCTGCTCGGCCGCCTGCGCCACCGCGTCTTCTACAGCCTCGCCGAGGTCAACGCAGCGATCGGCGAGTTGCTCGCCAGGCTCAACGAGGAGCGGCCGATCCGGCGGCTCGGCGTGACGCGCCGCCGGCTGCTCGAGGAGATCGACCGGCCGGCGCTCAAGCCGTTGCCGGCGAGCCCCTACGTGCTCGCCCAGTGGCGGATCCGCCGCGTCAGCCTCGACTACCACGTCGAGGTGGAGAAGCATTATTACAGCGTTCCGCATCGCTTCGCGCGTGCCGAGGTCGAGGTGCGGTTCACCGCCCGCACCGTCGAGATCTTCCACAAGGGCGAGCGGATTGCCGCGCATCAGCGCATAAGTGGCAATCACAAGCACACCACCGTGCCGGAGCACATGGCCTCCAGCCATCGGCGCTACGCCGGCTGGACTATCGGGCGTATCCGTCAGGACGCCGCCGCGATCGGCCGGCAACCAACGCGTTGTGCGACCTCATTCTCGACGAGCGCTCTCACCCGAACAAGGCTTCCGCGCCTGCCTCGGCATCCTCAGGCTGGCCGCCTCCTATGGGCGCGAACGGTTGGACGCGGCGGCTGCGCGGGCGATCGACATCGGCGCGCGCACTTATGGCTCGGTCAAGTCGACCCTCGCCAACAATCTCGATCGGCGTCCCGCTTACCAGCGCTCCGCGGACGATGGGCCGATCCTGCATGCCAACATCCGCGGACCGCGCTACTGCAATTAGGAGACCGTCCCTTGCTCACCCATCCGACCCTCGACCGCCTCAACCCCCTCGGCCTCCACGGCATGGCCAAGGCCTTCGCCGACATCGAAGCCGCCGGTGAGGCTGGCAGCCTCGGTCACGCCGAATGGCTTGCTCCGCTGCTCGAACGTGAAGCCTCGCTGCGGCACGACAAACGGCTCGCCACTCGCCTGCGCTACGCCAAGCTGCGCCAGCAGGCATGCGTCGAGGACATCGACTACCGCACCCCGCGCGGCACCGCCCGCTGTTCGCCAAGCTTGTCGAGGGCCGTTGGATCGACGACCACGTCAATCTCCTGATCTGCGGCCCGGCAGGCGTCGGCAAGAGATGGCTCGCCTCAGCGCTGGGGCCACAAGGGACAGCACCATAAATCAGGCGTTGGCCTGTTTTATCCTCTCTGGCCTAAGTTTAAGTTCGCAGTGGCCTGATTTGTTCTGCCTGACCCATTTGGACATGTGTTCACTGGATGAACACCGTAGTTCTCCCACCGAGAACAGGTTATGACAAATCGCCCCCGGTTTGTTCTTATCATTGGAGGCCATCTGAGGCGGGAAATCGAGCATTGCCCGCGTAAAAAAATTCGCTCGAGGCGAGCTTTAGAACCTCTCCACACGTAACATATGTTAATCTCCCGCCGGATGGAGAAGAATCGACCGCGGACGGGAACGGACTGGACGCCAGAGGAGCTTGAACGTCTTGCGACTCTGGCGAAAAAACGCGCGAGTGCTTCTCAGGCCGCCAAGCTGCTGGGGCGGCGCGTCGGCTCGGTCCGGCGCCAGGCTCGGCAACTCAAGCTTCTTTTCTACAAGAAGCAAGGCGAGCCCAACTAGTGGCCTCTTTTGAACCTGTGCGATCCGGGCGCACTCGCTGACGGGCCCGGCATGTGCTCATCCGCCTAGGCGGGCACAAACGAAACGGCCCCGAGCGTGATCCGGGGCTGGCCGGAGCGCTGGGGCCGCTTCGCCGCAGCCGAATCAAGGGCGCGCTGTGTCACAGCATTCCTCGCTTTCAGGTGGAGCGCATTTACACATGATAGCCAGCGAAAGGCGTTTCTAACTCCCGGGAATGACCATCCTCGTCGGGACAGCAGCGATTATTGGGCTTTCGGCCGCTGCAATCCCGCCCAAGCAGCAACGTTCTTCAACCAGTCGAGGCCGGGCGCTTCGCATCCCCGAGGATCAGCAGCGCCAGAGGTGCCAGGGGGCCGACCGCAGCCGCGATCCAAAACCACGCCCTGGAGGACCTGCTGCGCTCGTGCGCCATCACGCCTGCGAGCGGGATCGATCCAATCGAGATGACGACGAAAAGCCAGAAGCCCATGGCCATCTCCGATATGACGCGGCACGATAGCACGCCAAACGACCAACGGCCCTCCCCTCCGCAAAATGTGACGTGGCGTCGGCCTTCCAAGACGATGCGCATCAACGACGGGAGCGCCGCGCTGCCGTCATGTTTGCGCAATGCTTCGGCACAGAACTTTTCCGCGGCCACCGGCTTTCCCTTGGGATAGCCCGCCGCAACGGGGGGATCGGATCATGACGGAAAACACGCACCAGGATGCCGGCAGGCGCAAACCGCTGCGCGAGGGGGCGCTCGAGGAGTTGGCGAAGTTCGAGCGCAAGGAAAATGAGTTCCGCAGGAAGGATCGCGCCGAACGCGCCGCCGATCTCCGTCTGCCGCTGGACGAGATCCAAGTGCACTGACAAGATGCTAGCCGAAACAGGCTGTTGCCCCCTGTGCATGGGGTTGTTTTGACGCGCTTTGACGGCGCCTGCCCCCCGGCTGCCGCTACATCAGCGCCAGCAGCACGATGCCGATCACCAGCACCACGAAACCAGCCGCCGTTGCGGCGGCGAATGACCGCTCTACCTTGTCCATGATGCCACCCCGCTCTCGGCGCGCCACGTATCCCCCATGGCTTCGCCGTGCGCGCAAAGTGTCGCTAACGGATGTGTCTGAAATTCTGCAGCTGGATGTCTGAATTGGGACGCAAGCACAGCTCTCGAGGGGCCCACAAGCCACGCACAAGCTTGCCTGTCAGGCTCCCGTAAGCTGAACGCGCTACCGTTGTCCGGCTATGGTGTTGCAGCCCAGCACCTCAGCCTCCAATAGCCTTCTGTCCCGCCCGGCTCTCCCCGGGCGGGCTTTTTTCTCTCCAGGGCGCGCGAACCTCGCTCCCCGAGCTGTGAGCTCCGTGGTTCTCCGGCCAAGAACAGAGTTCCTGACCTATTTTGCCGGTCGGCAGTTCCTGGGCGTTCCATCAGCCAAAAAGCGTACCGCAGTTCCATCTTTCGGAATCGGATTTCGCTTGTTTCGAACCGCGCGCGATTGCCGAATTCCGAAGAACTATCCTCGACTTAACCCCACTTTTTGCTTGTCGAGGGAATATTTCCACGCACAACATGTTACTCGGCATGGCAAGTGAATCGTGGAGGTGACCATGAACCACAGGGGCGTTGAGTTCACGGTTGCAAAGACGACGATCCCGGGCATCTGGCAATGGCAGTTCCGGATCGGCGACCAGACCAAGATAGGCAAAACCGAAACGAAGATCGACCTTTTGGCGGTCCGTCGCGTACAGCTGCGAATCGATCGGGAGCTGAGGGCCATCGGTCGCAAGACCGCCTGAAGCGTCAGGGCCGGACCGGGGCTAGTCGGCGCTCGGCAGCCGCCGCATGGTGAATTCGATGTCGCCGCCGGGCAGTTCGCGCCAGGTCTCGACTTCGCTCATATAGCCGGCCTTGGGATAGCGCGCGAAGAAGGCCTGGGCTCTTGCCCGGGCCGCCGCGCGCGGCAGGGTGAAGCTCTCGCGCAAATAACCGTCAGCGGGCGTATCGGCCGCCCCGGCCGCTTGCTTGCGCCGACGCGCCATCCGCTCGGCGAGGTCTCGGGGGCGATCCGCCATTGTCCTCACTCCTCGACGCAACATACTGCGAGGAGATGTAGGATCAGGTCCGGGCGACGGGGAGTCCCATCGGAGGCATCGGCCGCCTTCCGGGACCACCGTCAGTTCGCGGCTGTGCCAGCCTTGGGCTTCCTGGGCGCGCTGCTGGCGGCCGCCTTCGGCGCGGGCTGCTTCGGCGGGTCGGCGCGCATGCCTCCCCAAGGATCGTTGGAGGTTTTGGCGTCCGGAATCTTTTTAAGCGTTTCCTTATAGGCCTTGTCACGTGCGGCATCGGCGGCCTTCTCGTCGTCGGTCTTGGACGGGCCGTCGGCCAGCAGGTTGATATGGGGCGCCTCCTGCGCGAAGGCCGGTCCGGCCAGCACCGCCAGCACCGCCGCCATACGGAAAAGCTTCATCACTCACTCCTCGATCATCGATAAAATGGGGCGGATCCCGCCCCTGTCCTTCTCCACGGCTCCGAGCGCCGCTTCAATCGGCTAGAGCCGATCCGATCTGCATGATTTCGGCCCATGGAGCCAGTCATCCCAGATCGGCCCGCACTTGGTGCAGCCGTTCAACGCCAGGCCGAGCACGGCCAGACAAACTACCAGGACACATCGACGCAACATCGTCCACCCGCTCCCAAGCGTGGCATCATATCGGGCCAAGTCAGGCATTTTCAAGCCGCCGCCCCGGTGACTTTGCCGCGCCCACGCAGGCAGAATGAACGAAACATCCGGCAACACAGGAGGGAAAGAGAGCAATGCCATCGCAGCCAGACACCGAGTTCGGCATCGCTGAGGCCAGACGCGTCCTCGGCGAGGTCTTTGCGCCCTGGATCCAGGATCTCAACCTCTCCATCGAGCGTATCGACTACACCCCGCCTCCGGAGACTCAGGACTGGCAGCCGGGCGCGCTGCTCCGAATGCCGTTCTCGGAACGGCTGTGCCGCAACGGCGGCGTAGTCTGTGGTCAGGCGTTGATGGCCCTGGCCGACACCGCGATGGTGATCGCGAACCTCGCCGCTAACGGCGGCTATCGCCCGATGACGACGGTGGACCAGACCACGCATTTCATGCGCGCGGTCTCCTCGTGCGACGTGCTGGCGGATGCACGCGTGGTACGGCTCGGGCGAACGATGAGCTTTGGCCGCGTCACGCTGCTCTCCGCCGCCGACAACAAGCAGGTGGCGATGGTCTCGAGTGCGTTCGCAATGCTGCCGGGTTGATCGGCGTCCGAAACGAACAGAGCCGCCTGAGCGCAAAGCGCTCCGCGGCTCTCCACGACTTCGAAGCACGACCGTCGAAGCAACACCGGGGCACCATCACGCTCACGCCGTCATCGATACTCTTCAAGAACTATTTGCCGAGGATTTCGTCGGCGGCGGTGACGATACTGACCGTCGGATTCTTCCCGCAGTAGGCGCCGAACTTCTTGGCGTTCTCGACGAATACTTCGGTGTCGATGATCGCGTTGTCCTCGTCGCCCTTGTACCAGCCGTCCATCCAGGTCAGCACGACCCCTATATTGTCTTCGCCGCTGTCGAGCAACTGCTTGCACGTCATGGTGGAAAGGCCCCACTTGAGGGCGTTGGCAGGCATCCACGACAGCGAGAACGCTGCGGCGAGTAGAACGAAAGCGTGATCTTCATCGCAATCTCCATCGGCGCGTAACGCCATAAAGAAGGACTTGTGGGCAAACTCAGCGGAGGTGACTCGCCGCCTCAACGTCGTAAACGAAGTCTGAAGCGCCGTGTAAGTAGCGCCAGTATTGAGTTAAGTTCAACGTAATTTCTATGCACTAATTTTCGATCGTCATTATGGATTGACGTCGATGATCGAGAAACGTGCAACGCAACGACACCGGGTCTTCAAGGGCGGCACGATCTCCTTTGAAAATAGGGGGATTGCGTGCACGGTGCGAAACATATCGGAAGGCGGCGCGGCGATCGATATCGATGCTCCCCTCACACTACCGCTATCATTTACCTTGTCGATCGCGTGCGACAGTTTCGTGCGGAATTGCCGCGCCGTGTGGCGCAGCGAGCGGCGCATTGGCCTCGCTTTCGTGCAATGACGCACGCAAAGTGAACGACTGTTCGCATCGCATCCACAACGCCGTTATCATTGCGTGATACGACGCGAGCGTAGCGCGACGATCATCAGCGGGACCGCCCGCCACGTTGCCGGAGATCGTCGATGTCGCAGGGACGAAAGGCGCGAACCGCGCGGCTCACCAACCGGCTCTCCATGACGAGGCAGGGATCGCACGACCGGCAGCCGGACGATCAAGTGCTTCAGCCGATCCGCCGTCACCTGCTTCGCTTTATTTCGGCTTCTTCGCGGGCGCCCTCGGACGCGCACCACCCCAAGGGTCGTACTTTTCCTTGGGCTCAGGAATGCGCTCGAGTGCGGCCTTGTAAGCTTTCTCATCGACCTTGGGCTTGTTGTCCGCCTTTTGGCCCCCCTCGTTGGGCTGCCGCCGGCCGCCCATCTGCGCCTTCGCTGAACCGACCGTCAGCGCCAGTGCCAGCGCCGCAGCCGCTATGGCCAAAATCCTCATGAACGCAATCCCCTTCACCTGGGGTACAAACTAACCTGCAATCCCGGAATAGCAATGAAGCGGATTCCACCGCTTCAGCAAATGTTGATCGGACAGGGCTTCGTCCCGCCGAATTCGCCCCTATCTGTTGGCCCGCAGGGGACCTTCACGAATGTTGCGAATTGTTGCTCGTGTGGCGATGCTCGCTGGCACGCTCACGCTCGGCGGATGCGGCTTCGCCGATAGCCGCGCACCTGTGCCCGACTTCATGCGCGTCAAGGAAGCCGAGCAGCCTCCGCCAGAACCTCCGCCCGACGTCAAGCGCGTGGTCCGCGAGCAGATCGACGTGGTCTTCCTCAACACCTCTTATCCGCGCGAGGTGCAAGTCGCCTTGCCTCACCACGAGGTCCGCGGACCGGGCTGGACCGCCTGCGTCCGCGCCCAACTCACCTCCGCCACCGGTTCGGCACTGGGCATCCAGACCTACATCGTGACGATATCAGGCGGAAAGGTCGTCGACCGGAGGCGCGCCGAAGCCGATGATATCTGCGGCTCAGAAGCCTACGAGCCGATCTAGGGGCGTACCGCATCATGCGGCAATCAGGTTCCGGGAAAAACCTGTAATTCTCCCGGAACGATCGTGGCCTCCCATTCTTGTTACCGCCGAGGGCAGTTTCCGAGGAGGACAGGATGAGGACGTTCACGATTGCAGTGCTGGCCGGTGTGGCGGCTCTCGCTGCGACGAGCGGCGCGAAGGCCGCCGATCTTTACACGACCAGCGAATACACCAGCCCCGATCTCATTCAGGAGGTCCGGCTCGTCTGTGATGACGCCGGCAATTGCTATCGCGCCCACGGCGGCGCACGCGTGATCGTGCGCGATTCCTATGCGAGGATGCCGCGCGAACGCTATTACGAGCGCCGTACCTATCGCGATTGGGACGATGGCCCGCGCGCCGGCGTCGGCATTCGCGCGCCGGGCGTGAGCGTGGGCGTCGGCGTCGGCGACGACCGCTGGTAAATCTCGCATCATGACGAACGGGCCGGACGAGAACACTCGTCCGGTCCCCTTTGCGTGGCTCGTCGGAAGATCAGACGGCAACCGCCTGCTGCTGGAACTGCTCATATGCCGCAATCGCATCCGCGGCATACATCAGCGACGGACCGCCGCCCATATAGACGGCCATGCCCAGCGCTTCCTCGACCTCTTCGCGCGTCGCAGCGAGCTTGACGAGCGCTTCGGTGTGAAATCCGATACAGCCGTCGCAATGCGCGGCGACGCCGAGCGCGAGCGCAATCAGCTCTTTGGTTTTCTTGTCGAGCGCGCCATCACGCGTGGCCGCCTGGGCGAGCACGGCAAATCCCTTCATCGTGTCGGGAATATCGTTGCGCAGCTTCCTCAAGTTTGCAGAAATATTCCTGGTGATGTCGACGTAGTTCTTGTCCATCGCACCCTCGTTAGCTGGATTTGATTGTGGTCGAAGTCGCCTCGGGCGGTGCGCGCAAGGCGATATAGATCGCGGGAATCACCAGCACGGTCAGCAGCGTCGACGAGGCAAGCCCGAACAGAAGCGAAATTGCCAAGCCCTGAAAAATTGGATCGAGCAGGATGGTCGCGGCGCCGATCATGGCCGCAAGCGCGGTGAGCAGGATCGGCTTGAAGCGAACCGCGCCAGCCTCCAACACCACCTCGCGAAGCGACTTACCGTCTCCAGCGCTGTGCCGGATGAAGTCCACCAGCAGGATCGAGTTACGTACGATGATTCCGGCGAGCGCAATGAAACCGATCATCGAGGTCGCGGTGAACGGCGCGCTCAACAGCCAGTGCCCGATCAGAATGCCGATCAGCGTGAGCGGGATCGGCGTCAGGATGACGAGCGGCAGGCGGAAGCTCCGGAATTGGGCGACCACCAGGACGTAGATGCCGAGGATTGCGGCACCGAAAGCTGCGCCCATGTCACGGAAGGTCACCCAAGTAATTTCCCATTCGCCGTCCCACAGCAGCGTGGGACGCGACTCGTCCGACGGTTGGCCGTGCAGGTTGATCGCAGGCTTCGGCAGCTTGCCCCAGTCATGGGCATCGACCCGATCGGCGACAGCGAGCATGCCGTAGAGCGGCGCCTCGAAACGCCCGGCGAGCTCGGCCATCACCATGTCGGCAAAGCGGCCGTCACGGCGGAAGATCGTCGGTGAGCCCTCCTCCATCGTCGCCTTCACGACCTGTCCGAGTTCGACCACCGTCTTGCTGCCGGGCAACGTATTGGCCGGCACGGGCGTAGAGGCCAGCGCCTCGTCCCAGACCAGATCGCGCTTTCCGAGATGCACCGCGATCTCGATCGGATTGCGATCCTCGCCGCGATGCGAATAGCCGATCGAGGTGCCGCCGAACAATGCCTGGATCGTATCGTAGACATCGCGCTGCTCGACGCCGAAGAATTCAAGCCGCTCCTGGTCGATCGAGAGCCGCAGCCGGGGCCGCTTCTCGCCGATGGAATCATCGATGTCGACAATGAAGGGCACCTCCGCGAAGATCTTCTTCAGTTCCGCAGTGACGGCGCGGCGGGTGGCCGCATCGGGACCGTAGACCTCGGCAAGCAGGGTCGAGAGCACCGGGGGCCCGGGCGGCACTTCGACCACCTTGATGCTGGTGCCCTTGGGTGGATCGAGCGCCTTCATCTTCTCGCGTAGCTCGAGGGCGATCTCATGGCTGGCCCGCTTGCGCTCGCCGCGGGGAGCCAGATTGACCTGCACCTCACCGAGTTCGGGGCGCTCGCGCAAATAATAGTGCCGCACCAGGCCGTTGAAATTGAAGGGCGCCGGTGTGCCGGCGTAGGATTGCAGCGAGGTGACCTCCGGCACTTGTCGCGCAAGCTCGGCCGCGCCGAACAGCACGCGCTCGGTCGCTTCCAGGCTCGCCCCTTCCGGCAGATCGACGATCACCGCGATCTCGGACTTGTTGTCGAACGGCAAAAGCTTCACCGTCACCGATTTGGTCGCAAACAGCGTCATCGACAGCAGCGTCGCAACACCGACGCCGAGCAGGAATATCCAGGCCGAACGCTTGCTCCGCACGATCGGCGTGGCGAAGCGCCGGTAGATTCGGCCGAGCCGTCCCTCATCGTGCGCCGCATGGGCCGCGGCGTTATCGCCTCTCGGCGCGAGCTTGAGCATCAGCCACGGAGCTACCACCATCGCGACGAAGAACGAGAACAGCATGGCTGCCGACGCATTGGCTGGAATCGGTGCCATATAGGGGCCCATCAGGCCCGACACGAACAGCATCGGCAACAGCGCGGCGACCACCGTCAAGGTCGCGACGATGGTGGGGTTGCCGACTTCCGCCACGGCCTCGATGGTCGCCTGCACGCGCGGCCGCCCGTCGCGCATGCCCCAGTGCCGCGCGATGTTCTCGACCACGACGATGGCGTCGTCGACGAGAATGCCGATCGAAAAGATCAGCGCGAATAAACTGACCCGGTTGATGGTGTAGCCCATCAGGTTGGCGGCGAACATCGTCAGCAGGATCGTCGTGGGGATCACGACGAAAGTCACGAGTGCCTCGCGCCAGCCGATGGCGATCGCAATCAGAACCACAATCGAGATCGTCGCGAGCCCGAGGTGAAACAACAGCTCGTTGGCCTTCTCGTTGGCCGTCTCGCCGTAGTCGCGCGTCACCGTCACCTGGACGTCGTCGGGGATGAGGCGAGACTTCAGGCCATCGAGGCGTTTGGCAATGTTTTCCGATACCACAACCGCATTGGCACCGGCGCGTTTGGCCAGGGCCAGGCTGACTGCGGGCGTGCGTGCCCACTGTCCCCCCGCGTCGTGCGAATCCGTCCAGACCCGATGCTCGATGGTGCTCGGCCCGACGACAACGGAGGCGACGTCCTTGACGTAGACCGGGCGGCCGTCCCGACTCGTGATGAGCAGCAATCCGATATCCGGGATACCCGATAGCGTCTGGCCGGCCGCGACGTTCCGTACAACGCCGGCGTCGCGCACCTGTCCCGCCAGGAATGACCGGTTGGCATCCTTCACCTTGGCCACGAGCTGCTGCAGCGTGACGCCGAACAGCGACAGCTTCTCAGGATCTGGCTCGACCCGGATCTGCTGCGGCGCGCCGCCCGAAACGTAAGTCAGGCCGATATCGTCCACCTTCATCAGCTCGGCGCGCAGTTTGTCGGCGAGCTCGTACAGATCCTTGTCGGTCCAGCGGCTGGCCGCTTCGGGCTTGGGCGAAAGCGTCAGCACCGTCACCGCGACATCATTGATGCCCCGGCCGACAATCAGTGGCTCGGGGATGCCGACGGGAATGCGATCGAGATTGGCGCGGATCTTCTCGTGCACCCGAAGGATCGCGTCCTCGAACTTGGTGCCGACGAGGAAGCGCGCTGTCACCATCACGCGGTCGTCCTCGGTCTGGCTGTAGACGTGCTCGACGCCGTCGATGCCCTTGACGATCGATTCCAGCGGCTTGCTCACCAGCTCCACGGCGTCCGGCCCGCGCAGGCCGTCGGCATTGACCCGGATGTCCACCATGGGAACGCTGATCTGCGGTTCCTCCTCGCGCGGGATCGCCACCACGGCGATGAGCCCGACGACCAGTGCCGCAAGCAGGAACAGCGGCGTCAGCGGAGATGCGATGGTCGACCTTGTCAACCGACCCGACAGCCCGAGATTCACGGCCGCACCAATTGGTCGCCGGCTGAAAGGCCGGACAGGATCTCGAGACCGTCGGGAAGCGTCGGCGTCGGCAACTCGCGGCCGCGCTGCACCGGCACATCGATTGTTCCGGTGTCCTTCTGAAGCCGAACGTAATCGATGCCGAACCGGCTCGTCACGTAACCGGACGGGATAATGAAGGCCGAGCGCGTTCCGCCGGAGATCCAGACCCGCAAGCGGTCACCGACGTAGTACTCACCGAGGCCTTCGACGGTCGCATCCGCAATGACGCGCCCCTCTTCGATCTGGGGATAGACGAGGTCGATAACGCCCGACTTGGCGGCTTCGCCGACGAACTCCGCGCCGTCGATGCGAATCTTGTCTCCCGCCTTGAGGAAGCGCGCATGCCGCTCCGGGACGCGAAGCCGCAGTTTGAAATTCTGCTGGGCGACAGTGACGATGGGATCGCCTGCGAGCACCACCGAGCCAACGGTGATGAGCCTCTTCAGCACGCGACCATCCGCCGGCGCCAGCACCTGCCCTTGATTGAGCTGTTCGTTAATGACAGCGCGTTCTGCCGTTTTGGCGCGCAAGCCGTTTTCGGCGACGTTGAGTGCCGTCCGCTGCTCGTCGAGCTTGATCCGCGGCAGGATACCGCGCTCGACCAGCCCTTCGGTCCGGGTGAAGTCGAGCTGCGCCTGGTTCGCCTGTGCCTGCAGCGCCTCGATCTGCGCGTCGAGCGATTTCATCTGCAGCACGAGTTTTTCGTCGCCGATGGTCGCGATCGCCTGGCCCGCGGCAACGCGGTCCCCTTCCCTCACCTTGAGCTGGGCCACCGTGCCGCCGATGCGCCCGCGCGCCGGCACCACGCTGATGCTTTCGACGGTGGCGAATACAGCTTTTTCGTCGGCGATCGATTGCCGCGTCACGACGAGTGTTTCGGCCGCCGCGGGTTTTCCAGACAAGCCGGCCGCCGCGAAGGCGGCAAGCAGGCCCAAACATCTCGCGATACATCGCATGGAACTTTTCCGTGTCATGATCAAAGCATCACCACGCCGCTGCGCGGCTCATTTCACCTGCATCGGAGTGGGGCGCGTTGATCCTTCTCAAGGCGCCCGTCCCCGAGCTCTCCTAGGTTTCACTTGGTCTTGGCAGACTTCGGCGCGCAAAACGCCTGGTAAAGCGTCTTCAGGACCTCGCGCGCCGGTTCGCTCGCGATCGAATAGAAGATCGTCTGCGCCTCGCGCCGGGCGGACACCAAGCCATCCTTGCGAAGGAGCGCAAGATGTTGCGAGACGGTGGAGTCGCGCAGATCGAGGAACTCGGCGAGTTCGCCGACGGATCGTTCGCCGTCGATCAACTGACAGATGATCAGCAGCCGGTGCCGGTTCGCGAGAGCCTTCAGCAGCTCGCTCGCCTGATCCGCCGCCCGCTCCATGACCTCAACGTTCATCTTCATACTTGCGTATATACGCAAATACGAATATATAGTCAAGCACTGCACGACAGCCGGAACTGAACCGGCGGAGCAGATTGGTCCAACGGAGGTACCCATGGCGGAAGTCGTTGTAATCGGAGCCGGCCTGAGCGGAACGCTGATGGCCTATGAATTGCTGCCCCAATTGAGAAAGGACGATCGTCTCAGCGTCATCTCGCAAGGCGCCGTCTATCATTTCGTGCCCTCGAACCCCTGGGTCGCGGTCGGCTGGCGCAAGCGCGAAGAGATCGAGATCGATCTCGCCGATGTCATGAAGCGCAAGGGCGTGCGGCTGCTGACACAGGGCGCAAAGCGTGTCCACCCGACCGAGAACCGTGTCGAACTCGGCGACGGCACGTCGATCGACTATGATTATTTGGTCGTCGCCACCGGCCCCGAGCTGGCGTTCGACGAAATTCCGGGTCTCGGGCCGCAGGGCCACACCCAGTCGATCTGCCACGTCGACCATGCCGCGCATGCCCGTGAAGCCTTCGAGAAGCTCGCGGCCAATCCCGGTCCGGTCGTAATCGGAGCCGTTCAAGGCGCCTCCTGCTTCGGCCCGGCCTACGAATTTCTCTTCATTCTGGAAACCGAGCTGCGCCGGCGGAAGCTGCGCGACCGGGTCCCCATGACGTTCGTCACCTCGGAGCCCTATATCGGCCATCTCGGGCTCGACGGCGTCGGTGACACCAAGGGCCTTCTGGAAAGCGAGATGCGCGAGAAGCACATCAAGTGGATCACCAACGCCCGCGTCGACAAGGTCGCCCCCGGCATGATGTCGGTGGAGGAGTTCGCCGACAACGGCACGTCTCACAAGGCCCACGAGCTGCCCTTCGCCTATTCGATGATGTTGCCCGCGTTTCGCGGCGTCGAGGCGGTACGGGGCATCGAGAAACTGACCAATCCGCGCGGCTTCGTCGTCGTCGACAAGCATCAGCAGAACCCCACCTTCCCCAACATCTTTGCGGTCGGTGTCTGCGTCGCGATCGCGCCGGTCGGCGCGACACCGGTGCCCGTCGGCGTCCCCAAGACCGGCTTCATGATCGAATCCATGGTGACGGCGACTGCGATCAACATCGGCGCCCTGCTCCGCGGCAAGGCGCCGACGGCACAACCGACCTGGAATGCGATCTGCCTCGCCGATTTCGGCGATTCCGGCGTCGCCTTCCTCGCGCAGCCGCAGATCCCGCCGCGCAACGTGAACTGGTCGTCCAAGGGCGAGTGGGTGCACTTCGCCAAGGTCGCCTTCGAGAAATACTTCCTGCGCAAGATGCGGCGGGGCGAGAGCGAGCCGTTCTACGAGCGCTTCGTTCTCGACAAGCTGAATATCGCCAAGATCAAGGAGGTTCGAACCGGCACATGAGCACGCCACGCCAGATCGTCTGTGGCAGTTGCGGGCGCATCAATCGCCTGCCAGTCGAACGCGCGCCTGAGGGCGCGCGCTGCGGCGCCTGTCACCAGCCGATGTTCACCGGTCATCCGATCGAGGTGAACGAAGAAGCGTTCAGCCGCCATGTCGCCAACAACGATATTCCCGTGCTGGTGGATGTCTGGGCGCCCTGGTGCGGCCCGTGCCGCGCCATGGCGCCGATGTTCGAGCGCGCCGCACAACAGCTGGAGCCGAAGGTCCGGCTGCTGAAACTCAATTCGGACAACGCGCCTGCAATCTCGTCACGCTTCAACATCAGCGGCATCCCGACGCTGCTGCTGATGCGCGGCGGGCGCGATGGACGCACGCAGCATCGTGGCCTGGACCGAGGCCAGTCTGACCCGTTCACGTGATCACACCTAAGAGGAGCATACCATGAATGTCGATAAAGCCGTTCTCGCCTTCGCAGGATTCGTCGTCCTGCTCGGACTTGCGCTGGGCACATACGTCAATGAGTACTGGTACCTGCTGACGGCCTTTGCCGGGCTGAACATGTTGCAGGCCTCGTTTACGGGCTTCTGCCCCGCGGCGATCGTGTTCAAGAAGCTGGGCCTGAACAGCGGCTGCGCGTTCTCGTGAACGCGCCGGCGTAGATTGTGATGCGGGGGAATTTGCCATGACCGACGACACCTTCATCGAAGGGCCTCTCTACGAGAAGCGCAAGAAGGTCTATCCACAGTCGGTGCACGGCACGTTCCGCCGCATCAAATGGGCGATCCTCTGCGTCACGCTCGGGATTTACTACCTGTTGCCGTTCGTGCGCTGGAATCGCGGGCCCGGCCTGCCCGACCAGGCGGTGCTGATCGACCTGCCGCATCGCCGCTTCTATTTCTTCTTCATCGAGCTGTGGCCGCAGGAGGTCTATTACTTCACCGGCCTGCTGATCATCGCTGCGATGACGCTGTTCCTGATGAACGCGGTGGCAGGGCGGCTGTGGTGCGGCTATTTGTGCCCACAGACGGTGTGGACCGACCTGTTCTACGCGGTCGAGCGCTGGGTCGAAGGCGACCGGCGCGAGCGCATGCAGGGCGACAAGCGTTACTGGAGCTTCGATCACATCCGGAAAGTCGCAACCAAGCACTTCCTCTGGATCATGATCGCGTGGTGGACCGGTGGCGCCTGGGTGCTCTATTTCGATGACGCACCGACCCTGGTGAAAGAACTGGCGACTTTCCAGGCCCCCTTCATCGCCTATCTCTGGATCGGCATCCTTACCGCCACGACTTACCTTTTCGCCGGGCACGCCCGCGAGCAGACCTGCATCTACATGTGCCCCTGGCCGCGCATCCAGGCGGCACTGACCGACGAGTGGGCGCTCAACGTCACCTATCGCCGGGACCGCGGCGAGCCGCGCATGTCGGTGAAGAAGGCGGAGGCCGCCCGTGCCCATGGCGATGTCGCCGGTGACTGCGTCGACTGCCATCAGTGCATCAATGTCTGCCCGACCGGCGTCGACATCCGCCATGGCATCCAGCTCGGCTGCATCCAATGCGGCCTTTGCATCGATGCCTGCAACAACGTGATGGGCGAGATCGGCCGGCCAGGCGGCCTGATCGGCTACGACACCGACATCAACATGCAGCGCCGCCGCGAGGGCAAGGCGCCGATCTATCGCGTGATCCGCCCGCGCACGCTGATCTATGCTGCCGCCATCGCCCTCGTCGGGACCATCATGCTTTATGCCCTTGCGACACGCAGTACGATGAGCATCAATGTCCTGCACGAGCGCAATCCGCTGTTCGTGCAGCTCGCCGACGGCGGGGTGCGCAACGACTATACCGTTCGCCTCCTCAACAAGGGCATGGCGCGATCGTTCGCAATCGAGGTCTCGGGTCTGCCGGGAGCGACTGCGCGCATCGCCGGCATCGAGCGCCAGCCGGACGGCAGGCTGATCGTCGAGGTCGGTCAGGACCAGACCCGCGAGATCAGGATGTCGGTGCAGGTTCCTCCAGCGCAGTTGCCGAAGTCGACCGTGAATGTCGAGATCGGGTCGACCGATGTTGCGAGCGGACAGACGGCGACCGCCCGCGACCATTTTGTGCCGGCCGACCGATGATGAACTCGGCGAAAGGGCGATGCACCAGATAGGAGCTCATAAGGTCTGGAAATCCATGGCGGCCGGCCTGTGCGGCAACGCCGCCCACAGCACTGTCATGTTCGTGAAGCGCTGGATGGGCTGGCTTCCGACTTTTCACCCCTACCGGGATCTTCAGCATGGCCTGAGCGACTGGCTCGGCGGCGCCGTGCATCCGACCGTGCCCTGGGCCATGTCCTTCGTGAACGGCACTTTGGTGCTCGGCATCCTCTTCCGGTCCACCTACCATCTGCTGCCCGGCCACAACGCGGTCGTGAAGGGATTCGTCTTCGGCATCATGGGCTGGATCGCGATGGGACTGTTCTACTTTCCGATCCTCGGGAGAGGCCCGTTCGCGTCGCATTTGGAGCTCGGCGCGCTTCCCGCAGCCTTCTCCCTCGCGATGGTGCTCGCCTACAGCGTATTCATGGGCATCGCCTTCTCCATGCTGCACTCCGAACCGGGCCGCCTGTGGTCAACGAGCGGTTAACGCTACCGCTCGAATTGAACGCGCATCCCAACGGTATTTTCCAACGTTTGCGCTAAGCATGATCCCGTAACGCCGGCGCTCCTGACGTGAACGGGGACAATTGGACGTGGTCGATATCGCGCACCAGGCTGCGATTGGTCCGGCATCGAAGGATGCAACGCCCGCGCTCGTCCCGCTCACGGCGATCGAGCCCGGCCCGTGGCGCGCACTGGCGCAGCGGGCGGTCGAGCCGAACGGCTATTATTTGCCTGCCTGGGAGCTCGCCGTCAGCGCAAGCGCACGCGGCCGTACGGGCGCCTCGGCCCTGTCGGTCTGCGGCGGCTCATCGACGCGGCTGATCGGATTGATGCCGGTCGTCTCGCTCTGGCAAGCCTGGAAGATTCCCCTCCCCGCTTTGGTGAGCGCGCATCCCTATGGCACGCTGTGCAGCCCGCTGATCGACCGCGACGTCTCGGTCGAGGCCGCGACGCGCCTGTTGCAGCGGGCGCGCAAGGCCGGCGCCCATGCGCTGATCCTGCGCGACGTGGCGCTCGATGGCGCCGCAATGGCTTCGCTCAAGGAAGCGCTCGGCCGTGACCGTCTGACGTCACGCGTCCTCAGCTCCTATGTCCGTGCCAGCCTCGACGCGACACAGGACGGCGACAGGCTGCTGCAGGAGGCCCTCGGCGCCAAGAAGCTCAAGGAGCTGCGCCGGCAGCGGCACCGCCTGGAGGAGCATGGCGCGATCAGCTTCGACGTCGCGCGCAAGGTGGACGAGATCAAGCCCGCGCTCGAAACCTTCCTGCAGCTCGAAGCCAGCGGCTGGAAGGGCAAGCGCGGCACCGCGCTGCTTCAGGACGCGGGCGATGCGGCCTTCATCCGTCGCGCCGTGCCCGCGCTCGCCGAGACCGCGCAGTGCGAGATCGTGACGCTCCACGCCGGTGCGACGCCGGTCGCCGCCGGCATCGTGCTGCGGCACCAGGACCGCGCCTTCTTCTTCAAGCTCGGCATTGACGAGCGCTTCGCCAGATATTCGCCGGGTGTGCAGCTCACGCTCGATCTGACACGCCATCTCTGCGCCGATCCGGTCATTGCGAGCGCGGATTCCACCGCAAGCGCCGACCACCCCATGATCAACCCGATCTGGCGCGGCCGCTTTGCCATCGGCGACGTGCTAATCCCGCTGCGGCGGCACGATCCGATCGTTGCACTGATCCACGCGGCGCTGATTATGCGCGGCCTGGCGCGCGAGACGGCGCGCCGCGCGATCCACCTGCTCCGCAAATAGTTCGCGCTACTCCGCCGCCTGCGCGTTGATCTCGGCCGAGACCTGGCGGATGGCGCGGGCGAGCAGGTTCGGATCCTGCGCGCCGGAAACGGCGTATTTTTGCGCAAACACGTAGGTCGGCACGCCCGAGATTCCTTTCTCGGCGGCCTCCTGCGCGTCGGCCGAGACGCGCGCGACGTCCTCATCGGTGGCGAGGCGCTTGCGGACATCGTCGGCATCGAGGCCGACATCGGCCGCCGCCTGCACCAGCACGTTGACATCGGTCAGATCGCCGCCGTCGCGGAAATACAGCTCCATCAGGCGCTGCTTCATTTCGGGCGCCTTGCCGATCGCCTCGGCCCACAGGATCAGGCGGTGGCAGTCGGTCGTGTTGGGCTGGCGCGCGACCAGTTCGGGTTTGTAGACGAGCCCCTCGTCACTGGCCGCCGCAACCACGCGTCCCGCAATGCCCTTATAGGCCTCCACCGAACCGAACTTGGTGGTGAGATAATCCTCGCGGCTGATGCCCTCGCGCGGCACCCAGGGATTGAGGAAGAACGGACGGAAATTCAGCTTCACCGGCACGTCCGGCACGAGCGCCAGCGCGCTCTCGATCCGGTGCTTGCCGATATAGCACCAGGGGCACACCACGTCGGAGACGACGTCGATCTGGAGCGGTTTCAGGGTGCTCATGAGCGCCTCCTTGGGGCGGTGCGGGTTGGCCCCAAGATAAGCCGAACCCACCCCGAGGCAAGGGGACTGGACGAGACCGCTAGGACATGGCTGCGGCCATCTTCCTGAGCCGCTCGGCTGTGCGCTCGTCGGCCGGAAAGAACGTCTCCAGCGCCAGCTCCGACAGGGTGATGTCGACGGGCGTGCCGAACACCATGGTGGTGGAGAAGAAGCTGAGTATCTCGCCGTCCTGCCGCAGCTTGAAGGGAATCGCGACATTGTCGCCCGCCAGCGGCCCCGATCGCGCCGGAATGGGATAGCTCTTGAGGTCGTTGTAGAGCTTGATCAACTCAGGATCGGCCGTCGCCTCGCATTGCCGGTGCAGGCGCTCGAGCAGATGCGCGCACCACTCCGCCAGATTGACCGTGCGCGGCGCCAATCCTTCGGGATGAAAGGCGAGCCGCAGCACGTTGAAGGGCTGGCCCAGCAGCCGCTCCGGGACGCCGGCGAGCAGCGGCGCCACCATGCGGTTGGCGGACACCAGGTTCCAGTGCCGGTCATAGGCCAGCGCCGGATTTGGCTCATGCGCTTTGAGGACGAGATCGATGGCCTGCCGGGCTGATTTCAAGGCGGGATCCTCCAGCGGACGCTGCGGAAAGGCCGGCGCGTAGCCGGCGGCAACGAGCAGCACGTTGCGTTCGCGCAAGGGAACGTCGAGGCGCTCGGCGAGCCGCAACACCATCTCGCGCGAGGGCGCGGCCCGGCCGGTCTCGACGAAACTCAAATGCCGCGCGGAAATCTCCGCCTCGCCCGCGAGATCGAGCTGGCTCATGCGGCGGCGCTGCCGCCATTCGCGCAAATGGTCGCCGATATGGACCGGCTGGCTGGGTTCGGCGCGTGCCGTGGATGCATGTGCGTTCATGGCCGGAAACCTACCACGCACATTTCGCCCCATCCATTACCACCGAGGTAATCGAATTGGGTCCTGATTGCGCGCATCTTCGGTCACGATAGGAGATGACCATGATCGCGCTGCTGCTCTACCGGACCCTCGCCGACCACATCCTCCCCTGGGGCGTGACCTTCGCGACCCGGATGCTGGCGCGCGGACTCAACATGCCCGAGCCGTTGTTGCACTCGACCGGCGACTACGTCGTCGCGCAGGTCACCGCCTTCGAGCACAGCGTCGGCAGGAGCCTGTGCCCGGTCCGCCTTACCCGCCTGTTCCGCGCCTGGTGGCGCGGACGCCAATAGTTTCACCCCGCGTCCAACCAACCACGGAGACCTCTCATGATCGATGCATCCAGCTTCCTGCGCCGCGCCCTGCTCGCCGATGCCGTCTTCAGCGGGATCGCCGCAATCGGCTTCACCTTCGGTGCCGGCGCGTTCGCGACGCTGTTCAATTTGCCTGAGACGTTGTTGCGCGAAACCGGCCTGTTCCTGCTTGCCTACACCGCGCTGGTCGGCTGGCTGGCTTCGCGCATCATGGTGCCGAAGCCGCTCGTGCTGCTGGTCGTGACCGGCAACGCCGCCTGGACGGTCGGCAGCATCGCGCTGCTGTTCTCAGGCGCGGTGTCACCGAATGTCGCGGGCGAGCTGATGATCGTGGCGCAGGCGATCGCGACGGGCGTGTTCGCCGAGTTGCAATATGTGGGCCTGGGGAAGAGCGGGCGTGTAGCGACTGCGTGAAGATCTCGTGTCCCGGACGCGCTGCAACGCTCTCGCGTTGCGGCGCTGAGCCGCAACCCACGCCGTACGGAGAATTACCCCTTCGCGCGGCCGACCCTGCCGGCAAAATGCTTGCCGTTCAGCTTCTTCTTTTTCATCGCGGTGGTTTTCGCGCCCGCCTTCTGCGCCTTGCGCTCGGCGCGCGCCTTCACCTTGGCGCGTTCGGCACGCGCTTCAGCGCGCTGTTTCTTGCGCTTGTTTTCGCAGGAAGCGCACTTGCAGCCGATCGGCTTCAGATAGGCTTTGAAATAATCGGTGCCATAATCGTAGTTGATCTCCTCGCCCGGCTCGATGTCCTTGATGGCACGGATGAACACCTTGCGCTCGCGCGGACGGACGTCGGATTCGGCATTGGGCCGGCAGGAATGGTTGATGTAGCGGGCGAGATTCTTGCGCACCGAGCCGTCGATCGTCCAGCGGCCGTTGAGCTCGAACAGATATTTGTTCTCGATCTCGTCCTGCTCAGGAATGCGGCAGTCCAGGATCGGCCCGAAATAACGGATGATCCGGGTGCCCTTCTTGATCGGCATGGTGGCGAAGAGGCCGAGTCCGGTCTTGGAACGACCGACGCGATAGGCTTTGCGGGGAGCGATGGCTGGCATGATCGAAAGAAATGAGGACGCAAACTGGGCCGGATGCCCAAGCGAAGCCGCTCTTCTAGAACGATTCCGCGCCGCTGTCAGGTCTTTCGGACTGCGTCCGAGCCTTGCCCACAGTGAACTTGCCTAGCGAAGATGCCGATGGATGGAGTTCCGCAAGATGCTGGCGTCGTCATGGTGCCCGCCACATCGGCCTGCCCGGCACTACCTCGGGAGTTTCCCCGCCACCGTCGACCTCAGGATCGCTTCCAGAAGCTGTTCGGCCGTCGTGCCCGCGGGCAGCCGCTGCAAGATATCCTCGAGCCGTCCATCGAGCAGCAGCATGGTGAAACCGTGCACCATGGACCAGGCCCGCGCGATCGCAGCGCCCTGCTCGATGGTCAATTTGTCGCCGCTGATCGGCTCCTGCCGTATCGCGCCGATGGCATTGGCAAGTCCGGCGAAAGAGGATTCCGCGGCCTCGTGCAGCGATGGCCTGGAATAGTCGAGCCGCTCGGTACGGAACATCAGACCGTACATGCCTGGATGCGCCTGCGCATAGGCGACGTAGGCCTTCGGGCGCGCCAGCGCCCGTTCCAGCGGCGAGGTAATCGCCTCGCAGGCGGCGGTCATCGCCGCATTGAACTGGCGGAAGCCGATCGCCGCAAGCTCGCTGACGAGCCCGGTGAGATCGCCGAAATGATGGGTCGGCGCGGCATGCGAGACGCCGGCCTCGCGCGCCACCGCGCGCAGTGTCAGGCCGGCGAGCCCGTCGCGCTCCAGCACCCGTTCGGCCGCGTCGAGCAGCGCCTCGCGCAAGGCGCCATGATGATAAGGCGTTTCGGTCTTTGCGTTCGCCGGACCCGACGCAGGCGGCGTCTTTTTCGCCTGGCGCGGACGCCGCGCCGTTTCGCTCTTGGTGTCTCTCTTGGCCATTTACAAGCTATATGACGCAATATTGACAGTGTAAAGATTTCACTTGACGAATGTGGCTTCCGGTTCTATGCAATCTTTACGATGTAAAGATAAGGAGGATACGCATGCTTCAGGATGCAACGGCCGAGCGCCGCAACAACATCGCGCCCATCCCGTTCGAGGCGGAAGCGCCCTTCCTCAACATCGTCGGCGAACTGCCGCGCGAGCTGAACGGCACGCTCTACCGCAACGGTCCCAACCCGCAATTCTCTTCCCCCGGCGCCCACTGGTTTGTCGGCGACGGCATGCTGCACGCCTTTCATCTCGCGGAGGGGCGCGCCAGCTATCGCAACCGCTGGGTCCGCACACCCAAATGGCTCGCCGAGCACGATGCCGGCCGCGCGCTGTTCGGCGGCTTCGGCCGCAAGCTGCCGGATGCGCCGCCGGATCTCACCGACGGCGGCGTCGCCAACACCAATATCGTCTTCCATGCCGGCAAGCTGCTCGCGCTTGAAGAAGGACATCTGCCGACCGCGATCGAGCCGGGCACGCTGGCAACGCGCGGTTATTGCAATTACCAGGGCCGCATCGCCGCCCCCTTCACCGCACATCCAAAGATCGATCCCGTGACGGGCGAGCTGGTGTTCTTCGGCTACAATGCGGCGGGGCCGCTGACGTCAGCCCTCTCCTACGGATCGATCGATGCGAGCGGCAAGCTCACGCGCTTCGAACGTTTCGAGACGCCCTATGCCAGCATGGTGCACGACTTCATCGTCACCGAGAATCACGTGCTGTTTCCGATCCTGCCCCTCACCGGCAGCAGGGAACGTGCGATGAGCGGCAAGCCGCCCTATGCGTGGGAACCGGAGAAAGGCGCCTATGTCGGCGTGATGAAGCGCAAAGGCAAGGCAAAGGACATCGTCTGGTTCCGCGGTGAAGCCTGCTACGTCTTCCACATCATGAATGCGTGGGAGGACGGAAATCGCATCGTCGCCGACGTCATGCAGTTCGAAGAGGCCCCGCTGTTTCCGCATCCCGACGGCCGGCCGACGGATCCGGAGAAATCGCGCGCCCGTCACTGCCGCTGGACGTTCGATCTCTCGGGCAATACCGACCGGTTCCAGCAAACCTATCTCGACGATCTCACCGGCGAATTCCCGCGCATCGACGACCGACGTGCCGGCCTGAAGAGCCGACACGGCTGGTACGCCTGTGCCAATCCGAAGGCGCCGATGTTCGGCGCGCTGTCAGGCATCGTCCATGTCGACGGCGCGGGCAAGCGGCTCGGCCACTATCTGTTGCCATCAGGCGATACCATCTCCGAGCCCGTGTTCGTCGAGCGATCGAAGGATGCGGCGGAAGGTGACGGCTGGCTGCTGGCGGTGGTCTGGCGCGGGCGAGAGAACCGCAGCGACCTCGCCGTCTTCAATGCCACCGACATCGAGGCCGGCCCCGCCGCGCTGGTACAGCTCGGCCATCGCGTGCCCGACGGCTTTCACGGCAATTGGGTGGGCGCGGTATAGTTTTGTCATTCCGGGGCGCGCCCTTCGCGCGAACCCGGAATCCATTTCACCGCGCGTTCCATTGCCAAATGGATTCTCAGGTGCGCAATTGCGCACCGTAGTTCGACGCTTCGCGTGCCCCGGAATGACAGCGCATGGAGGTCCGCATGCACGTCCCCACGATCACGGCGAACTATCTGGCCATCCTCGCACTGATCTACGCTGCGCTCGCGCTGCAAGTCGTCCGGCTGCGACGGATCAGCGGCGCGCCGTTCAACGATGGGGGCAATGAAGGCCTGCGCAGCGCGATCCGCGCCCATGGCAATTTCATGGAATATGTCCCCATCATCGTCCTGATGGTCGCCCTGCTCGAAATATCCGGCGCTTCGCCGCTACGCATTCACCTGCTGATGAGTGCGCTCCTGCTGTCGCGGCTGTTGCATCCGCTCGGCATGTACGCAGCGCCTAGCTCGCTCAAATTCACCATCTGCCGCGCCGGCAGCATCTTCCTGACCATCGGCCTGTTGATCTCCTGCGCGCTGACCATTCTGTCGCGCCTGCCCTGGGTCGCGATCGCCGACGAAATTTCGGATCAAGTCCTTGCAACAATTGATTTATTGAAGACGATCGCAATAATTTTGACAGTGTAAAGATTTAGCTTGACCCGGCATCGCCCCTGCATTATCAATCTTGACATCGTAAAGATCACTGCGATCGAGGCGACCATGACGATCTTCCTGATCCTAGCCCCCTATGGCGTCTACACCTTCCTGATGTTCATGACGTCGGCCACGGCCACCGTGTTCGCGGGCTCCGCCATCTGCCTCGTCACGATTGCGATCGATGTTGCACGCGGCCGCTCGGTGAAGATCCTGGCCGCCGGCTCCGCGATCCTGTTCGCAGGGCTCGGCCTCTACCTCGCGCTGCGCGACCCCACGCTCAGCCCGCTCGGCGTCAAGCTCTCGATCGACATCGGCATCTTCGTCATCTCGCTCGGCTCGATGCTCGCGCGTCGGCCCTTCACGCTGCAATACGCGATCGAATCCGTTCCGGCCGAGACCGCGGCAATGCCGGGCTTTCTTACCGCCAACTACATCATCACCGGCGCATGGACGATCGCCGCTCTGCTGATGATGGCCGCCAACATCGTGCTGCTCTACTTCCCGGGCCTGCCGGTCTGGTCGGGCATTGCGGTCGCCTTCGCCGCCCGCAACAGCGCAATCTACTTCACCAAATGGTATCCTGAATATCGTCAGATCAAGTATGGTGCGCCTGATGGCGCGCTGCCTGAAGCCCAGTGAGACAGGACCGACAATGAAGGACGTATTCGCCCGCCTCGCCTCCGACTTCCTCTCGGCCATCGTCTTCCTGGTGATCTATCTGGTCACCGACAACGTCATCCTGGCGACGTCGGTGGCGATTGCAGGGGCGATCGCCCAGGTGATCTATGCCCGCATCAAGGGGCGCGAGCTCGGCTACATGACCTATGCGAGCGTCGCGCTGGTCGTCGTGCTGGGTACGGTGACGCTGCTGACCAACGATCCGCGCTTCGTGATGGCAAAGCCTGCGATCGCCCATTTCGCGATCGGCGTGATCATGCTCAAGCGCGGCTGGATGCTGCGCTACATGCCGCCGATGGTGGTCGAGACCGCGCCGGAATATGTCACCGCCGCGGGCTATGCTTGGGCCGCGCTGATGTTCGTGCTCGGCGCCGGCACCATCGCGGTCGCCGCCACCGGCGACCTGAAGCTGTGGGCGTTCTACATCTCCGCGGTCGCGGGCGGCGCCAAGGCCCTCGCCTTTGCCGTGCAGTATGTGGTGTTCAGGCTCGTCGTCACCAGCCGCCGGCGCGCGGCGGCCCGCGCCTGATAGTCGCTCAAGGAGGCATTAGGCGGCGGCTTCAAGTTGCGCTATAGCCTCGCCCCTGGACTGGCTGCGGATCATCGCAGCCCGCCGAAATCATCGTTCGGGAGACGCGAATGGCCGTGGACGGCAACTGGAATCTGACTTTGTCGACGCCGATGGGCGAGCGCCAGACGACGCTGAGCGTGAAGAGCTCCGGAGGCACGTTGACGGGCACGCAGGGCGCGGAAGGTGAATCCACCGAGATCTTCGAGGGCACCGTGAACGGCGACGACGTCGCCTGGAAGGTCTCAATCGTCAATCCGATGCCACTGACGCTGGCTTTCTCCGGCAAGGTTTCCGGCGACAGCATCTCGGGCGAGGCGAGCATCGGCCCGATGGGCAGCTTCCCGTTCACTGGCACGCGCGCTTGACCTTCTGCCTCGCCCCGCTCACGCGGGGCGAGGTGAAGAGTTAGCCCAGATTGAGCTCCTTGAAGAAGTCGTTGCCCTTGTCGTCGATGATGATGAACGCCGGGAAGTCGACGACTTCGATGCGCCAGATCGCTTCCATGCCGAGCTCGGGATATTCGAGCACCTCGACCTTCTTGATGCAGTGCTCGGCGAGGTTGGCCGCGGCGCCCCCGATCGAGCCGAGATAGAAGCCGCCGTATTTCTTACAGGCCTCGCGCACCGCCGGCGCGCGGTTGCCCTTGGCCAGCATCACCATCGAGCCGCCGGCGGCCTGGAACTGGTCGACGAAGGAATCCATGCGGCCTGCCGTGGTCGGCCCGAACGCGCCGGAGGCGTAGCCTTCGGGCGTCTTGGCCGGACCGGCGTAATAGACCGGGTGGTTCTTGAAATAATCAGGCAGCGGCTCGCCCTTCTCCAGCCGCTCGCGCAGCTTGGCATGCGCGCTGTCGCGCGCGACGATCATGGTGCCGGTCATCGAGACGCGGGTCTTGATCGGGTACTTCGAGAACGTCGCCAGGATGTCCTTCATCGGCTGGTTGAGGTCGATCTTGACGACCTCGCCGCCGAGCGATTCTTCCACCTGCGGCAGATATTGCGCCGGGTTGTGCTCGAGCTCCTCGAGATAGACCCCGTCTTTGGTGATCTTGCCGAGCACCTGGCGGTCTGCCGAGCAGGACACCCCGAGCCCGATCGGCAGCGAAGCGCCATGGCGCGGCATGCGGATCACGCGGACGTCGTGGCAGAAATACTTGCCGCCGAACTGCGCGCCAACGCCCAGGCTTTGCGTCATCTTGTGGATTTCCTTCTCCATCTCGACGTCGCGGAAGGCGTTGCCGTCGGGCGAGCCGTGCGTCGGCAGCGCATCGAGATAGCGCGCGGAGGCGAGCTTCACCGTCTTCATGCAGAGTTCGGCCGAGGTGCCGCCGATCACGATGGCAAGGTGATAGGGCGGGCACGCCGCGGTGCCGAGCGTGAGGATCTTCTCCTTGAGGAAGGCGAGCAGCCGGTCCCTGGTCAGCACCGAGGGCGTTGCCTGGAACAGGAAGCTCTTGTTGGCGGAGCCGCCGCCCTTCGCCATGAACATGAACTTGTAGGCATCGTCGCCCTCGGCGTAGATCTCGCACTGCGCCGGCATGTTGTTGGCGGTGTTCTTCTCCTCGTACATCGAGAGCGGCGCGACCTGCGAGTAGCGCAGATTGCGGCGCAGGTAGGCATCGCGCGCGCCTTCCGACAACGCCGCCTCGTCGTCACCGTCGGTGATGACGTTGCAGCCCTTCTTGCCCATGATGATCGCGGTGCCGGTGTCCTGGCACATCGGCAGCACGCCGCCGGCCGCGATGTTGGCGTTCTTCAAAAAGTCCAGCGCGACGAACTTGTCGTTCGGGCTCGCCTCGCCGTCCTCCAGGATCGCGCGGAGCTGCTTCAGATGGCCCGGGCGCAGATAATGGTTGATGTCGCCAAAAGCCGCCTCCGACAGCGCCCGCAGCGCCTCGCGCGACACCACCAGCATGTCCTTCCCCAAGACCTTCTCGACCCGCACGCCCTCGGTCGAGATCTTCTTGTAGGGCGTCTCGTCCTTGCCGAGCGGGAACAGCGGGGTGTGCTTGTAGGGCGGAACGGGCTTGGACTGGTCGGGAAAGGCGGTCGGAGCGTTCATGGGGCGGATCTCGGGTTCTGGAGCCCTTTAGGGGCCTCTAAGCATGGAAGCGTTCTAAGCTTTTTTCCCGCAAAGGGAAGGCGTTCCGGCGCGGTCGGGACATCCCGAATCGTGCCCGTGGCGGGCATTTTCCAGGACTGGATTGCCCCCTTGCGCTTCGCGCGCGGCGACGGTTGAATGCGCGCCCTAAGGGGCTTTTCATCATGATTTTCAAAGTGGACTTTCGCGGCGCGATGCTGGTCGCCGCCGCAATCATCGGCCTTGTGACCCTCGCTGCGCCTGCGCGCGCCGACCAGTGCGACGACATCGCCAAGCAGCTCGCCGGCGGCATCGACGGGCTCAAGGTCAACTTCAAGGCCGCCAACATCATCTATCTCACCCACCCGGCGGCGAAGGAGCTGTCGCTCGGCTGCCGCGCGCAAGGAGCCGCCTATTCCAACGAGCTCTATGCCAAGGGCGACCGCAAGCCGACGCCGCAATTCTATGATCTGGTGGCCTCCGCGGCGGCGATCATCTTCACGGTGACCAAGGACGACACCACGACCGGCGCGACGCGCTGCCTGAAACGCATGGGGCTACTCCGCGGCGACAAGGTCACGATGCGCTACAAGCGCCTCAACATGGAATGCACCCGCACCAAGACCGAAGCCGCGATCGCGATCACCCGGCCGAAGGACGAATAGCGGATCCCTCGCATTTTAATGATTGTCTTGAAGGAAACTTCGTCTCCCACGGCGCAGGATCAATTGTTTCCATCTGTGAGGATCCGTGGATGAGCGTTTCCAACGTTTCGACCGTTGCTCCGCCGCCAATCGCGATCGTGGTCCCGAGCTACGACACGACCAAGCAGGACGACCGGACCAAGACCCGGGATACCGACCCGACCGATCAGCCGACGCCGCCCGCGCCGCTGCCGCCGGGCCAGGGCACGCGGATCGATCAGCTCGCCTGATTGATCCTGCACTTCGAGGATCGCCCGGTCGGGTTGACCGGGCCTTTCGCGCGTCCGGCCCCATCTTTGCCCGATAGCGCGGCCAAGCTCCTGCGAGATTGCCCGGGGACCCGCGCATGATCGCCCGCCTCTTGTTGCAGAACACGATCTTCGTCATCGCGATGGGCGTATTGTTGTTCGCTTCCGCGGGCACGCTGCGTTGGCCGTCGGCTTGGGTGTTCCTCGTCACGTCCGCCGTAATCGGCCCCCTCTGCGGCTGGTGGCTCTACCGGATCGATCCGGGGCTGCTGGCAGAGCGGCTTCGTCCGGTGATCCAGCGAGACCAGCCGGGCGCCGACAAGGTTTTCATGATCGCCTTCATGGCGGCCATCCTGGTCTGGCTCATTGCCATTGGTCTCGACCGGCGTGCCGGTGCCTCGCATGTACCGCTCGCATTGCAGGCCCTGGGCTTCGTGCTGTACCTCGCCTGCACGCTCTTCACGATGTGGGTGTTTGGCGAGAACTCGTTCGCCGCGCCCGTGGTCAAGCTGCAGGCTGAGCGCGCCCAGCACGTGATCTCATCAGGGCCTTATGCTCACGTCCGTCATCCCATGTACAGCGGCATGCTCATGTTTTTTACGGGCGTGCCGCTGTGCCTCGGCTCGTGGTGGGGACTTGCGATCGCGCCGATCCTCGTGCTGTTGATCGCGGTGCGCATCCGGATCGAGGAGCGCACGCTGATCGCGGGACTATCAGGCTATGCCGATTACGCGGTGCGGGTGCGCTATCGCATGATCCCCGGCGTGTGGTGACTCACGCATCCAGTTCCTTGTAGTGCCGGAAGATGCCCTGCTCGTTGTAGGCAATGCGGCGCTCGCTTGCCAGGTACGCCTTGATGTTCGGCCGGGCCGCGACCCGGTCGTGCAGGCCGGCGAGGCCGGGGATATTCTTCTCGAACGCCGTCATGCGCTTCGGAAAGGCATAGCGCAGCCCGTCGACGATCTGGAACAGCGAGAGATCGACGTAAGTGAGACGACGGCCGGCGACATAGGCGCCGCCCGCGTCCTCGAGGAGCTGTTCGAAATAGCCGAGATATTTCGGCACGCGCTCGTCCCAGAAATCCGCGGTGCGCTTCTTTGCCGGCGCCTTCTGATCTTCGTAATACAGGGACGGTCCGAGCGGATGATGGGTGTCATGGATTTCGACCACGAAATCGGTGATCGTCAATTGAAGCTGGTGCACCCAGAGCTTTCCGGCTTCGGTTTTCGACGCAAGTCCGTGTCGCGCGCCGAGATAGAGCAGGATGTTCGCGGTCTGGCCGATGACGAGCTTGCCGGCTTTCAGGAACGGCGGCGCAAAGGGCGGCGTGCCTTTGTGGGCGTCCATCATCTTCATCATCGCAGCCGTGCCGCGCGGGCCGCGCGCAACGTCGACGTAATCCGCCCCCGCCTCCTCCAGCGCCAGCCGCACATATTCACCGCGGCCCTGGATCTCGGGCCAGTAGTAGAGCTCATATTTCATGGAAGCGTTCCGTGAGCGTTGGCGAGCAAGGGCCAATGTAGCACGCATCCGAAGGTTCCGGCAGGGAGGGAGCGCGACGCTCACGCCCCATACTCCGTCATTGCGAACGCAGCGAAGACGTGGAGAGAGTACGCAGCCCAAACAAAAAGAGCGTCGTGCCTGAGGCACGACGCCCTCGCTTGTCGCTCTTGGAGCGATCAGTTGGTCTGCTGGATCGCCGACAATTCCCAAGGACTGCCCGGGCGGCGGGCGAAGGTCCAGACTTCGGTGACTTCGCCCGGCTGCTCGCTGCCGGCGACGATCGCGCCGGTGTTGCGGTCGACGGTCTTGTCGGTGAGCGCAAAGCGCATCGCCACCGTCGCGTAGTCGGTCTCGCCTTCGCGCCAGGCTTCCGCGAGGTCGCCCTGCAACAGTTTGACGTTGGTCACCTTGTTGACGGCGTTGCGGGCGCGGTTCTGGGCGAGGTCCTGCTCGAAATAGGAGACCATTTCCGGCGTCGCCAGCGTATGCAGCTTGGCCACGTCCTCGTTCGACCAGGCCGACTGGATGTCGCCGAGCAGGCGTTCGAACGCCTCGTAATCGTCAGGCTTGATCTCGAGCGGCGCGTTGTTGTTGGCGCCGAAGCCGAAGCCGCCACCAAGGCCGCTGCGATAGTTCGCCTGCGGTCCCGGAGCTGCGCCGGCATAGGCTGCCTGCGGCGAATTGCGCCGCTGCCACCAGGACATCGCCAGCCGCACCACGAACACGATCAGCACGATCTGGATGATCAGGCCCAGAATGGACGACAGCCCGCCGAGGCCGCCGAACAGACCGCCGCCGAACAGCATGCCCAGAAGGCCTGCGCCGAGGAAGCCGGCCGCAAGACCGCCCAGGAAGCCGCCGCCACGGCCGAACAGGCCGCCGCGCGAGGGCGCAGCATTGTTGAAGCCGCCGCCCGGCTGGCTGTAGGTGCGGTTGAATTGCGAGGTCGAACCCGGCGCAGTCGTGGTCGACGGCGGGGCCGAGAAGGTCCGCGAACCGCGCGAACCCGACGAGAAGCCGCCGCCGACGCGGGCGTCAGCGGAGGAGATCGCAAGCGCCGTCGGCAGCGCCAGCGCCAGAACGACGGCAATCGTCTTCACGAGAGTGCGGGACCATTGCGAGAAATTCATGTGCGTTTCCCAAATCCCCGGCATGGGGACGTGCAAGTAAGATGGGCAGCCTTCGTGAAAAGGGAAGCCGGTTCCGCGACTTATAGCTGCGGCCCTCGGTCGCGGGGATCCGGCAAAAGCCCTGATTTGTCGGGGATTTGGCCGGGCGCGGGGAGCTATGGTCGCCCGTTACCGGCAGTGAAACGAGGGGGACCGCTCCCTCCCCGTCATTGCGAACGTAGCGAAGCAATCCAGGCTGCCACCGCGGAGATAGTCTGGATTGCTTCGTCGCTTCGCTCCTCGCAATGACGGCGTAGAGGGAGCTAACCCTGCTTTGTCATCGTCTCCTTCACCGCCGCCACGAGCTGGCTGAGCGTGAACGGTTTCGGCAGGAAGTCGAATTGCTGGCCCTCGGGCAGGCTCTTCTCGAAGGCGTCCTCGGCGTAGCCGGAGACGAAGATGAACTTGATGTCGGGGTTCTTCTCCCGCATCGCCTTGAGCAAGGTCGGCCCGTCCATTTCAGGCATCACCACGTCGGAGACGACGAGATCAATCGCGCCGCTCTGCTCCTCCAGCACCTCCATGGCTTCGACGCCATTCTCGGCCTCGACCACGGTGTAGCCGCGCGAGCGCAGGCCGCGCGCGTTGAGCGCGCGCAGGCCCTCTTCGTCCTCGACCAGCAGGATGGTGCCCTGCCCGGTGAGATCGGTGCGGGGCTTGGCCTCGACGGCTGCGGGCGCGGCTTCCTTCTCCCCATGGGTCGCGGTCGCCACCGCGGGCTGTTCGACCTGCACCTCCGGCTCGGCGTGATGACGCGGCAGGAAGATGTGGAACGAGGTGCCCTGCCCCGGTTCGGAATCGACGTAGATGAAGCCGCCGGTCTGCTTGACGATGCCGTACACGGTCGAAAGACCGAGGCCGGTGCCCTTGCCGACCTCCTTGGTCGAGAAGAACGGCTCGAAGATCTTGTCCCTGATATCGGCGGGAATGCCGGTGCCGGTATCGGCGACCTCGATCCGCACATAGTCCGCCGCCGGCATGCCCTTGTAGGCGAGCTTGCCGGCCTCCTCGCTCGCGACATTGGCAGTGCGGATGATCAGCTTGCCGCCGTCGGGCATGGCGTCGCGCGCGTTCACCGCGAGGTTGACGATGACCTGCTCGAACTGGGAGACGTCGACCTTCACCGGCCAGAGGTCGCGGCCGTGGATCAGGTCGAGCTTGACCTTTTCGCCGATCAGCCGGCGCAACAGCATGGTGAGATCGGACAGCGCATCGCCGAGATCGAGCACCTGCGGCCGCAGCGTCTGCCGGCGCGAGAACGCCAGTAGCTGCCGCACCAGGGTCGCAGCGCGCGTCGCGTTCTGCTTGATCTGCATGATGTCCTGGAACGACGGGTCGGTCGGCTTGTGCGCGTTCAGCAGGAAGTCGTTCGCCATCATGATGGCGGACAGCACGTTGTTGAAGTCGTGGGCGATGCCGCCGGCGAGCTGACCGACCGTCTCCATCTTCTGCGACTGGTTGATCTGGTTCTCCAGCGCGCGCCGCTCGGTGGTTTCGAGCATGTGGACGATCGCAGCTTCCGCGTCGTTCTCGGCCGCGTCGACCGGCGTGACGAAGAACTGGCCCCAGCGCTCCTTCGGTCCCTCCAGCGCCACCTCGACCGGCGCGATGTCGGCCTGGCCTTCGGCAGCCTGGTTGATCGCCGCGATCACCAGATGGCGGTCCCGGGCATTGACGGCGCGGAAGATCGACTTGCTGGCGCTGTCGAGCCCTAGGGCCTGTGCGAGCTTGGCGTAGCGCGCGTTTGCTCGCACGACGTTGCCGGCGCGATCGACGGTGGCGATCGCCATCGGCGTATGGTCGAAGAAGCGCATGAAGCGCACTTCGGCGGCGCGATCGGGATCGCTGCGCTCGTCGCGGGCCCGGCTGATGACGAGCGTGCGCGACGGCCCCGGCGCGCCGTCGGCACCGAAGGCGAGCTTGTGATAGAGCCGGACCGGCATGGTCTTGCCGGTGCGCATGCGCAGATCGATGTCGAAGACTTCCGTCTTCACCTCGCCCGGCACCGCCACGATCGCGCTCAGCAGCGCAGCGCCGTCGCCGGAGACGATGTCGGCGAGCTTCAGGCCGCCGGAGCCGATCTCGGCGAGGTCGTAATCGAGCCAGTTCGCCAGCGTCGCGTTGACATAGGCGAGCTCGCCGGCGGGATTGACCGAGAAGAAGCCGCACGGCGCGTGATCCAGATATTCGATGGCGTGCTGCAGCTCCTGGAACACGTCCTCCTGGCGCTCGCGGTCGCGGGTGATGTCGGCGATCGACCACACCGCATATCTCGCCTCGCGCTTGCCGTTGCCGAGCGGGCGCACCCGCATGCGCAGCCAGCGGCCCTGATTGCCGTCATGGCCGGAGATCCGCACTTCCTCCTGCTGCCGTTTTCCTTCGCGCGCGGCCTTGAGCAGCCGGAACACGGCTTCCGAGACGTCGGGGTTGCCGATGAAGACGCGCTCGACCGGGCGGACGTCCTGCGGGCCACTGGCGCCGGTCAGGGTCAGATAGGCGGCATTGGAATAGATCACGTGGCCGCGCGCATCGGTCACCGCGAGCCCGTCGAAGGCATGATCGGAGATGCGGGCGATGATGGGATCGTCGAGATTGCGGTCGGCGAAGCGGACGATGCCGGCGGCGAAGGCAAACAGGTTGAACAGGCCGATCATCGCCAGCACGGCGAGGATGCCGAGGATGTAGGGCTGCGCCTGCGCGCGTCCGAGCGTCATCAGCCCGATCGCGACCGCGACGAGGCCGGTGGCCACCAGCAGCACCAACGCAATGCTGCCCGAGCGCGGCGACGGCTCAGGCGCCGCAACGGGCTCGCGTGACAGGTCGTGGTCGGTCTCGGCGGTCATTTCACGCTGGTTTGGCCTGTCGGCAGAGAATCAACGCGCCGTGGGGCTCGTCGGGTCCTCCCTGCCTGAATCGGACCCGCAGACGCAAGGGCAGCAGGGCCAAAAGGTACGCTGATTCCCAGTTTACGGCCATTTCCGGTACTTTTCGGGGGTTTTATTGCCGTGCGGCACTAAAACCGCGCTTCATCCGTATGACGTAGCCGATGACTTCGGCGACCGCATGGTAGTGCTCCATGGGGATCTCCTGGTCGATCTCGACGGTGGCATAGAGCGCGCGGGCCAGCGGCACGTTCTCGACGATCGGAATGTCGTGCTCGCGCGCGATCTCCCGGATCTTGAAAGCGAGGTTGTCGACGCCTTTGGCGACGCAGATCGGCGCCGACATGCCGCGCTCGTAGGAGAGCGCCACGGAATAGTGGGTGGGGTTGGTGATGATCACCGAGGCCTTGGGAACCGCGGCCATCATGCGCTTCTTGGAGCGCTGCTGCCGCAATTGCCTGAGCTTGCCCTTGATGTGCGGGTCGCCTTCGGACTGCTTGAACTCTTCCTTGATCTCCTGGAGCGACATCTTCTGCCGCTGGAACCAGCTGCGATATTGGAAGAAATAGTCGCCGATGGCGATGATCGCGAGGGCCGCGACCACCGCGCCGAGCAGATGGACGGTCAGGCTGGTGGCGGCGCCCATCATGGCCATCGGATCGAACTTGACCATCGCCTCCATGCGGTGCCGCTCCGGCCACAGGATCGTGGTCATGACCGCGCCGAGCACGACGAGCTTGCCGATGCCCTTCAGGAAATTGACCCCCGCCTGCTTGCCGAAGATGCGCTTGAAGCCGGCTGCCGGCGAGAGCTTGCTGAATTTGGGCTTGAGGGATTCGCCCGACCATACCAGCCGGTGCTGAAGCATGTTGCCGGCGATGGCCGCGATCACCAGCATCAGAAGCGGCACGCCGACGGCAGCCAGCACGGCGACTTCGATCTGCTGCATCAGCGCGAGCAAATTCCCGGGATCGGTTTTGATCATCCAGGAATTGGCGAGCAGATTGCGCATCGGCGTCAACAGCCCGCCGCCGACCGAGCCCGAGAAGGTCGAGACCACGAGCGTGCCGCCCGCGATCATGAACCAGGTGTTGATCTCCTGGCTCTTGGCGACATCGCCGCGTTCAAGCGCCTCTTCGAGACGCTTTTGCGTCGGGTCTTCTGTTTGGCTCTCTGGGTCCTTGTCTTCCGCCACGTAGCGCCCGCTTTCCGAAGTTCGTCACTTTTGCGGCCCCTGTGCACGAACTTCGGAAAGCACAGGGGCGCTACAAGACTCTAAGGTTGCTAGTGCCGCTGATCGATTTGAAGTTCCTGGTCGGATTTGCTGCTGGCACTGCAGGAACTTCAAATCGGCAGCACTAGCCTCGCCCTTATTTTAACGGCATCATCTGGTGCATGACACCGATGAAGTAGTCGAGATAGGTGCCCATCATCGCGGTGAGCACCACGGCCAGCACCATGAAGCCCGCGAAGATCGACAGCGGCACGCCGACGAAATAGACCTGCATCTGCGGCATCAAGCGCGCCAGCACCCCAAGCCCGATGTTGAAGACGAGGCCGAACACCAGGAACGGACCCGACAGCTGCAAGCCGAGCAGGAACGCGGCCGAGAAGGCCCGCGTGGCCAGCGCAGCAACGTCGCCGCTCGACACGGTCTCGCCCGGCGCGAAGATCGAATAGCTGTCGTTCAGGGCCGCGATCACCAGATGATGGCTGTCGGTGGCGAACAGCAGTGTCACGCCCAGCATGGTGAGGAAGTTGCCGACCAGCACGCCATGCTGGCCCTGCGTCGGATCGACCGAGGTGACGAAGCCGAGCCCCATCTGCTGCGCGATCACGGCGCCCGCGACCTGGAGCGCCGCGAGCGTCACGCGCGCGGTGGCGCCAAGCACGATGCCGATCACGATCTCATGCAGCATCAGCACCAGCATCGGCGCGAGCGAGCCCATATCGACATGATAGGCGTTCCGATGCAGCGGCAGGATGATCAGCGTCAGAACCAGCGCGATCGACAACTTGACCCGCGTCGGAATGTTGGTTTCCCCGAGCCCCGGCAGCAGCATCACCATCGCGCCAACCCGGGCGAAGGCGAGCATGAAGGCTGCGGCAAGCGCCGGCAGCAGCGAGACGTCGATGCGCATGGTGAGCGCATTGTGCCTCAGCCGCCGATGATTCGCGACGAGATCCGCAGCATGTGAGAATGGAGCGCGTCCGCCATGAAGGGTAGCGCCAGTAGCATTGTGGCAAAGATGGCTAGAATCTTCGGCACATAGACCAGCGTCTGTTCCTGGATCTGCGTCAGCGCCTGGAACAGCGACACGATCACGCCGACCACGAGCCCGACCACCATGAGCGGCGAGGACACGATCACGAGGGTCCAGATCGCATCGCGTGCGACGTCGAGGGTCTCGGGTCCGGTCATTGCAGAATTCCTCTTTCCAACTCACATCCTCACCGCTCAGGCGAGGACCACAGGGCCATCCCCGTCATTGCGAGCGAAGCGAAGCAATCCAGACTGCCACCCACGGAAAGACTCTGGATTGCTTCGCTGCGCTCGCAATGACGATTGCGGCGGCGCCAGCGCTAAAAATCAGATCGGCATCTTCATGATGTCTTCATACGCCGCGATCACGCGGTCACGGACCGAAACCAGCGTCGACACCGCGACGTCCGTGTCGGCGACCGCCGTCACCACGTCCATCACGTTGGCCTTGCCGTTGGCCATCGCCACGGTCTGCGCGTCGGACTTGCGACCGGATTCCACGACGCTGCCGATCGCGTCCTTGAGCAGCGAGGAAAAGGACTGCCCGTTCGGCTCGCTGCCCTTGCCGGCGCCGCCGTTTTCCAGCACGCGCGCAAGGTTGGCATAGGCATTGGCCGCGATTGTCGGTGTTGCCATGGCTTAAGAATTCCCTGTCAGGTCTTGAGGATGTCGAGCGTGCGCTGGATCATGCGGCGCGTTGCACTGATGATGTTGACATTGGCCTCGTAGGACCGCTGCGCATCGCGCATGTCGGTCATCTCGACCACCGAATTCACGTTGGGATATTTGACGTTGCCGCTCGCATCGGCCGCCGGATTATTCGGCTCGTATTTGACGCGGAAGGCGGACTGGTCGGGCTTGATCCTGCCAAGCGTGACGACCTGCGCATCGAGCGTGCGGTCGAGCGCCGAGGAGAACGTCGGCACCTTGCGCCGATAGGGATCGCCGCCCGCGCTCTGTGAGGTCGAGTCCGCGTTCGCGATGTTTTCCGAGATCACCCGCATCCGCCCGGCCTGCGCCCGCAACCCGGAGGTTGCGATCGCCATGGAACGGGCAAAGTCGCTGCTGTCATTGGCCATGTCGAGGCTCCCCTAGCTCTAACCCTTGCCGATCGCGGTCTTCAGAAGATGCAGGCTCTTGGCATAGAGCGAGGTCACCGCCGCGTAATCCATCTGGTTGTTGGCGGATTTCATCATCTCCTCTTCGAGATTGACGGCGTTGCCCGCAGGACGGGTCTCGAACCCCGCATTTCTGTTCTGGTCAAAGGTCGAGGCCGCGCCAGAGGGCGTCATGTGCGAGGCACTGGTGACGGTCATCGCCAGCGGGCCCATCGAGCTCGCACGCGCGCCGGCCTTGTCGAATTTCGGCTCGACCAGCTCGCGCGGCCGGAAATTGGGTGTGTCGGAATTGGAGACGTTCTCGGACAGGACGCGCTGGCGTTCCTGGTGCCACTGCATCTTAGTACGAAGCGCCGACAGGACCGGGAGATCGTTGATGGACATCGTTGCGGCTCCTTCCGCCTCGCAAGAGGTCCCACGTGCAAACCTTGGCCCCCAAGCTAGGCAGAATTTGCCGCGTGTATGGTTAACAGGTGGTTAAGGCACGGCGGATACATGTTTCTGATTGAGACATGAAACGGCTCGCCGTGATTCGCCCCCCTTCAAAAGCCGCATTAACCCAACCGCTTGGCGGCCAGCGCAGAGGCCAAGAAGTCGTTTTGGATCGGGCGATTCATGGGTTATTAAGAGTTGGGGACGGCAAAACTTGCCGTGGAACGTTAAGAAATCGCAGTTTTGGGGCATCGCAGGCCGGTGGTCGGCACGTCCGACCATAGGCACGAGAGAAGCGCCATTTACCGGGGACAGGTATGAACGGTAGCCCTATCACCTTCATCGTCGCGTTCATCGTCGTGCTGGCGTTGATCGGCGTCGCCGCGTGGCTGGTCCGCCGATTCGCGAGCACCCGGCTTGGCGCCAATACCCAGCGCGGCAGGATGCCCCGGCTCGCCGTGATCGACGCCGCCGCGGTCGATGGCCGCCGGCGCCTTGTGCTGGTCCGCCGGGACAACGTCGAACATCTCCTGATGATCGGCGGTCCGACCGACATCGTCGTCGAGCCCAATATCGTTCGAGCCGCGGCTGGCCGTGACCAGATTCCGCAACGCCCCAGCGCGGCCGAGGCGCCGCGCCTAGCGCCGATGCCCGATGCCGGCAGCTGGACCGACGAAGCCCCGCGGCCCGAAGTGCTCGACCATCCCGAACCGCACATGCCGGAGCCGCCGCCGCGGCCCGCACGCCCCTCTTTCGCCGATGAGGTCCGTCGGCCGGCACCGACCCTGGCCGAGCGCCGCGGCGAACCGCAGCTCGGCGGCTTCTCGCCTGAACCGACGCCACCGCGCTTCGAGCGTGAGCCCCGTCCCGAGCCGATGCCGCCGCGCGTCGCGCGCAGCGAGCCGCCGCCGATGCCGCGCCCGCCGCGCCAGAGCGAGCCGGTGAAGGTGCCTCCGGTGCGCGCCGAGCGCGCAGCCGCGCCGCCGCCCGCACCGCCCGTAACGCAGGCCCCGTCGGGATTACAGGCATCACCCGTTCCGCCGCCGGCTCCTGCGGCTGCCGCACCATCGAGCGCCGAGCAAAATCTCGCCGAGATGGCGCAGCGCCTCGAGGCGGCCCTGCGCCGTCCGGCCGGTGAGACCATTGCTCCCCCCGTTGCACCGGATGCGCCTCTACTACGCGCCGCACGCGCCGAGCCGCCGGCACCTCCGGCCGCGCCGGCCAAGCCGGCCGCGGAGAAGACCAGCTTTGAAAATCTCGAAGACGAGATGGCCTCGCTGCTCGGCCGTCCGAAGCCGTCTTCGTGAGGCTGCCGTCCTTCCCGCGTAGAGTTCTTGTCCCTTCTGTCCTGATCGCCGCGGCCCTGCTCGCCACGGCTTTCCTTGTCACGCCTGCGCACGCGCAGGACATCAGCATCAATCTCGGCGGCCAGGGCGGTGGCGGCGTCACCGAGCGCGCGATCCAGCTGATCGCGCTGCTCACGGTGCTGTCGATCGCGCCGTCGATCCTGATCATGATGACGTCGTTCACGCGCATCGTGGTCGTGCTCTCGCTGCTGCGCACCGCCATGGGGACCGCGACCGCGCCGCCGAATTCGGTGATCCTGGCGCTGGCGATGTTCCTCACCTTCTTCGTGATGGGACCGGTCCTGCAGAAATCCTACGACGACGGCATCCGCCCGCTCGTCGCCAACCAGATCGGCGTCGAGGATGCTCTTCAGCGTGCGTCCGTCCCCTTGCGCGGCTTCATGCAGAAGAACGTGCGCGAGAAGGACCTGAAGCTGTTTCTGGACCTGTCGGGTGAACCGCCGCCGGCCACACCCGACGAGCTGGCCCTGCGCATCCTCGTCCCCGCCTTCATGATCTCCGAACTGAAGCGCGCCTTCGAGATCGGCTTCCTGCTGTTCCTCCCCTTCCTGATCATCGACCTCGTCGTCGCCTCGGTGCTGATGTCGATGGGCATGATGATGCTGCCGCCGGCGACGATCTCGCTGCCGTTCAAGCTGATTTTCTTCGTGCTGGTCGACGGCTGGTCGCTGGTGGCGGGGAGCCTGGTGCAGAGTTACGGGGGGTAGCACCGTACAAGGAGCCATCGCGCGCCGAGCGTGACCACGGGGTATCCTGGCGACGGCGGGGCGATGCGCATGATGGCATCATGCCGGCGTTAAATCTATTTCGAAAAATCCGCATTCACGCGCAGCATCGGCCAATTCATTGATGGGATTGCTGCCGTCTACTGTGCAATGGGGTCGTTTTCGCTACCGCATCATCTTGATCTGCCGCACCACCGGAATCGATGGCAGCGAGCCGGTGTGCTCGGCCTCGTCCTTGGCCTGCGGCGAGCCCGGCGCACGCGCGCTGGCATCGGGGAAGCGCTGCTTCATCTCGCGGAGGAAGCCGTCCAGCGTATCGACACTTGCGGCGAGCTTGGCGATCTCGGCAAATTCGGCGCTGGAGGCAGCTGCCGGCTTGCTGGCGATGTCGAAGGCGAGCCGGTCGGCGCTCTCGCTCATCAGCGGCGTGTATTTCTCGCGGAAGCGCGACAGCCCGATCGAATCGTCGGCGAGCGCGTAGCCGACCGCGGCACGGATGATGTCGCTCTTCTCCACGGCGTTGAGCGGCTTGAAGTCGCGGAAGCGGTCGCCGTAATATAGCTCGATCTGCTCGGCGGACTCGCGCCAGCGCCGCGCCGCCCAGAAGATGTCGGACCGCAGCCGCAGCACCTCGCGCCCCGATACGTTCGAGACGATGTCCAGCGCGAGGTCATGGCGGCCGACGTCGCTCTGCGCGCGTGCCTCCAGCAGCAGGCGCTGCTGCCTGAGCTCACCGGAGAGGTCGCTGATGCGGCTCGCCCGCAGCGCCGTGATCGCCATGTCGGGCTTGCGATTGGCGAGATAGATCATGGCAAGGCGCGCGGCGACCTGGGCACGCGCCGCGCCTTCGAGGCGGTGGTCTACCTGGTATTGCAAGAGCTCGGAGGCCTGGTCGAGCAGATCGACCGAGGCGAGACGATCGGCGAGGCGCCGGATAAGCTCGTCGCCGCGGCGGCCGATCGGCGTCAGTTCGCGGAACTCGTAGAACATCCCGAGCGCCTCGACCGGCGGCAGCTCGTCACCCTTCGGCCCCAGGAAGATCTGCGTGAACAGGTCCGACGCCAGATCCTGCGCCTGGCGCGAGGCGTCCGCGTTCGGCTGCAGCCTGGTCGCGGTCCGCGCGGCGGTGAGCGCGTCGCGGTAGCGTCCGTTCTCGGAATAGAGCTGCGACAGCATCTGCAGCGTCCGGACCTCGATCGCATCGCCGCGCCAGGTCATTGACAGCGTCTCGAGCTCGCGCAGCGCCTCGTCCTTGCCGATCTCGTCGCGCTTCTGCCGCAGCGCGACCTCGAGCTGCTTGGCTTCGGCGGCGGCCTGCCGGTCCTTCGAGTCGACGGCGAACCTGTAGTCGTCGAGCGCGTCCTTGTCGTGGCCGAGCGCTTCGGCGAGCCGTCCGCGCAGCACGGCAAACCCGGGCGCAGCCTCCGGCGGAACACCGATCACCTCGATCTCGCTGCGGCGCTTGGAGGCGCCGGCATAGTCCTTGACCTCGAGCGAGGCCCGCATCGCATCCATCGTGACGATGCGCTGGATGTCGAGCGGCAGTGAGGCGATGGCGAATTCGACGTTCTTGAATTTTTCGCGGGCATCCGCCCATTTGCCCTGGCGCGCATAGGCGAGCGCCTTCCAGAGCTGGGAATCATGGCTGTTGCCGATCACGGGATTGGCCAGATCCTTCAGGCCCTGGGCCGGCCGCCCGATCAGGATGCTCGCGATCGCGTGGATGATCAGCGCACTGCTCTCCTCCTTGTTGAGGGGATCAGCCAGCATCAGTTCGGTCACGGCCTTGGCCTCGTAATACATCGCGCGCGACATGTAGAACTGGGCGAGATCGAGCCGCGGCAGCGAACGCTGCGCCGGCTCGACGGCCGAGATCGCGGTGATCAGATCGCTCTGCCGCGTCCAGAAATCTTCCGACTGACCCTTGCGCCAGGCCTCCGGACTGAACACCGGCCGCACCGCGGTCGGCGCGCGCTCGGCCGAGACGTCGACCGGCGACAGCGTCAGGCCGCCCTTCTTGCCGAGAATGACCTTGTCGGCACCGACTTCGACGCCGACCTCGTCGGAGTTCGGCCGGATCGCGATGCCGTGGGCGGATTCCAGCAGCGAGAGATCGACGAGATCCTGCCGCTTGATGAAGCCTCGAACCGGCCGCTGCGCGGTGACGACGTAGAGCATGTCGCCGGCATCGGGATCGGTGAGCTTGTGCAGCAGGCCCGGATTGGCAAAGGGGATGGCGATGTTTGCGAGCGCGGGATCGGTGATGTTGCGCGACATCATCAGCGGCAGCGGCGTCGCCTGGATCTTGTCGGCAAGCGTGAGCAGCCAGTTGGTCTCCTTGCCCACCTCCTCGCTGTTCAGCGAATAGACCAGCGGACGGGTAAGACGGATGCGCACCGCCTGCCCTTTTTCGAGCGACATGCGACTGACCTCGCCGATCATCGCGCCGCCCCGGGTGCGGATCGGTTCGACGTCGATCGGTTTCGGCGAGTCGAATACCAGCCACACCGTGTCGCCGCGGCGGAACGCTGCGGCCGGCGTCGCCACGGCAAATGGGAACGTCACGCGCAGGCCATCGCTGTCGCGCCGCGCATCGACGCTGGCAACGGAAGCCGATGGCGCAGCTTGCGCCTCTGCAGGCGCCGGCTTGACAGCAGGCTTCGCGGTCTCGTTAGGCGCTTCCTTGACCTGCTCCTTGGCCGCTTCCGCCACGACCTCCTTAGGCGCTTCGGCAACCGCAGGCGGCGCCGGCTTGACGGGCACGACCGGCACGTCCGCCTCCTTCGCGGGTGCTACAGCCTCCTTGGGCGCATCGGCAGCGTGCGGGGCTTTCGTCACGGGGACCGCGACCGCAGGCGCCGGCTTCGGCGCCTCAGCGATCGGCGCCGTGGCGTCGGACTTCGCATCGGGCTTGACGTCGATCTTGGCTTCGCGCGCGATCGTCTCCGACGTCGGCGGGGTGATCTCGCGATGAGCGTCGTTCGGCTTCGCAGCTGCCGGCTTTTCCGCCGCCGGTGCGTGACCGCCGGCCCCGGCTTGCGCAATCGCGGCTTCAGGCGTTGCGGCCGCCTTGCCCCGGTCGGGCTGGAACGCAACGTCGACGACATAGTTCTTGTCGTCGCGAAAGGAGTGCACATCGGAATCGCCGATCAGCGCGATTTCGACGCTGGTCTGGTCGATGTCGGTTTTCTGCTTGATCGAGGCGACATTCGGAGGCGCTGCGACCACGGCATCCGCAAGGTCGAAATTGAGGTTGGCGTTGAAGGCGAGCGTCAGCTTCTGCTCGTTGAGAACTGAGGAAACCCCGACGCCATCGGGCATCTCGAACACGAAGCGCACGAAAGTCGGCTGCACCGAAGCACGCACGCGGATCGCGGGACGCTTCTTGGCCTCCGCCGCGGCGCGTTGGGCGCGCAACGCGCGCTCGGCCGCACGGGCGCGCTCGGCCAGTTCCTTCACCACATCCATCGGTAGCGGCGGCGGCGGGCCCTTCCACCCCTCCGGCAAGAGGTCGATGAAGGTCCGCTCGCCGGCATTCATGGTGTTGACGGTGACGCGCCGGGCCAGCGACAGCCGGATCGCGTTGCCGTCGGGGTCGCGCCGGGCGGAATTCACATAATCGGGCGCACCTTCCGGCACGCGATCGACGGGAACGTCGACGGGACGCTCGAAGCGAATGATCAGGATGGAGCCGGCGGTCGTCACCTCGGAGGGAACGTCCTCGCCGAGCTTGATCACGAGACGGGCAAAGCCGCCACCGGCCGAAAAGCTCGCCTCGCCCCTGATGGGATCGGCCGCGCGCGCAACGGTGCCAAGGCCGATCAGCGCGCAGGCCGACAACAAGACCGCCTTGCGGACATGGCGCGACAGTCCCAGCGCCACGGCGCGGGCTCGCGACACAAATCCAGCGGCAGCCTCTCGCGCCATTGGCGGCATTTCTTCCGGCTCGACGGGTCCACGCCGGCACTGATGCCGGCCCATGCCCTCGAATGTAGGTTTTGCCAATTAAGGACTTCTTAAGTATGAGCCCTCAATTCGGCTTTTGCGTCGGCTTACCGTCGATCTTCGGCAGGTCCCCTGCGGAAGCAGCCTGATCCCCGCCCCCGTTGGCGCGGCGCGCCATCTCGACCGTCAGCCGCTCGGCAGCCTCAGGCGACATCAGTCCCAGGATGTCCGACATCTTGCGAGGGGCGATCGCGGAGGCGATCTCGATCAGCACGCCCATCTCGAGGCGGTCGAACACCCGCGCGGCATCCTTGGGCTTCATGCCCTCATACATGGTGACGAGGCCCTTCATACGCGCGGCCTCGGCCGCCTTCTGCTCGGCCTGGGTTGCGGTGATGCGGGATTCCACCGCCTTCATTTCCTCGACCTTGCTCTCGATGCGCTTCTCGGCCGACTTCAACAGGCTCTCGCGTATATCGATCTCGCGCTGGCGGGACTCGATCTCCTGGCGGCGCGCCTGCAGACGTTCCAGGATCGCACGCTCAGAGGCCGAGACTTGCGGCTGGGCCTCGTCCATCTTGACCGGGGTGCCCTCGGGCTTGCTTTCGGGCGCGGCAGGCTTGGGCGCTTCCTTCGGCTCGCCATGTGTCGAGCCGGTGATGTCAGGGTCCTCGCGCCCGGTCGGGAAGTTCAGATTCTCCTGGGCCCAGGACTTCTTCACACTGTTCGGCTGATAGTCGAAGACATAGCCGCCATTGATCACGAGCCCTGCCACTTTCAGCATGGCAAGGCCCGCGACCGCAACGAGGACGACCGGAATGACGCGGATGTTACGAAACGACTTCATACCTGACTTTATGCGGCGAGACCGTTGGACCGTCGGCGTTCGGAGAAGGCTTCGGCGGCGGCGGCCACCGCCTTCGCAGGCGAGGCCTTGGCCGCAGGCGCGGCGGCGGCTTCGGGATTGGTGACCGGGCGCGCCGCGATCGCGATCTTGGAAAGACGGCGCACCACGTTGTCGGCTTCGCCGAGCTGCTTGTAGAGCTGGTCGGACATCTGCGTCGCAGCCGCGAGCTGGCTGCCGAGATTCTCGTTGACGTCGCGTACCGCGAGCTTCAGCCCGCCGATCGCGCGTTCGGCGATCTCTGTCGCGGTGATCAACTCGCCGATCACGGCCTTCAGCGAATGCTCGTCCGCCTTCAGCCGCGTCAGCCGCTTGTTCAGCAGGATGCAGTAGCCGATCGTGAGCATCAGCAGGATAGCCACCAGCGTCTCGATCGCCATTCCCAGGGAGTGGTTCATGGGGCCTCCATTAGCTTGTTCTGTTCGTCCACCTTCTCGAACATCGCAAGTGTCGTACTTGGCTTGCGCAAGGGTTTCGTCACGCGGATCGCGACGCGGTCGCCAACCCGGCCCATGCGCCCTTCCGTGAGGATGACGTCGCCGCAGCGTACGGAGACGGTCGCGTCGGCGCGCATTTCCAGCGGCAGCGTGTCGCCGACCTTCAGCCGCATCAGCTGCTTGAGCGGAATATCGGCCTCATAGAGGACGGCATCGACGGCGATCTCGGCCCGGTTGATCTCGGTGGCGAAATGGCCTTCCCAAATCGGGTCGCGACCGAACTTTTCGCCCATGAACATTTGGAGCAGAACGGCCCGGATCGGTTCGATGGTCGCATAGGGAAGCAACAGCTCGATATTGCCGCCACGGTCTTCCATGTCGATGCGCAGGCGCACCAGGATCGCGGCATTGGCGGGACGGCTGATCGCGGCGAAGCGCGGATTGGTCTCGAGCCGGTCGATCGTGAAGGTCACCGGCGACAGCGGCCGGAACGCCTGCTCGGCGTCGGCCAGCACCACCTCGACGAGGCGCTTGACCAGCTCGGTCTCGATCGTGGTGTAGGGACGCCCCTCGATGCGAAGCTGGCTGTTGCCGCGGCGACCGCCGAGCAGCACATCGATCATCGAGTAGATCAGGCTGGAATCGACCGTCGCCATGCCGAAGTTTTCCCACTCTTCGGCCTTGAAGACCGAGAGCACGGCCGGCAGCGGGATCGAGTTCATGTAGTCGCCGAACCGCACCGAGGTGATGCGGTCGAGCGAAACTTCGACGTTGTCGGAGGTGAAATTACGCAATGAGGTCGTCAGGAGCCGCACCAGGCGGTCGAAGACGATTTCGAGCATCGGCAGACGCTCGTAGGAGACCATCGCCGAATCGATGATCGCGCGGATGCCGGAATGGTCGTCGAGCGTGACGTCACCGACGGTGAAGCCGAGGAGATTGTCGATCTCCTCCTGCGACAGCACCCGTTCGCCGGAATTCTTGCCGTTGCCGAGATCGCGGCTGCCGTCCTCGACCATGGCGGCCCATTGCAGGGCCATGGTTTCCGACAGTTCGTTTTCAGCAGCAGCCTTCGCGGCCTCCGCGGGATCCTCGGAATCGAGCGATGCCTCCCATTGGGCGGCAATCGCATCCTGGTCCATCTGCTCGTTGCCAGCCATGACGCTAGCCCGTCCCCTTCCGCAGCATCCTCACTGGAGCACGACTTCCTTGAACAGCACCGCGCTGACCTGAATCGGCGCGACTGCGGCGTTGACGCGCTTGGTCAGCTCCTCCCTGAGGCGGAAGATGCCGGCCGAACCGTTTAGGTCCGAGGAGCGGAGCTCGCGCACATAGGTCTGGAAGATGTCGGTGACCCGCGGCATCGACGGTTTGATCGCCTCGATCTGCTTCTCTTCCTTCAGCTCGAGCACGATCTTGAGCTTCAGATACTGCACGCGCTCGCCGGGCGCGCCGGCGAGGTTGACCATCATGTCGGGCACGTCGACGAAGGCCGGTGGCTTCGGCGGAGGCGCCGCCTCGGCATGATGCTCCTCATCGCCATGACGGAAGAAGAAGAACCAGGTCGCGGCGCCGCCGCCGAGAACAGCAAGCAGCCCGACGGCCATGATGATGAGCTTGAGCTTGTTCTTCGGCGGGGCAGCTTCGGGGCCCTCAGTGGCTGCGCCGCCTTCCGCTTCATTCTCTGCCATGGTCGTCCGGGCTCGCTCATCTCAAACGGAATCGAAAGAGCGAAGCCTCCTGACAGACAGTGACGCGATACAAATGTCCCGGCGCGATGCGCTCCTCTTAGGCGCAAACGCTACGGTAATAATGGTTAACGGAACCTTTCGATTGGCCCTCCGCTAGGAAAAATCTGCCGGGCAAACATGGCTAACAGAACCTTTCTGCCTCCCGCCGGGAACGCGGGAAAATAGCCAACCAATTGTAATTACGTGTTTTTCAGAGTTGGCACGGCTTTCGCTGAGAGAGGGCCGAGACCGAACGGTTTGGGAGAACCCGACGGCCTCGTTCACGGGATCGGCTACGGCGCTTGGGAGAGCGAAATGGCCGAGCTCACGCAGGGGAGATTGACCGATGCAGAATGCGCTTCTGATCGGCTTGTCACGGCAGATGACGTTGGAACGGCAGATGGATGTCATCGCCAACAACGTCGCCAACGTCAACACCAACGGCTTCAAGGCCGACCATTCGCTGTTCGAGGAATATCTCAACTCGAACGCGCATGAGGACAATTTCGTCGGCTCCGACCGCCGGGTCTCCTATGTGCAGGACCGCGGCACCTACCGCGACGTCGGCCAGGGGCCGATGGAGGCGACCAACAACCCGCTCGACATGGCGATCAGCGGCAACGCCTTTTTCGCCGTGCAGGTCAACGGCGCCGAGCGCTACACCCGCGACGGCAAGTTCGCCCTCAGCAGCACCGGCCAGCTCATGACCTCGGACGGCAACCTCGTGCTCGGCACGGGCGGTCCGATCGTGTTCCAGCCGACCGACCACGACATCAACGTCTCGCCCGACGGCACCGTGACGGTGGTGGAAGGCACGGCCAAGACCGACTCGATCCGCGGCAAGATCCGCATGGTGACGTTCGACGATCCGGCCAAGCTGATCAAGCTCGGGGCCAATCTCTATGACACGGGCTCCGCCACCCAGCAGCCCGACACCAAATCCACCCTGCAGCAGGGCTATGTCGAGAAGTCGAACGTCAACTCGGTCGGCGAGATGAGCCGCATGGTCGAGGTGATGCGCAGCTACACCGCGATCGCCAACCTGCTCCAGCAGCAGAGCGACCTCCACAAATCGGCGATCGAGAAGCTCGCCGACGTTCCGGCCTGATTGAAGGAGAACTGACATGCAGGCGCTTCACACTGCAGCGACCGGGATGGCGGCACAGGAACTGAACGTTCAGGTGATCTCCAACAACATCGCCAACTTGCGCACCACCGGCTTCAAGAAGCAGACCGCGGCGTTCCAGGATCTGATCTACGAACACGTTCGCCGCGTCGGCGCCCAGGCCTCGGACCAGGGCACCATCCTGCCTGTCGGTGTCGACATCGGCGGCGGCGTCAAGACTGTCGGCACGCCGCGCAGCATGACCCAGGGCACGCTGTCGCAGACCGGCAACGATCTCGACCTCGCGATCTCGGGCGAAGGATTTTTCAAGATCCTGATGCCCGACGGCACCTACCAATATACCCGCGACGGCACCTTCCAAATGGACAATCAGGGTCGCGTCGTCACCGCGGCCGGCAATCCGGTGCAGCCGACCATCACGATCCCGAACAATGCCTCGGGCATCACCGTCAACGAGCAGGGCCAGGTGACGGTGACCCTGCCGGGCTCCTCGACCAACACCGTTCTCGGCCAGATCGGCTTGACCCGCTTCATCAACAAGGCGGGCCTGCAGCCGGTCGGCAGCAACCAGTTCATTGAGACGACGTCGTCGGGCACGCCGCAGGACGGCACTGCGAACTCCGAAGGCTACGGCAAGATCACGCAAGGCAGCCTCGAGCAGGCCAACGTCGATGTCGTCTCGGAAATGAGCGATCTCATTGCTGCACAGCGCGCCTACGAGATGAACGCCAAGGTCATCAGCGCCGCCGACCAGATGATGCAATCGACCACGGCGCTGTTCCGCTGAGGTGCTGACCATGATTCGTACCACGCTCGTCACCCTCTCCGTGCTGCTTGCGCTAGCGCTCCCGGCGCAGGCCGCCGACGATGGCATCGCTGCGCCGACGCTGCGCGCCAATGTCACCGTCACCTCCGACGTGGTGCGGGTCGGCGACCTCATCGACAATGCCGGTTCGTCCGCTCTGATCCCGATCTATCGCTCGCCCGATCTCGGCACCACCGGCGCGCTGCCGGTTGCCCAGGTCCTGAGCGTGCTCCGCGCCAAGCAGGTGATCGGCGTGATGACCGGCGATATCAAGGAGGTGCAGGTCACCCGCCTTGCCCGCACGATCGCAAGCAAGGATCTCGAAAACGCGGTCGCCTCCGCGCTCGAGCATCGCTTCGGCCTCGGCGACGCCGCCAACATCACCATCACCTTCGACCGTGGCATCTCCGACATGCGGCTCGACGCCTCCAACACCGGTTCGCTGCAGGCGGTCGCGACCCGCTACGACGCTCGCGGCGGCCGCTTCGACATCGCCTTCGAGATCAGCAACGACAGCAATCCGGTCCCGACCAAGCTGCGCATGACCGGCACCGCGATCGAGACGGTCGAGGTCGCCGTCCTGACGCGCGACATCGATCGCAGCGAGATGCTGAAATCCTCAGACGTCGCCCAGGAGCGTCGGCCGAAAGCGGATGTGACGGGCGAGCCCGCCTCGCGCGAGCGCGCGGTCGGCATGCAGCTGCGCCGGGCGATGCGCGCCGGCACGCCGATTCGCGTCGCCGACATCGCCAAGCCGGAATTCGTGTCGCGCGACCAGAGCGTCACCGTCATCTACGAGGTCCCCGGAATCTATCTCACCACCCGCGGCAAGGCGCTCGAGGGCGGCGCCGAGGGCGACACCGTGAGCGTGCTCAATCTGCAGACCAAGCGCACGTTGACCGGCGTCGTCACCGGCCGCGGCCAGGTGACGGTGCAGGGCGCCAGCCAGTCCGCGCCAATGGCCGCTGCCGTCGAGCAGACCTCCTCACTCAAGCGCGACGAAGCGCCCGCCCCCGTCGACACCGCAGCCCTCCTCCGCAGCCTGGTCCAGGCCCCGGCCTCGCCGGCCCAGGTTGCGGAAGCCCAGATACCCCAAGCTCGCGTCTCGCAAGCTCAAGCCAAGTAAGAGTTCGTCATGTCCGCTTTCAGTTCGGCTTCCCGTTTACGTCGGCTCGCGATCTCTGCCCTGCTGCTGGCCAGCTGCGCGCTCGGTGGCTGCTCATCGATTGATCGTCTGTCGCAGATCGGCGAGCAACCCAAGCTGTCGGCGATCGACAACCCGACGACGCAGCCGGGCTACAAGCCGGTGCAGATGCCGATGCCGAAGCCGGAAGTCGCCTCCTACAATCCCAACTCGCTGTGGCGCAACGGCAGCCGCGCCTTCTTCAAGGACCAGCGCGCCACGCATGTCGGCGACCTCCTGACCGTGACGGTGAACATCACCGACAAGGCCAACCTCTCCAACGAGACCCAGCGCAGCCGCACCAACAAGGAAGATTCGGGCATCACCGATTTCATCGGCGCGAAGACCATTACTCAAGCCAATAAAATCCTGCCCGGCCGCATTCTCACCGCCGACGCCACCGCCTCCAGCGACGGCAAAGGTTCGGTCAACCGGACTGAAGCGTTGCAGACCAACGTCGCCGCCGTCGTGACCCAGGTGCTGCCGAACGGCAACCTCGTGGTCGAAGGCAAGCAGGAGATCCGCGTCAACTACGAGATCCGCGAGCTCGTGGTCGCCGGCATCGTCCGTCCCGAAGACATCCAGAGCGACAACACCATCGATTCCAGCAAGATCGCGCAGGCCCGCATCGCCTATGGCGGCCGCGGCCAGATCACGGACGTGCAGCAGCCGCGCTACGGCCAGCAAGTCATGGACGTGCTGCTGCCCTTCTAAATTCTTCCCAGCTCCCACATCGTGCTCGCGAACCTAGGCGCGAACGACGATGTACTACGCGGCCCTCGCTAGCTCCCCTGGCGAGGGCCGCATGTATTTTTGGGCTGTGGTGTCGTTATGGCAGCGGTTCAAGTCCGCGCAATTGCAGCGGCGCGCAACCTCACACTCAGTCATTGCGGAGAGAGCATTACGTAAACTCCGCCTCCACCACGCCCATCCCGTCCAGTTCCATCCGCACCTTGTCGCCGGCCTTCAGCCACAGCGTCTTCACCAGGCTTCCCGTTAGCACGAGCTGTCCTGCATGCAGGCCCTTGCCTTCGACGGCGAGGTGGTTGGCGAGCCAGGCGAGGGCGTTGTGGGGATGGCCGAGCACGTCGGCGCCGGTGCCGTGGCTGACCTCCTCGCCGTTGACGAGGGCGCGGCCCTTGACCGCCCTCAGGTCCGGCACGGACGAGCGCGGGACCGCTTCGCCAAGCACGCAGCCCGCGGCGAAGAAATCGTCGGCGATCAAGGTCGGCGCACCCATCGCCTCCCACTTCACATAGCGGTCGTCGACGATCTCGATGGCTGGATGGTAGCTATCAACGGCCTCGCCGACCCATTCGGCCGTGAACGGCGCCTCGCCGGCAGCGAGGTTGCGCTTCAGCCGCACCGCGATCTCGCACTCGACGCCGACGCGGACATAGTCGGACGCCGCAAGCTTCACCCCGCTCTCATGCACACCCTTCTGGAACACACCGCCGCCGCAAGGATGAGGGATGCCGATGTACTCCTGCATCACCTGGCTGGTGCAGCCGATCTTGTAGCCGACCAGCGGGCCGACATGCGGCAGCAGGAGATCATGCAGCGCGCGCTGGACCTGATAGCCCTCGGCCTCGTCATCAGGGGGATGGTCCAGCGCCGCGAGCGGCGCATGGTTGCGGCGCGCCAGCGCGATCGCCTTTGCGGCTTCGAGAATTTTGTCCATCGGCGCCGCCTCCCACGCTACGCGATCGCATTCGAGGTCGGCACTTCAGCATCCCCGCCCGGGCCTGACAAGCGCGGGCGGCCGGCGGCCTCACGCCTTGACCAGGCCAAGTCGGATCAGGCTCTCGGCGGTGGCGAGGATCGCTTCATCGTTGGAGCGCGGCTGCCAGCCGAGCACCGACCTCGCCTTGGCGCTGGTCGAATGCCTGACACGTCCGAGCATCGGCACCACGGCTTGCAGCAAGGGAATCCGGCGCGCGGCCAGCCGCACCAGCCAGTCCGGAGCCTGGATCCGTGGAACCCGCCGCGCTTTGGCTCCCAATTCCCGCCGCAGCACCCTTCCAATATCCAGGATCGACAGCGTCTCGCCTGATACCGCGATCAAGCGCTCGCCTTTCGCTTCCGGCGCGGTCATCGCCAGCAAATGCAAATCGGCGACGTCGCGGACGTCGACCACGCCGAAATAGACCCGCGGCACCGCCGGCATGGCGCCGTCGAGCAGCGATTTGACGATCTCGATCGAGCCGGAGAAATCCGGCCCCAGCACCGGACCGAAGATCCCGGCGGGGTTGATCACCGAGATCTCGAGCCCGGCCCCCTCGCGCGCCACAAAATCCCAGGCCGCCCGCTCCGCCAGCGTCTTGGATTTGATGTAGGGCTGCACATCGGCGCCTTCGAGATTGGTCCAGTCGGTCTCGTCGAACGGCCGCTCCCGCGGCGGGTGGCCGTAACCGATCGCGCCCAGCGACGAGGTGATGACGACGCGCCGGACGCCGGCGTCACGCGCCGCGCGCAGCACCCGCAGCGTGCCGTCGCGGGCCGGGATGATCATGTCATCCTCGTCCTTGGGAACACTGGTCGACAGCGGCGAGGCGACATGGAGCACGTAGTCGCACCCCGTCACCGCCGCCTGCCAGCCCTCGTCCGCCGTGAGATCGGCGGTGAAGAACGACAGGCCTTCGGGCGACGCTGCCCCGCCCTCGCGCAGCATCGCCAGCACGCCGGCCTGCCGGTCCGGGCGGCGCACCGTGGTGCGCACCTGATGGCCCGCGGCCAGGAGTTGCAGGACGACATGGATGCCAACGAAGCCGGACCCGCCGGTGACCAGAACACTGCTCATCGTCATATTCCCCTGATTGCGCGGACCGACGAATTGAATCCGCCCCTGCTCAAGGCCGCATCTGGTCACTATCTCCTGGCGGAACAAGTGGAATGGATTTCGAGACCAGTATGGAAAACCTGACCAGCGTTTGCGACGGCCATTGCGACTGCAGCCCCGACCCTGCCCTGCTCGCCGACTTCAAGCGCGCCTTCCACGCGCTCGGCGGCAAATGGAAACTGGAGATCCTGTTCGCGCTGATGAACGGCGCGATCCGCTTCGGCGCCTTGCGGCGATCGATCAGCGGCATCACCCAGCATATGCTGACCACGCAGCTGCGCGAACTCGAGCAGGACGGCCTGGTGTCGCGCAATGCCTTCGCCGAGAAGCCGTTGCGGGTCGAGTACGAACTGACGGATGCGGCTTACGGCCTGCTGCCGGCGTTTAAGGAAATATTGAGCTGGTCTAGGCTTTATGGAGAGGCGCGCCTTGCAGCGTCGCATGAGAAATAAATGCAGCGGAACCTGATCCTGCTCGGTCGGTCTCTCAGTATCCGCGTCGATCTCCTTGATGCGACTCTCAAAACCGTCCTCACCTGAAGTGAAGGCTGTTTCTCATCCGAACTCACGTGAGCTGGCAGGATTCGACTCTAGCTCATTGATCGCGATTCACTTTTCGTGATCCCGACGATCAGCGCGATGTCGTGGCGCCTGAACCGACGCCACGACAGGACCAAACCGCATTAGCTCGTCTCAGGCGAGGCCAAGCGCCATCCGGATCGCGATCTCGACCGGCGAGTAACTGCCATCGGCGCGGTCCAGCCGGTACGGTTCGGCCGGAGGCAAATCCGGCTGCGCCATGAAGCGCGGGGTCTTTCCGCGATGCTTTTGCGCAGCATGCACCAGGAATGGGTGACACAGATAAACCGTTCCGGCCTCGCCGGTCGCCAGCGCGAGCGGGCAGTCGGCGCCCATCTCGTCGAGGACCATGCGCGACCGTCCGGCCTCGCCCGCAGGCGCCAGATAGCGCGCCATCGGCATGTGCGAGCCGACTCTGATCCGCGTCGGCGCATCGTTCTCGCCGACGTCGGAGAACAGGAACAGCATCAACAGCGCGCGGCCGCGCGAAACGATGTTGGCCCGCCAGGCCGAGAACTCGTGCCGCTCGTTGAGGTCGCAATCCTCGCCGGGAAAGCTGAGATCGATATGCCAGCCAGCGTCACCGGGGTCATCGGGATGCGGGAAGCGCACCGCGAAGGTGCCGCCGATATCTTTGCGCGGCCGCCAGCGGCCGGCGCCGACCAGCTGATCGAACGCGCGATGCAGCACCTTTGTATTGGCGATCTCCGGAAACGGCGGATTGCCATAGCCGGACAGCCGGATCACCGGACGCGTCCAGGTCGCGGGATCATGCTCTCTGCAGGGCAGATCGCGCCACAGGATGGCGCGGCCCTGTTCGGCGAGCGCGCGCGGAAAGGCGTTGTCGATCCGGACGAAGCCCTGTGCGATGAATTGTGCAATTTGCGCGGCGCTGAGCGCACGCGAGTCATCTCGATCGGTCATGATTGTCTCTCAAGCTGTCGCCAGCCGTTATCGGCCGCGTCATGCGGAACCTGGCCGGCTCATTCGGTTCACTGGAATCCCGCGCGCGAAAGCCAGCGGGGGCGATCAGCGCTTCCGTGCGGAAGCGGGATCAGCCCAGGAAAAACACCGAAGCGATATTGAGAGTGCAAATCATCATGGCGGCGCTAATTTACGCGCCAAACCGGCGGCGCTCAAGCGGCACCGTGAGCCCAAAAACAAAGAGCCGCATCGCTGCGGCTCGGACTTTATTCGTCGCGATAGACCTTCTCGCGTTTCTCGTGGCGCTCCTGCGCTTCCACCGAGAGCGTCGCGATGGGCCGGGCTTCGAGCCGTTTCAACGAGATCGGCTCGCCAGTGTCCTCGCAATACCCGTAGGTGTTGTCCTCGATGCGCTGGAGCGCGGCGTCGATCTTGGCGATCAACTTGCGCTGGCGGTCGCGGGCGCGGAGTTCGATGGCACGGTCGGTTTCGGACGATGCCCGATCGGCAAGATCGGGGTGGTTCACGTTCTCCTCCTGCAACGCTTGCAGGGTGAGCTTGGACTCTTTGAGGATCTCATCCTTCCAGGCAAGGAGCTTCATACGGAAGTACTCCTTCTGCCGGTCGTTCATGAAAGGCTCTTTTTCGGTCGGTCGGTAGTTTTTCAACTTTTCCAAGGGCGGCCTATCTTCTTAAGCAACGACTCGCGAACGGAACGGGGTCCGTTGAGCCGGGCCTTATATAGTGGCCTCCCGTGACAGACAATATTTCCTTAATGGCGCGGTTGGCGCCCCCAAGCCCTTGCACAGGAAGGTTTATCCTGGAGGGCTCGGAGGGGGCCAAAAGACCTAGTAGCCAACCGTGAAGCGCTGCCTTGAGTGGGCCGGCTTCTCGATCTCGTCGGCGAGTGCAATGGCGTAGTCCGCAAAGCTGATCCAGCTCTTACCGTTCGCATCTGCGAGAAGCTGGTCCGTGCCGAGCCGGAACTTGCCCGTCCGCGCTTCCTCGACGAACAGCGCCGAGGGCGAGAGGAAGGTCCAGTTCAGGTCCTTTTCCTGCCGCAACAAATCGAGGAAGGCAGAGCCCGCCTCTGCCTCGGCCTTATATTGGGCCGGAAAACCGGGAGTTGTGACCAGTTTGACGCCAGGAGCGACCTCGAGACTGCCGGCACCGCCGACCACCAGATAACGCCCAACCTTCGAATCCTTGGCGGCGCCGATCAGCTTATGCGGGTCGCTCGCCAGGAAGTGCACGGAACTGACGGCCACGTCGTGCCCGGCCCACAGCTTGGCAAGACCCGCTTGGTCGAGCACGTCGCCCCTGATCGGCGTGACGTTCGGCAGTGCCGCGATCTTCTCAGGGTTCCGGGCAATGGCGGTCACCGCATGGCCGCGGCGGGACAGTTCCTTGGTAATCTCCGAACCGGCTCGACCCGAGGCACCGGCGACTGCGATTTTCATGAAAGGCTCCTTCGCTTCTATAGTAACCAATGGTTACTAGATATCGCAAAGAATGCTGGTGTTAAGAGAGCACTTTGTGCTTACCTGATTACACAGGAGTAACCGGAACAACAGCTGGCCGGCCCAAGCAAGCACGAGGATCTGAAATGAAGCCGAACGTCTATGCCGCCGAATGCCCGACGCGCCAGATCCTCGACCGGGTCGGAGACAAATGGGCCGTGCTGATCCTGTTGCTGTTGCGCGAGGAGCCGATGCGTTTCAATCAGTTGCGCCGCACGATTGAAGGCATTTCGCAGAAGATGCTGAGCCAGGTTCTCAAGTCGCTCGAACGCGACGGCCTGCTCAAGCGCCGCGCCATCGCCACAGTCCCGGTGACGGTCGAATATTCGATCACGCAGCTCGGCCTGACACTTGCCGCCGCGGTCGATCCGCTACGCGATTGGGCAGAGGAGAATCTGAAGGACGTGCTCGCCGCCCAGCGCCGCTACGATACGCAACAGAAGGAGGAAGCGGCGTAGGATGATCGTGAAAGCTTAGCCCGCCGGGCGACGCTAAGCCTACAGGTTTAGCCCTGCCCGGCCTTCGCCAGCTCGACCTCGACGCGCAGCTCGATCTCGGACAGTACGGAATCCAGACCGGGATCGCCCGAGGATGATTTCAGGTTCGAAGCCGCATCGCGCAGCCGCATCACCGTCGATGCATCGAGATTGCCGGACAAGAGGCCCATCTTGAGATCGTCGAGCACGTCAAGCGCGGTCTTGCCGCGGGCGACCGAGCGCTTGCGGCGCTCGACCGGATCTTCCTCGATGCCTTGCAGCGCGAGCAGCCCGTCGATGTTGGCGGTGGCTTTCGGTGCGGCAGCGCTGCGCGTCTCCTGCGCCGACGAGGTGTCCGGCAGCACGAAGGTGCCGGAGCTCGTTCGCCTAGCCTGGCTGGCCGGCGTCCCAAGCGTGGTGCCATTCGGTCCGTAGATGCGCATCGGAGCAATCCGGGTGATCGATGCGCCACATTCGCCGCTTTATGGTTAACGGGGCGTAAACGGCCCGGCAAAATCTGCCGGGAGGCGGCAGTTTCGCTCCTCAAGGCGAACGCCGGCTAGCGCCGATCGAAAGAGATTTATTCAACCTATTCAATCGCCTACCCCGCCGCCTCGCGTTGGCACAGCCCTCGCAAGGACAGCGTCGGACCAGCTCGTCATGGGAGTGTCGCAGACGGTCCGAGATGTGAGGAGGCTCTTTGAGGAGCTTGGGGAGCAGAGGATGCCAGGCGTTCGTTGGGTGAGGATTCTGAGCCGGGCCGTTGCGGTGGCCTGCGCCGCGATGTCAGCGCTGTCGCTCCCGATCGCGCCTGCAAGCGCGACCTCGCGCATCAAGGATCTCGCCAATATCGAAGGCGTGCGGCAGAACCAGCTCATCGGCTACGGCCTCGTCGTCGGCCTCAACGGCACGGGCGACACCCTCAACAACATCCCCTTCACCAAGCAGTCGCTGCAAGCGATGCTCGAACGCATGGGGGTCAACATCCGCGGCGCCACCATCCGCACCGGCAACGTCGCCGCCGTGATGGTCACAGGCAATCTGCCGGCCTTCGCGACCCAAGGCACGCGCATGGACGTTACCGTGTCCGCCCTCGGCGATGCCAAGGATCTGCGCGGCGGCACCCTGCTCGTCACCCCCCTCCTCGGCGCCGACGGCAACGTCTATGCGGTGGCGCAGGGCTCGCTCGCGATCTCAGGCTTCCAGGCCGAGGGCGACGCGGCCAAGATCGTCCGCGGCGTCCCGACCGTCGGCCGCATCGCCAACGGCGCGATCATCGAGCGCGAGATCGAGTTCGCGCTGAACCGATTGCCGAACGTGCGGCTCGCGCTGCGCAATGCGGACTTCACCACCGCCAAGCGCATTGCGGCGGCCATCAACGACTATCTCGGCGTCAAGTCGGCCGAGCCGATCGACCCCTCGACCGTGCAGCTTTCGATCCCGCCGGAGTTCAAGGGCAACGTCGTCGCGTTCCTGACCGAGATCGAGCAGCTCCAGGTCGATCCGGACCTCGCCGCCAAGATCATCATCGACGAACGCTCGGGCATCATCGTGATGGGCCGCGATGTCCGTGTCGCGACCGTTGCGGTCGCACAGGGCAATCTCACGGTCACGATCTCGGAGAGCCCGCAGGTGAGCCAGCCCAACCCGCTGTCGCGCGGCCGCACCGTGGTCACCCCACGCTCCAGCGTCGGCGTCACCGAAGACGGCAAGAAACTGGCCCTCGTCAAGAACGGCGTCTCGCTCCAGCAGCTCGTCGACGGTCTCAACGGCCTCGGCATCGGCCCCCGCGACCTCATCAGCATCCTCCAGGCGATCAAGGCCGCGGGTGCGATCGAAGCCGACATCGAGGTGATGTGATGCAGACCGGCATGCTCACGACGGCGCGCCTTGCCACCGCCGCCCCCTCCTTGAACCCCGCTTTCTCCGTGGAAAGCCGCAACGGCCGGCCGGATTTCGAGCTCGCCGCCGCGCTTCAGAAGGTCTCGCCGCAGCAGCAGGCCAAGGCGCAGAAGACCGCCACCGACTTCGAGGGCATGTTCCTCAACAGCATGTTCGCGCAGATGACCTCGGGCCTGAAGGGCGAAGGCCCGTTCGGCGACACGCCGGGCACCGGGGTGTGGCGTTCGATGCTGACCGAGCAATATTCCAAGAACTTCGCCAGCGCCGGCGGGGTCGGCATCTCCCGCGACGTCTACCGCACCCTGATCATGCAGCAGGCCAAGACCACTCTTCGTACGGCATAAGGTCCATTCGAGATGAGCCAATTCAACGCCTCACGTCAGCAGATGCCTGCGCAGCGAGCGAACAACATGCCCGGCCGCACCGAGGCGCGCAAGCTCGCGGAGGACCTGATGGACGCCATGAGCGCCCTGCTCGGCCTGATCGAGCGCGAGACCGAGCTGGTCCGCGCCGGCAAGGTCCGCGAGGCGATGACGCTCGAAAGCCAGAAGCAGGAGCTGTCGCGACGCTATGTCGGCGCCGTCGGCCAGTTGAAGGCGAACCAGGACAAGCTGGCGAAATCCGCCCCCGAGTTGCTCTCGACGCTGCATCGGCATCACGATGCCTTCCGCGCCATGCTGCAGGTCAACCTCACCGTGCTCGCGACCGCGCACGCGGTCTCCGAGAGCGTCGTGCGGGGCGTCAACGCCGAGATCCAGAAGCGCAACGTGCCGAACACCTATACTGCGGCGGGCCGGCGTGCGGCTCCCGGCCCGCGCCACATCACACCGCTCGCGGTCAGCCGCTCGCTCTGAGCCTCCGCAAAGCTATTTTCAATTTTACGAAAAACCGCGCGACAAAAGCGTCGCGCGGTTAGGTACGTTTCCTAACCGGGTGTTCAATCCTGGTGTTCCATGGTTGCGTATTGAGAGGGGTTGGGATTTGACTCACGTAAGGCAACCAGGAGGCTGCCATGAGTACAGATTTCAGCATCAGACCGGTGGGGATCCCGGTCCCCGCGCAGATCGTGACGACGTCGAATTCGGCGGCGAACGATGCCGTGCCAACCGATTTGCCTGTGAGTCAGACCGTCGCGGCGAGCGATACCAGCGCACCCGCGCGCAATGATTTGCAGAGCAACGAGAACATCTCGCGCCAGGTCATATTCGACCAGGCGGCGGCGTCCATGGTCTTCCAGGTCGTCAACGACAAGACTGAGGCGGTGGTCGACCAATTCCCCGACGAGGCGATGCTGCGCCGGCGGGCCTATTTCCATGCGCTGGATTTGAAGTCGGAGCCATCGCGCCCGCTCAACACGGACCTCAGCGCTTAAGTCGCCAACCGAATCAGCTGTCGAGCGTGATTTGGCGGTCTCGAGATAGCCCGAGCCGGCAGCGCGATCCGTTACGGCCGGCCGGACAATCCGGCAGCAATGTTGCGGTTGATCTCGATCAGCGGACGGAAGTGATCGAACTGCGGGTTCATCTGCAGCGCCGCGGTCTGGCTCAGCACGAACACGCTGATGTTGGCGATCTTCTGCCGGACATCGAGCGGCTGCGGATTGTTGTCGCGCATCGCTTCACTGAGGAAGATCGTCCAGAGCTTGCGATTGAACATCAATGCCTGGGTAGTCTGCTCGCTGAACGGATCAGCATTGTTGACCGCGTCCTGAAGTTTGTTTGCGGCCTTCAGCAGAGTCTGCGCCTCGATGTCGCGAGGAGATGCGGTGGTCGTGGCAACACGCGCGTAGGCCGAGGCAGCGGAATTCGACATCAATCACACCTTGGAAGCTACCTAGCCCGTTGAACGGGCTTAAGGATTTCTTTCCCAACCCTATGCATCACCGCTTAAGATTTGCTTACGTGTGCCTTTGGAAGCACTCCGCATTATTACGGGCCGCGGAAGTGTTTCGTCAGCGCGATGATAAATGCGCGAGAGGCCGGCTGTAAACTTGCACTGCATCATGCGCATCGATCGCGGCTAATCCCGTGTTAGCGAACTCAATCAAAAGAACGGCGGAGCATTAGCCCCGCCGTTCTTTCTCAAGATTCGATTCTCGCGCTTCGAATTAGCGGAGCAGCTGCAGCACGCTCTGCTGCGACTGGTTTGCCAGCGACAGCGCGGAGACCGCGATCGACTGGCGGGTCGACAGCGCCTGGCTGTTGGCCGCTTCCTCGTTGGTGTCGGCCAGCGTCAGGTTGGACGAGCCGGTTTGCAGCACGTTGATCAGGTTCTTGGAGAAATCCTGACGCACCTGCACGATCGAGAGATTGGAGCCGAGCGCGGAGCCTTCCGAGCGCAGCGTGCTGGAGGCGGCGTTCAGGCTGGCGAGCACCTTGTTGGTGGCGCCATTGTCGATGAAGTCGACGCCGTTGACGAGGTTGCTGAGGCCAAGGCCGGCCGCGTTGAACACCACGCCGTTGATGTTGAGCGTGGAAGAGCCGGTCTCGTTGAAGATCAACTTCAGCGTGTCGCCATTGAGCAGGTTAACCCCGTTGAACGAGGAGTCCTGGGAGGTGGTGTCGATCTGCGCCAGGATGTTGTTGAATTGGCCGACCAGATTCGAGCGCGCCGTCTGCGCCACGGGGTCCTGGATCGGCGGCTGCGCCGTCGTGAAGGAGACCACGCCGGTGATGGTGCCGCCGACTACGCCGCCGGCGAGCGCAGAGCCGAGCGTCGAGGAGGCGTACTCGTTGACGGTCGTGATCGTCAGCACGCCATTGGCATCGATCGTCGCGGTCAGATGGTTTGCCTGCAGCTGCGCATTGAGCTGGTCGAGCGTCTTGACGGTGCCATTGGTGCCGTCGCCGAACGTGACGTTGACAGCCTTGCCGCCGTTGAACGAGGTGAAGGTCAGCGTCTTTCCCGAGATGCTGCCCGTTCCCGGCGCTCGGCTCGCGGTGAAGGCGGTGCCGGTGCCGGTCGACCCGGTCAGTCCGAATGCGGAGAGGGCATTCCCGGTCCCGGTGATCGACAGGTCCGCCGACGTGCCCGTCGAGAGCTTAAGAGCACCGTTGACAACCGAAGACAGCGACGAGCCGCTCGCCGCAACCACCGCGCCGCCGCTGATCGTGCCTGCCCCCGTCGCAAGGTCGATGGCATTCAGCGTGTCCTGGACGGTGGCGCCCTGAAGATACACGACCGTGTTGCCGGTCGTGTTGTCGGTCACGAGATTGCCGATCTTGGTGGACCCCGACGGAGCGGTGGCCGGCACCTGGGCGTTCTTGAAGCTGATGGTTTTGCCGTCGACATTGAGCGTGGAACCGTCCTGGACGAGGCTGCCCAACGTCCCTGAGTTCGTTAGACGCGTCTTGGTGACAGTCGTGTTGCCGGAGCCCGTGGCGGTCGTCAGGCCGAGTGCGTTCAGGAGATCGGACTTGCCGGTGATGCTGAGGTCGGCGCCCGTGCCGGTCGTGAGGGTCAGAACGCCGGCAGCGATGCCCGCGTTTGTACCGGACGAGTTGGTTAACGTGGCAAGGCCTGCCGAGATGGCCGCCTTCTGCACGCCGCTCGCCAGATCGATCGCATTCATCACGTCCTGAACGGTGGCGGTCGGCGCGCCAGGCGTGCCCATGTAAATGGTCGAATTGCCGTTCCCGTCGGTGACCACGTTTACGTTCAGGCCAGAGCCTGCGGGAACCGTACCGGCGGTCGGCGTTGGGCCGGCCCGGAAAGTGATGGTCTTGCCGTCCACCACCATCACGTCGCCGTCTGCCGGTGCGCCATTATTGGCGATGGTGGTCCCGGATGCCGGCGACCCGTACAGGAACAATCCAGGGGCAAGGCTCGCTGCCGTGCCGGCACCATTCGGAGCCGCAGCCCCGACCAGAGATTGCGAAACGCCGCCGAGCGTCGTTCCCGTCGTGATCGGGGTCGTGCCGCCGGCCGTGCCGTTGGTGACGACATTGCCGTTCGCGGTTGCGTTCGTATAGCTGGTGGTGCCGCGCAGATCCGCCGGCGTCGCACCGGGCACGGTGGTCGAGATGTTCGACTTGGTCGAGTAGCCGACGGTGGTCTGCAGCGCCTGGTTGGCGATCGATTTCGCGCTGTCGATCAGCTTCTGCAGCGAGGTGATACCTGTGTTGGCCGCCTGCAGCACCTGCACGCCGTTGTTGATGCCGTCGAGCAGGTTGCTGATGTCGCTCGCCCGGTTGTCCAGGCCCTGCGCGGTGAAGAAATTGGTCGGATTGTCCAGCGCCGTGTTGACCTTCTTGCCGGTCGACAGTCGGGACTGGGTCGTGGCGAGCAGGTCGGCCGTTGATTGCAGCGACAACAGGTTCTGACGAACTGACGCCGAGAGAACGATGTTGGACATTGGCGGTCTTCCTCTTGAACCGGATACGAATCGGGCTCGCCGATCTGGAAAAGCGGGCTTTGGTGGAGTCTTAGGGGCTCTCCTTTAAAGTATGGTTAACGGCGACTTAAGGGACAGGGTTAATGCGGGGTTACGCGGCAGGGGGCCGGAGCGACGCAACAAAAAAGCGGCGGGGTCGAGGCCCCGCCGATGTATTTTACTGTTATATTACAGATACTTAGCGGAGCAGCTGAAGCACGCTCTGCTGCGACGTATTGGCCAGCGACAGCGCGGAGACCGCGATCGACTGGCGGGTCGAGAGCGCCTGGCTGTTGGCGGCCTCCTCGTTGGTGTCGGCCAGCGTCAGGTTGGACGAGCCGGTCTGCAGCACGTTGATCAGGTTCTTGTTGAAGTCCTGACGCACCTGCACCACCGAGAGGTTCGAACCGAGGGTCGACGCCTCCGAACGCAGCGTGCTCGAGGCAGAGTTGAGGCTCGCCAGCACCTTGTTGGTGGCGGCATTGTCGATGAAGTCGGTGCCTTGCACCAGCGCGGCGAGACCCAGACCTTTCGAGTTGAAGGTGACGCCGGTGATGTTCAGGCTCGACTTGCCAGTCTCGTCGAACACCAGCTTGAGCTGATCGCCGTTGAGCAGGTTCACGCCGTTGAACGACGAGTCGACCGAGGTCGTGTCGATCTGCGACATGATGTTGTTGTACTGCGCAACGAGATTGGAGCGCGTCGCCTGCGCGACCGGATCGACGGTCGGAGCCGTCGCGTTGGTCCAGGTCAAGGCGGTCGTGATCGTGCCGCCGATCGTGCCACCGGCAGTCGCCGAACCGATCGTCGACGAGGCATAGTCGTTGATCACGGACACCGTGAGCAGGCCGTTGGCATCGATCGTGGCGGCAAGGTTGTTGGCCTGAAGATGCGCGTTGAGCTGATCGAGCGTCTTGACCGTGCCGCCGGTGCCGTCGCCGAACGTGACGTTGACCGCCGTGCCGCCGTTGAAGGAGGTGAAAGTCAAGGTCTTGCCGGAGATGCTGCCGGCTGCAGCAGCGCGGCTCGCGGTGAAAGAGGTACCGGTGCCAGTCGACCCGGTGAGGCCTAGCGCGGACAGCGCATTGCCGGAACCGGTGATCGATAGGTCCGCGTTCGCGCCGGTCGAGATGTGCAGCGCGCCGGCGACGATCGAGGACGCGGTCTGGCCGCTGGCGGTGCCGGGCGTCGCAGCTCCCGAAGCAATGGTTGCAGTCTGCACGCCGGTGGCGAGGTCGACGGCAGTCAGGATGTCGGCGACAGTGCCGGCTTCGAGATAGACCGTCGAATTGCCGTTGCCGTCGGTGACGACGTTACCAGTCACGCCCGATCCGCTCGGCACGTTCGCCGCTGCCGGCGTACCTGCGTTCTTGAACGTGATGGTCTTGCCGTTGACGTTCAGCGTCGAACCGTCCGAGATCAGGGTGCCCAAGCTGCCCGAGCTCGTGGTGCGGCTCGCCGTCACCGTGGCGGTGCCGGAACCGGTTGCGGTGGTCAGGCCGAGGGCCTTCAGGATGTCCGCCTTGCCAGCAACCGAGAGATCGGCACCCGTCGAGGTTTCCAGCGTGATCGCACCGGCGCCGATCGCGGACGCGGTCTGGCCGGCGTTGTTAGCGTTGATGGTGGCAGCACCGCCGGAGATCGTCGCGCCCCTCACGCCGGAGG
>NZ_JADFUE010000005.1:65810-194678 GCF_054967145.1 Bradyrhizobium sp. UFLA06-24
TCACCTTCTTGCCGGTCGACAGACGCGACTGGGTGGTGGCGAGGAGGTCGGCGGTGGACTGGAGGGAGAGCAGGTTCTGGCGAACCGATGCGGAGAGAACGATACCGGACATACTGTTACCTTTCTGGTAGCTACGCGTCCTGTTTGACCGACATTGATCAAACGACCGGCGGACGGTGCCTCCGAGCCTCTAACAATCCGTGAAATGAAACCCCCAGTTTCTCCGCGTCGAACCCGAAAGCCTCCCTCCCGGAGTTCCGGCCGACTCTTTGCAGGATCGCAAGATGTTGACGGTGCATTGTTTTTCTGCTGCCGCCCAAATCTTTACGACCCGTTAACCACATTCAGCAAGGATTGGACCCAAATCAGGACCGGCAGCATTCGTTCACTGTGCGCGCGCCGCTCGTTACAGAAGAGTTGATGGAGAACAGGCATGGCTCTCAAGGTCGAGCTCAGACCGCACGAACGCATCATCGTCGGCAATTGCGTGATCACCAACACCGACCAGCGCGCCCGCCTGCTGATCGACGGCGAGAACGTGCCGATCCTGCGCGAGCGCGACATCCTCACGCCCGAGACCGCGGATACGCCGGCCAAGCTCGTCTATCTTGCGGTCCAGCTGATGTACATCTCGCCGGATCCGCAGAGCCAGCACGGCACCTACTTCAACCTGGTGCGTGAGATCATCACCGCCGTGCCCAGCGCCTGGCCGATCATCGAGAGCATCAACAACAACATCATGAGCGGCGATCTCTACCGGGCCCTGAAGGACGCCCGCAAGCTGATCGCCTACGAAGACAAGCTGCGTGAGCAGTTCGAGGCCACGCATCCGAAGAACGATGGCAAGACCGAGCCGGACGAGAGCGGCGTCAGCTCGGCGGCCTGATCTCGAACCAGAACAGACGACAACGGCCCCGGAACATCTTCCGGGGCCGTTGTCGTTTCGGCGGGTCGCCGCTATTGCGCGGCGAGCGGAGGCGCATCGACTTCGACCACACCGCCGGTTCGCTTGGCACCGAACTCGATCACGGCCGACACCAGCGCGTCGATGTCAGCCTCGGCGGTGCGATGATTGACGATCGCGGCGCGGATCGCGAACTTGCCGTCGAGCGTCGTGCCCGAGGGCGCGGCGATGCCGGACTCCTGGATATCGGCGACGATCTCCCGGTTGACCGCATCGCCGGTGCGGTAGCGGAAGCAGACGATGTTGAGATTGACCGGCGCGAGCAGCTCGAGCCTGGGATCGGCCAGCACCCGCGTCTCCAGGTATCGTGCCAGCGCGCAGCTCCGCGCGATCATCGCTCCCAGCCTGTCGGTGCCGAACGTCTTCAGCGTGAACCAGGTCTTCAGCGCGCGGAAGCCGCGCGACAAATCCGGGCCGAGATCGCATGGCCACACGGCACCGGCCGCAAGCCCCCTCGCTTCGCGGCTCAAATAGGCCGCGGGCTGGGCAAAGGCCTGCCGATGCCGCTCGCCATCGCGTACCAGCAGGAAGCCGGCATCATAAGGAACCTGGCCCCATTTGTGGAAGTCGAGCGCGATCGAATCCGCAAGCTCGATGCCGTCGAGCAGCGGCGCAAGCTCGGGCGACAGGATCGCCAGCGCGCCGAAGGCGCCATCAACGTGAAACCAGATCCCCTCCTCCCGGCACAGCTCCGCGACGGCCCTGAGATCGTCGATCGCACCGATGTCGACGGTGCCGGCAGACGCCGTGACAAGGAACGGCCTGAACCCGGACTCCCGATCGACGATAATCCGCGCGCGCAGCGCCGCGACGTCGATGCGATGGTCGGCATCGACATCGATCTTGCGCAGCGCATCGGTGCCGAACCCGGCGATATCCATCGCGCGGGAGATGCAGCCATGCGCGGCCTTCGATGCGTAGGCCGTCAGCAGCGCGCCGTCATTTCCAAGACCGTGTTGCCGCGCCAGCGCGCCGAGCGCGCTCGTACGCGCCACCAGCACCGCCATCAGGTTGGCCATCGACGTGCCGGTGACGAAGATGCCGCTCGCTTCTTTCGGAAAGCCGAACAGGCCGCGCATCCACTCGACGATCTGGCGCTCGACCTCGATCGGCATGTGATCGCGTCCGCCGAGATTGGCGTTGAGGCCGGCCGCGAGCATCTCCGCGATCATGCCGACCGCCGTGCCGCCGCCATGCACCCAGCCCATGAAGCGGGGATGAACATTGCCGGTCGCGTAAGGCGCGACATGCTCGGAAAATTCACGATAGACCTCGGCGAGATCGGTCGCCTCATGCGGCACGTCGGTTCTGATCGCCGCGCGAACCTCGTCGGGGATCGGCCGCCAGACCGGGCGCGCGCGGACGCCAGCGATGCCGTCGATGGCGTCGTCCAGCATGCGATGAGCGAGCGCACGAAATTCGCTCCAGTCCTGCGGATCGAGCGATCCATTCGAGACGTTCGCTTGCGGATTGCGGATGATCTCGTTCATGCAGCACTCTCCACGGCCGCCTTTGCAGCGCCTTCGGCATGCCGCGCCAGCATCGCGGTGAAGGCGGCAAAGATCTTGCGCATCTGCGGCGGCTTGTATGGAAACACGACAGGCGAATCCATGTTGTGCACGACGGCGGTGTTGTCGGCCTCGAACACCAGCAGCTCGCCGTTCTGGTTCTCGGCGCAATCGACGATGAAATAATCGAGCCCGACGCGCCGGCTCATTTCGTCGAGCGCCTGTCTGTGGCGCGCCGCGAAGGCATGATCGAAGTCTTGCATGAAGACGGCTTCTTCGGCGCGCTTCTCTTCGCTGAACGCCATATAGGCGTTGAGATACCAGATGTCCCAGCGATCGGCGATCGCCATATGGCAGGCATAAGGCTTGCCGTCGACCATGGTGAGCCGGATCTTGCGAAAGAGTCCGTCCGGGCCCGCATAATTGACGAAACGCGCGACGAAGAAGTCCTGCTCCTGCCGCTCGGCGAGATAGGCCGCGAGGGCGGCCGCATCGTGGAGCTTGGCAAGCCCGACGCCGGCATGCGTGCCACGCGGCCGCGCGATCATCGGAAAGTGCAATTCACCCGTAATATCTCCGCAAGCGATCCGGCCTTCCGCGAGATCGGTCAACTGGGCGCGCGTTGCGTGAGCCGTCACGGGAATGTCGAGACCGGGAATATCGGCCAGCAGCCGGAACAGCTTGTCGCGGTCGAGATTGCCGATCAACTCCGGGCGATTGAGCAGCGGCCGTGGCCAGTTCGGTGCGGCCTTTTCGATCAGCGCCAGCGCTTCGCGACATTCCTCGGAATCGGATGCGACAACGATGGCAACGTCGTGCTCGGGCAACGTTTCCGGCAGGCCTTTGTCCTTGGTCACATAGAGCGTCAGGAGCTCGATGTCCGAGCCTTCGAGCAAGAACTCGATCGGCGTGTTGCCGCCCATGTCGATGTCGGCGGCAAGCGCAAGGACGCGCAATCCCGGCTTCGGCACGGCGGCAGGCGTGCGAAACAGCTGATGGAACGACAGTACCTCGGATTGGATCACGAGGCCGGCTTCCTTCTCGCCCATCAACTGGGCAATCAGCGACAGGTCCAGCCCCTCGCCGGCCTGCGCCGTGCCTTCCGCGATTCGCGACAGGAGCTGATCACGCAACGGATGCAGATCGACGCCCTCGAAGGCCTGGCGGGTCAAATGCGCAAAGCCGATACGGTCGGCATAATTGGGCGCGGCAAGCGGATGCAACATCTCACACCTCGAATACGGACTACGCCGGCTCGGCGGCGGTACGGTCAAGCAGCAGTTCGATCTTCACCAGGACATGCGCGATGCGATCGAGGATGCCCTGCACATTAGCTTGCGCCTGCGCGCTGTCGACCGACCAGGCTTCGGTAACGAGCCGCGCGCCGACGCACAGCCGCAACGCGGCTTGCGGCGCGTCGTCCGCTTGCTCCAGCCGCAACGGCTGGCCAATGAGACAGGGCTGCGCGGCAACCTGCCGGTCCGCCGCACTGCTGACGATACCATCGCTCATGTCGCGCGCAAGCGCGCGATGCACGGCACTGGTGTCGGCGATGGACACCGGCTTGCCGTTTCGCAGCAACGTGAACGGAAAGATCGAAGGTTGCGTAAATTCTTCATCATCGGCATCAGCGGCGCCGAGAGCCGCCGGCACGGCCCGCAGCGACGGCGACAAGGCGATCATGCTGTCGATGCTTGCCGCCAGCTCGGCCATTGCCTTGGCGCGGAACGCGCCGGGCACGGCATAGTAGTTGCCGATTTCGGCGAGCGCTGCTTCCCAGCGTAGCCATTGACCGAAATTCGGCCGACGTTCGAAACGCGAGCGCAACGCCGTCCATGCCATCGGCCAATCGCAGCGGCCGGCATAGTCAAAGAAGTCCGGCGCGATCCCTTCGATCCGGTCGAGCGCGCGCGAAATCCCTTTCGGCACCAATAGCGCGCCGCTGAAGGCAGGCCCGCCGAAGAATTTCGAACCGGTGATCAGCACCATATAGCCACGATCGAGATAGGATCGGAGCCGGCGGCGGCCGAGCCGCGCCTGGCAGGCATCGACGACGACCTGAACCTTGCGCGGCCAGCGCCGCGCGATCTCATCGAGACAGGCGGCACTCGGCGCGCGCCAGCCGAGCTTTGACGAATCCATGATGTGCAACAGAACGCGCCGGCCTTGCGCGAGGCTGTCCTCGATGGCGCGCACGACCGCGGCATCCCCGTCACCTCGCATCGCAAAGCGAGCGGCGTCGAGCAGCGGCACCGCGATGCTGTCGCCCGCAAGCCCCGCGATCGCGGCGTCCTTGCGTACGGCAACGCCGCTCGCCGTCATCGCGCTGAAATGGTGGCCGCGCGCCGTATGAATGGTGCCGCTGCCGGTCTGGTCGGCGCCGACCACGATCGTCACCGGCGGAGCGCCGAGCACCGCGTGGGCCAGGAACAAGGCATGGAGCTGGGAGTCCGTGCCCGATGGCGAAAACACGATGTCGACGCGCGGCGGAAGCTGGAAGTGCCCGCGCAATTCCTCACGCATATCCTCGCAGCGCCGGTCGAAGGCGATCTCCACCTCGTCGAACAGCGATTTGTGCACCAGCTCCTCGCGCGCCATTGCGGCACGGTCATAGCCAGGCCGCGAGATGGTCGATGCGGTCGACGAGGCGAAATTCCAGATCTCGGACTCAGGCAACGGCGCGCAGCCATAGCCGTTGACGCGCTCCTTCGGGTCAAGCGCCAGCCGCTCGTCTCCGCCGGAGACAAGCAGCGTATCCAGCGGCGTGAAGAGATCGCGCAGGCGATAGCGCGAGCCCCCGTCGGGTGCGCGCTCGATGTCTGACAGGCGGGATGCGCCGATGCTCATCCCGGCAGGCTTACGCCGCGTCCACGGCCGCAACTACAGGCGCGGGCGCGAATTGCGAGGCGATGTCGCCGTGGAAGACCGACGGACCGACATGGTCGAGCGGACTCTGGATATCGGCCCAGATCTCACCGCCGATATCGGTCCAGCGCTTGCAAAAGGCGAAGTCCTCCGAAAGATAGGTGCCGGTCGCCGGATCGATCATGCATTCGAACAGGGCGAACCTGTTCGGACTCGTGACCAGCGAGTCATGCGAATGCTCGCGGAAGAACTGCAGACTGGCATAGTCCGGATGGCGGCACATCGCCTCCAGCGCCTGGCGCCGGATCATCAGGAAGCCGGTGCCCGCATAGCGCACGCGGGTAAAGCCGTTGACCACCACGATGCGATCGGGGTCCTCGATCTCGAGCACGTAATCGAGCGACGCCGCGGTCACGTCGGTGCGGCCGGCCTGGATCGCCCGTGCGGCCTTGGCCCAGTTGACCCGCTTGATCGGATAGCAGCCGGCGACGACGTCGGCGCCGCATTCGATCAGGCGGAACACCTGCTCGGGCTTGAAACCGATGTCGGCGTCGATGAACAGGAAATGCGTCGCGTCGGGGTCGTCCAGGAACATCGCGACCAGATTGGCCCGCGCGCGGGTGATCAGCGCATCGCCGTCGCGCAAGAGGACCTTGAGGTCGAGATTGGACATGCCGTGCACGGCGCGCTGGAGCGCGAAGATCGAGCTCGCGTAAATGCTCGACACCTGCCCGCCGAAGCAGGGGGTCGCGACCACCAGTTGCATCTTGTCCGACATTGACGGCTCCGCCCCCGCTCAAACCCTCTCCAAGAGGTAAAGAGGCATGGTTAACGGCGCCTTAATGCGCTGTTACAGGAACTTGACCAGCGAGAGCTCCGCGAGTTTGGCAGTCGTCTGGTAGGACGCCTGGAGCGCGTTCTGGAGCGACAGGATCTCAGCGGCGACCTGGTCGGGCGAGGCCGACTCCGCCTGATCCACGATGGTCTGGAGCTGCGCCTTGGCCTGAGTCTGGCGCGTGGTCGCGTCCTTCATCGTGTTCTGGGCCATCGCAATGTCGGTCTGGATGTCCTCGATCTTCTGCTGCCCCGGCTGCGGCGTCAGCGCCTGCGTGGTCCGCAGCGCCAGGGCCGAGACCTGCCCGCCCGCATATTGCCCGGTCGGCGATGTGGAGAAAGTGCCGAACACGGCGATCGCCTGCAGCTGCTTGCGGATGGCGGTCTCGTCCGCCTGCGCGCCGTATTGCACCGTGACGGAGTCATCCACCCGCGCCACCGCGGTCGAGCGTGCCGGGCCCGGCCCGTCATTGCCGGTGTACCATTTCACGGTGTTGGCCGAGCCGTTCACCAGCGTCGTCGCCGAGCCGAAGGGCGAGGAACCGACGCGCAACGGAGGCTTTGCCGTCGTAACCGGGATGGTCGTGAAGCCGAGCGCCCCGAACGCGGTGCTGTTCGAACTCGTGATGTTGAGGCTGCCGGGATCGTCCGTGTTGATCGTGATCACGCCGCACTGGATCGTCGACGGCTTCGAGGTGCCGGTGAGCTGATCGATCTTGCTCAGCAGAGTTGTGACGTTGTCGGTGATGTTGATCTGGTTTGGGCCTGATGCGCCCGAGGCGACAAAAGTCAGCGTCTGACCGTTCACCGTGATGGTATCGGGGTTCACGGCAGGCGGACCCGCCGATCCCGCCTGGAACGCCGATTGGAGGACTTCGGGGCCGCCCGTGGTCGCCGCGCCGCTCAGCACGGTTGAACCGGTGATCGGAGGCGTCGACGCCACGCTGCCGCGCGTCACGCTGCTGAGACCGAGCGCCGTGGTCGCGGGGCCGCCGGTGACCGCCACGTCCGTGCCAGTGCCGGTCGCGATCTGGATATTGCCGCTGGGGCTCAGAGTCACACTGGCGGAGGGGATGCCGGCCGCCGTCGCAATCGCATTCAGGATATCAGACACCTTCGCGGCGCTGCCCGAAGCCAATCCGATCGTGGTATTGCCGCCGGCCGTCGTGACCGTGGTGACGTTGGGGTTGAAGGTGATCGTACGGGCGCCGTTCGCACCGGTGATGGTCAGGGTGGTACCGGTCGGAGCGTTGGCGAGCGCGGTGAGAACAGCTCCGTTGAGATGGGGGGTCGCCGAAGAATCGAGCGACGTGGTCGCAGACGCAACCGCCGCTGTGCTGTCCTGCAGCGCGATCGAGCCCGTCCCGGTCGTCGAGGTATAGGAGCTCAGATTGCCGGCGACCGCCACATTCGCAATGGCCGACCCCGCTGTATTGAAGAAATTGTCGCCCGCTGCAACGGCGGATGCCGCGACCAGCGAAGTGCCAGCCAGCTTCTTGATCGCAGTGTTCAGCGCCGTATTGAGATTGGACGCCGTGATGTTCGGGTCGGGAGGAACCGGCGGCACCGCATTGGGCTTGCCGGGGTCGACCGCAAAGCTGCCGACCGGCGTCGGCGTGGCAGTGGACGCGGTCAAGTCGATCTGCTCCGTCGAACCGTCAGGCAGCGTGAACTGGATGCTGAGCTTGTCGCCGTTGTTTGGGTTGACACCGTTGAGATCGACCGAGAACGACACCGGCGAGCCGCTCGGGCCGGTGACGATCGCGCCTGATAGCGTCGAAGACACCGCCTTGAGCTTGAGCCCGAATGGCGATCCCGCGACGTCCTCGGACACGTTCACAGAGCTCGGCGTCGGCTGCGACTGCACCAGCCGGCCCATGCCGTTGGTGCCGAGGTCGGCGGCCTGGCGCTCGGCCATGACCTGCTTTAACCCGGCCTGCGTCGTGGTGCCGTTGATGATGTCGCCGGCATTGGCGACAGATTGCGTGTTGTAGGCGGTCCCGGAGAACAGATAGCGGTTGCCCGATTGCGTGTTGAGGACGCCGACCATCGAGCCGAACTGCGCGGCGGCCGTGTTCTGCGCCACGGTCTGGCCGTTGACATTGAGGTCTTGCGCGGTGCTGGCGGAGCCCGTCTGCACGGTATTGCGGATCGTGGTCAGCGACTGCAGCGCAGTGTTGGCAAGGTTGATGTTGACGTTGACGTTGGTGATCGTGTCGGTATAGGCGGCGATATTCGAGAGCTGCGCGCGCGAGGCGATCGCAAACCCCTCGTTGGTGCCCATGCCGGAATAGTTCTGCGACAGCTTGCCGGTCGAGAGCTGCGTCGACAGGTCGGTGAGCTGCTGGTTGATGTTACGGATCTGCGCGCCGAGGACCGACGAGCCGTAATTGATGCTGCTGATCGACATGTTTCAGAGCCCTACTGACTACCCTTGAGCCTGGATCAACGTGTTCATCATGCTCTGCACCACCGACATCACATGGGCGTTGGCGGCATAGGCATTCTGGAGCTGGATTAGGTTCGACATCTCCGAGTCCAGGTTGACGCTGGAGGTCGAGTTGAACTTGGCCTGCAGCGTCGAGACCACGACGCTCTGACCCTGCTGGAGCTGGCTCGCCTGCGTCGAGGCGTTGGCCTGCACGCTCAGGAACTGCTGGAGATAGTTCGAGACGCTGCCGGTGAACGGCTGGCTCGCCGAGCCGAGACCGGTCTGCGGCGAATAGGAGTACACGGCCGTGGTGAGCTGCGAGTAGAGATAGTCCGAGCGCGTGGTGTCGCCCGTGGGCGTCACCGGTGAGGTGCTGTAAATCGACAGCCTGGTCGGGTCGGCGGTCAGCTGCGTGTTCACAGCGATGCGGCCGGCGAAGCCCGTCATCTGCAAACCCGTCCCCGTGATCGCGCCGGTATAGAGCGCCTGGCCGCCGTCGGTGAACAGCGGCAGCTGCGGGCCGCCGGAGGTCAGCGAGGAGACCGTCTTGCTGCTCGACACCGAATTGACCTTGGCGAGACCGCTGTTGTCGTCGGTGACGCGCAGCGTCGTCGCGGTCGCCGGCAATGGCGCCGCGGAGAACACCAGATGCGATGTCGGCAGCGCGGTATTGAGGGCGGAGGCGATCGCGCCCATGCCGCCTGAAAAATCGATGCCGATCTGCATCGGATTGGCATTGGTGGCGTTCTGAAGCGGCAGCGCCGTCGGATCGGTCACGTTCACCAGCGTGACCTGGCGCTGGGTGTTGGTGGAGTCGGTATAGGTGAGGTTGACGGTGTTGCCCGGCTGGGCGCCGGAAAGATCGATGTCGAAGCCGGCGGGCGAACCGGAGACGGGGGTGCCCGCCGTGGTCTTGTCCGATAGCGCGCTCGACATCGTCGCGGCGAGCTGGTCGACCTGGTTCTGCGCCTGCACCAGCGTCTGGTCGCGCAGCTTCAAATCGGCCGCGATCTGGCCGGACGAGACCACGTTGTTGCCGGCGACGTCGATGGACGAGCCGTTCGGCAGCTTGATGGTGAGCGCGCCGACCCCGGACTTGGTCGGATCGATGTTGTAGAGCGACGTCGCCGACAGTGTCCCGGCGGACACAAACGAGAATTGCGAGGCGAGGCCCGCGCCGACCAGCTGGATGCCTGTCGTGGTGTAGATGTTGGCCTGGTTCGATCCGTCGGTGGTGACACGGACGTCGACATATTTCGACAGCGAGTTGATGGCCTGGTCACGCTGGTCCATCAGGTTTGCTGCCGACGGATCCGTCGGCGCCAGGCCCTGCAGCTTGGTATTGATGTCGGCGATCTGGTTCAACGCCGCATTGGCGGCCTGCGACGAGGTGGCGAGATCCTGCTCGACATTGGAGCGCAGCGACTGGATGCCCTTGGTGGTGACGTTGAGCTGCGTCGCCAAAGCCTGCGCAGCGCCGAGCGCAACCCGCTGCGCTGACGACGAGCCTGCGCTGGTCGAGAGTGCCTGCAGCGACGAGGTGAAGGTGTTCAGCGCGTTTTCAAGCGTGCCGCTGTTGCCGGGCGTGCCGTAGACACTCTGAAGCTGCTTCAGAATGTTGGCCATCTGGTCGGCATAGCCGCTGCCGCCGGTCTCGGTGCGCAGCTGGTTCTGCACATAGCTGTCGATCTCGCGGCTGACGCCGGTCGTCTTCGCCGTCGCGCCGAAATCACCTGTCGTGACCTCGATCTGGTTCGGCGTCTGGGTGACGTAACCCGGCGTTTGCGAGTTTGCGACGTTGGAGGAGACGATCGACAGCGCGGCCTGGTTGGCACGCAGGCCGCTCATCGCACTGGCAAGGGCTGAACTCAAACCCATCTTACTTGCCGCCTTTGGTTACGTTACGCGCGATCAGCGCAACACGTTGAGGAGGTCCTGCACCATCGAATTCGCCGTCGTGATCACCTTGGTATTGGCCGAATAGGCCTGCTGGGTCACGATCAGCTTAGTGAACTCGTCGGCGATGTCGGTGTTGGAGCCTTCCAATGACGAGCCGCTGATGGTGCCCGAGGCGCCGTCGATCGCGGGACCCGACTGGTCGGTCGCGGCGTAGGCGCCGCCGTCGAGCGCCTTGAGATAGTTGGTGCCGTTGAAGTGCGACAACGAGACCTGGGCGAGATCGAGGTTCTGTCCATTGGAGAAGGTGCCGACCACGAGGCCGTTGTTGTTGACGGCGACCGAGCGGAGCTGGCCGGCGGCGTAGCCGTTCTGGGTGATGGTATTGATGGTCACCGCGCCGCTGGTCGAAGCATATTGCGTCAGCCCGCCCGAGGAGATGTTGAAGGCGACCGAGCCGAGCGATTGACCACCGACGCTGACGTTCGGGATGGTGATGCCGGAGCCGCTCGGCGACGTCAGCGAGCCGTCGGCGGCGAAGGTGAAGGCCTGCCCGGTATTGACCCAGCCGACCGTCGTACCGGTCGCGTTCGGGTCGGTCTGGTAGAACAGGTTCCAGCTATCGGAATGACCCGCGCCCAGCGAGGCGCTATCGGTTTTGGCCCAGCGCAATTGCAGGTTCACCGGCGTGCCGGCGGCGTTGTAGGCCGTTACGGCGCCGCCGCTGATCGATTCCTTGGTGAATGTCGCGATGTCGTTGCCGATCACGCCGCCGGTGCCGGCGGTGCCACCGCCGTTGCGGTTCTTGGTGATGGTCGAAGTGAAGCCGAGCGCGGCAAAGGCGGCGCTGTTGGAGCTAGACACCGACAGGTTCGAAACGGTGCCGGTGTTCAGCGTGATCACGCCACCGGCGCTGACCGTTGATCCCGACGCACCTGAGAGAGCGTCGATCTTGCCGAGCAGGGTCGTAATGTTGTCGGTGACGTTGATCTGGTTCGCGCCGGCCGCGCCCGACGCCATGAAGGTCAGTGTCTGACCGTCGACCGTGATCGTGTCACCCGCAGCAAACCCTGATGTGATCACCTCGGCGCCGCCTGCGGTCGCGGTGCCGCTCAGCACCGTGGCACCGGTGATCGCCGGGGAGGACAGCACGTTGCCGCCGCGCGTCACGCTGCTGAGGCCGAGCGCGGTGGCCACCGTACCGCTGCCGACCGCCACGTCGGTGGTCGTGCCTGTCGAGATCTGGATGTTGCCCGTGGCGTTCAGCGTCGCTGTGACACCGGCACCGCCTGCGGTCTGGATCGCGGTCAGGATACTCTGAACAGTCGCCGTCGTGCCTGCGCCGAGACCGATCGTGGTGTTGCTGCCCGCCGTCGCGACGGTGGTGCCACCGTTGAAGGTGATGGTGTTGCCGTTGATGGTCAGCGTCTGGCCGCTAAGCGCAGTGAGGATGCTGGAAGCGAGATGGGTGCCCACCGAGCTGTCCAGGGACGTGGAGGTCGATGCCACCGCGGCCGAATTGTTCTGGAGCCCAACTGTCCCCGTCCCCGTCGTCGACGAGTAGGGCGATCGCATATTGCCGGTCGCGGCTGCGCCGGATACCGTCGCGTTGGTATAGGGCGCCGGCGGCGTGCCGACCGGGAGCGGGTTCGCGGCGAAATCCGAGGGGTTGATGCCGCCGGCTGCGAGAAGCGTACCGGTTGCTGCGGTCGAGCTCGCCACCGTGTTCGGCACGGACGGCAGGTTGGCGGCGTACTGGATTGAGGTGGTCGCCTGCGCCGGGATGAAGTTGTTCTGGAATTTCAGGACGCTCGCAACGTTACCTTGCGGGTTGCCGGTCTTCGGATCGACCGTGACGCCCATCAGATAGTAGCCGGCACCGTTGACGAGGTTGCCGTTGGCGTTGAGCTGAAAGTCACCGCGCCGTGTGTAATAGGTCACGCCGCTGAACTGCGGCAAGTTGTCGACGATGCTGGTGGCTTTCTGGATCGAGAAGAAGCCGTCACCGGTGATCGCCATGTTGGTGGCGACGGTGGAGGATGAGATCGTGCCTTGGGTGGTGATGGTGGCCTTGGCATTGGCCGTCACGCCGCCCGCGACCTGCTTGCTCGGGACTGAGGCGTCGGGAATGAGATCGACGAAGCTGGTGCCGATGCCCTTGTACCCGGTGGTCGATGAGTTGGCGATGTTGCCGGAAATGTTCTGAAGCGCGAAGGACTGCGCCTGCAGACCACCCACCGAGGTATTCATTGCATCGAAGATACCCATAACTTTGTCTCCAAATCCGGTCGCGGCGGCGGATCGACTTATGGCCGCAATCGGGGAGACAGTCGCAAGGCCTATGCCAAAGGGGGTATTCTCACGAAATCAATGACTTAAAAGATACGCCCCGGCCGAGTGACCGGGGCATAATTGCCGGAGGCGGCAACAATTGCCGGGGAATCTCATCAATTGACGCCCTATGTCGCCGACGGCGTCGCCGGGTGGAACACCAGCCCGAAACCGTCGATGCAGTAGCGCAATCCAGTCGGCTTCGGACCGTCGTCGAAGACATGGCCGAGATGGCCGCCGCAGCGCCTGCAATGCACCTCGGTGCGCACCATGCCGAAGGTGCGGTCCTCGGTCTTGCCGACATTGCCCTCGATCGGCTGGTAGAAGCTCGGCCAGCCCGTGCCGCTCTCGAACTTGGTCTCCGAGGTAAACAGCGGCAGGTCGCAGCCGGCGCAAGCGAAGACGCCTTTGCGGTGCTCGTTCAGCAACGGGCTGGAGCCGGGCCGCTCGGTGCCCTCCTTGCGCAGGATCTCGTATTGCTGCGGCGTCAGCTGGGCGCGCCACTCGGCGTCGGTCTTCTCGATCTCGAATTTTTGCGCGGCCTTCTCTCCGGCCCGGGCCGGCGTTGCCCTCAACCAGCGGAAGGGCGAAAGGCCAAACAGGCCGGCGACAGTCGTTAGCAGGATGCGGCGGTCAAACATCTCATTCTCCGTGCGCGGGGACCACGCCTTGAGATACGGGCTCTAACGGCCGACGTTACACTTTCAGGCGGAATTTTTCCTGCCTTTATTGCGCGACGCCCTGCTCTTGAGAGGTCGCTCGGACAGTTTCTTGGACCGTCTCGTGAACAGTCTCTTGAATGGTCTCTTGGGCGCCCGGTTCCACCTCCTCCGGCGCAGCCGGCTGTGGCGGGGCCATCCGCGGACGAACCCCTGGGGGCTGATGACGCGGACCGGTGCCGGCGGCCCGGTTGGCCTCGGCCAACCGCGCCTCGCGTTCCCTGTCCTTTACCCGCGCCCGCTCGCGGTACCGGGCAAGCGCCCCCGCGGCAGCAAAGCTCGCTCTGCCCCACATGCCGACCAGTTGGCCCGCGACCCGTCCGGTGGTGCCGCCGGCCCAGACCAGCTCGAAGGGCGAGAACAGCTTCCAGCGCTCGTCGCCCCACAGGATGCTGCGCGCGATCAGCTGTCCGGCCATGGCTGAGGTGTTCATGCCTTGGCGGCCGAACCCGCTTGCCACCCAAAGGCCTTTGCGCAACTGGCCGATCTGCGGCATCCCGTGCACGGTCTGGCCTGTCGCGCCGCCGAATGTCTCGCTGATCTCGACATTGCCGAGCTCCGGGAAGATCGACCGGATGCGACGCTTGACGCTGCCTGCAAAGCGCTGTGGACGCGCCGCCCAGGTGGTCTCCGGGCTTTCCCACATCAGGCGGTCGCCGTCGACGATACGGAAATGATCGACACCGTCCGAATCCATCACCGATCCCTTGAAGCCGATGATTCCGTGCAAGCGCTCGCCGAGTGGCGCGGTGATCCCGGCGTAACGCCAGACCGGCAGCAGCGTCTCCGACAGGCGCCGCATCGGCGCGCCGAGATGAATGTTGCCAGCAAGCACGATGTGGCCCGCGCGCAGTCGCGCCGACGGCGTAACGATGCGCTTGCGGATGCCGGAATGATCGATGCTGACGACTGGCGTATCCTCGAAGATGCGCGCGCCGGCCCGCCGTGCCAGCGCGGCGAGGCCATGCACATATTTGCGGCCGTCGAGCTGGAACGCCTTGGGGTAATAGACGCCGTGGAAATAACGATCGGTCTTGAGCGCCTCGCGCACGCGATCGACTTGCCAGCCCTCGGCCTCGGTGTCGAAATCCTCGTTGAGCATCTGGAGCCGGCTGATCAGCCGGTCGCCGGCATCGACGTTGGAGACCTCGAGCACGCCGTCGGTGAGGCGGATATCGGGCATGTTCTCTTCGGTGGCGACGGCGCGGACGAACTCGGCGCCCTCCTTCGAGAGCGACCACAATTCGCCGGCATCCTCGAAACCGATGCGCTCGATCAGATCGGCTAGCGGCAGTGCAAAGCCCGGCATCACCGTACCGAGCTGGTTGCCCGAGGCGTTCCAGCCGACATGGCGACCCTCGAGCACTGCGACGCTGGCTCCTAACCGGGCCGCCTCCAGCGCAATGGAAAGCCCGGCGAGCCCTGCCCCGATCACGCAGATATCGGCATCGAGATCGAACGACAGCCGCTCACGCTCACGAAAGTCGGGTTCTTGCTGGGACACGCTTGTGAAAGTCTCGCTCATGTCGCTTTCTTAGAGCATGATCCGGAAAACTGTGCAGCGGTTTTGTCACCTTGTCCTCAACACCCGCCTGTAGATTATTCTGGACGTGGAACGATTCGAGAATGCCATGCGCCGTTTGATGTTGCTGCGTCACGCCAAGACCGAGACCGACGCGCCGAGCGGCCGTGACCAGGACCGCCGGCTCGACGAGCGCGGCCAGCGGGATGCCGCACAGATGGGTAACTGGATCGCCAGCCATCCCCCGGTCCCCGGGGCCGTGCTGGTGTCGCATGCGGTCCGCGCCCGGCAGACTTGGGACCTCGCTTGGCAGGCCATGAAGGACCGCGTCGCGGCGCCCGAGGTCGAGATCCTGCCGGAACTCTACGGCGCGGACCCTGCGCAGATTCTCGAAACCATTCGCACTGCAACGATCCCGACCGACCCTGCGCAGTTGCTGCTGGTCGGCCACAATCCCGGCATGCACGAGGCTGCCCTGATGCTGATGGGCAGCGGCGATCCCGTCGGCGCCAGGGCGCTCGCCGACAATCTGCCCACCGCGGGGCTTGCGATCCTCGACTTTGACGTCAAGGATTGGGGCGACGTGGCCTACCGCCGCGGCAAACTGGTGCTGTTCGTCAGCCCCAAGCTGCTTCGACTGGGATAAGACGCGCGGCGCCGTCTCCAGATCGATCCAGCTTGGACATTAGGGAGGCGCAGATGTTCAAGTCCATCCTCGTGCCCATCGACCTCGCCGACACCGATCTGGCGAAGCCGGCGATCGAAACTGCGGCAACGCTCTCGCAGAACTGGGGCGGATCGATCCGGCTGCTCAACGTGCTGCCGATGACGCCGGTGATGCTGGCCGAATATGTCCCGGCCGATTTCGACGAGCAGCAGCGCCAGACTTCAGAGGAGGCGCTCGCCATCGTCGCGCGCGAATCCGGCATCGACGCCGCTCACATCTCCAGCGTGGTGCGGCAGGGCGGCATCTATCACGAGATCCTCGAGGAAGCCGCGCACATGAAGGCCGACCTGATCGTCATGACTTCGCACCGGCCGGCGATGCGGACCTATTTCCTCGGATCCAATGCCGGTCATGTGGTGCGCTACGCCAAATGTTCTGTGCTGGTGGTGCGGCACTAACCTCGGAGCAATGTCGTGAAGCGATGGTGGCGCAGATGGACCTACGAGGTCCCACTCGCAATCAGTGACGCGTTATGGGAGGTGCTGGTCGTCCAACTGGCCGCGCTGCTCGACCGGCTGACGGTACGGAAGGTCATCGCCTTCATCCCTGTCGTGATCATCGTGCTCGCTTACTACCACAGGATTCCAATTCCGCCGGAGCTGATGCTGATTGGCGATTTCCTCGCCTATATCGATATCTTCTCGGTGCTGATCCTGATGGGCGTGCTCAGCCGCATCAGCACGATTCTGTTCGTCGTCAAACAGGCAACGGCGCGGATGGCGGCGTGTGCCGGCAGTGTCACCGCTCGAATTCAGCGCCTGGATATCAGGCATCGGCGACAGCGTAGCACGTCAATGCAGCCTCGCCGCAGGCCTGACCGCTCTGATGACGATCGAGCTTACAGCAGCGTGTGGGGCCAGCCTGCATTGGCCTAGTCGCGCGGAGGTTCGAGCTCACGGCCGCCGCAATGACCGTGTGGAAATGCGGTACGCGGAATCTCCGCGCTCGTGCCCCGACCGTACCGCAGCGTCTCTCGACGCTGCGCTACAAAGCCGAAGCCCAGCGCTCACAGATACCGCGTCAGCTCGGCCTTGAACTGCCCGTAAACAGCGTCCTCGATCTGACTGCGGGTGATCCCGATGTCGCGCAAGGCGCGGTCGTCGAGCTCGTTCAGCGTCTTGACGGCGGTGCGGCGCTGCAGGCGATCGAACAGGGCATAGGCGGCGCCAGCAAGCGTGGCAAAAAATCCGCTCGACGAGGATGGACGTAAACTACGCCCTGCAGTTTGCGAGATCGTGGTCATGTTTCTTCTCCGGCCTTGTGTCCCGCGCGGCGAAGCAGGTGCCGTTGGCGCAAATGCGGAGCATCTGCGTTCATTTTGCCGTCGGATTGCTCTCGCTCACCTCGGCTCAATCGCGGAACTTGATGGAACTTAAATGCTCCAGTACATTGCTCGGAGCAAGGAAAACATTGCTCTCGGTGCAATAATGTCCAAGTTCGAGTACGTGAAGCTTGCGGATGCCATTGCCGCAGATATCGCTAAGGGCACGTTAAGAGCCGGTGACCGGCTGCCGCCGCAGCGCAATTTTGCCTATGACCGCGGCATTGCGGTTTCGACCGCCAGCCGTGTTTATACGGAGCTATTGCGCCGCGGACTCGTGGTCGGCGAGGTCGGCCGCGGGACTTTCATTTCCGGCGACATCAAGCGCCAAGTCGAGACGATCACCGAGCCGCGCGACGCGCGCATCGATTTCGAGGTCAATTATCCCCTGTTGCCGCAGCAATGGGCGATGATCGCCAAGAGCCTCGCCGGGCTCGAGCGGGTCGATGCGCTCGAAGCCGTGCTGCGCACCTCCACCAGCACCGGCACCAAGAGCGCGCGCAATGCCGCCGCGACCTATCTCGCGCGCAAGGATTTTGCGCCCCAGGCCGAGCAGATCGTGTTCACCGCGAACGGCAAGCAATCGCTCGCAGCGTCGCTCGCAGCGCTCGTTCCGACCGGCGGTCGCTGCGGCGTCGAGGCCCTCACCTACCCTTACGTCAAGAGCATCGCCGCGCGGCTCGGCATCACGCTGGTGCCGATCCCGATGGACGAACATGGCGCGCGGCCCGACGCAATTCAGAAGGCACATCGCGAAGCACATCTGTCGGCCCTGTATCTCCAGCCGATCATCCAGAATCCGCTTGGCGTCACCATGAACGCGGCACGACGCGCCGACCTCATGCGCGTTGCCGAGAAGCTCGACCTCACCATCATTGAGGACGCCGTCTACGGCTTCCTCGCCGACGATACGCCGCTGGCCGCGCTCGGGCCCGACCGCTGCATCGTGCTCGACAGCCTCTCCAAGAAGGTCGCGCCAGGACTTGCGCTCGGCATTCTGGTCGCGCCGCCTCGTTTGCGCGAAAGCGTGATGAGCGCGGTCCGCACCGGCGGCTGGATCGCCTCCGGCCACGCGCTCGCCGCCGGACAGCGGTTGATGGCCGACGGCACCGTCGCCGAGCTGACGCGGCTGAAGCGCATCGACGCCGCCCGCCGCCAGCAGACCGCGGCGCGGCTGCTCGCCGGCTATCAGATCGCAGCCGACGCGCGCTCCTATCATCTCTGGCTGACGCTGCCGCCGCATTGGCGCTCGCAGACCTTCGTTGCTGCGGCCGCAAGGCGCGGCATCGCACTGACGCCATCCTCGACCTTTGCGGTCGCGCATGGCCATGCCCCGAACGCGGTGCGCCTCGCGCTCGCCCCGCCCTCGTTCGAACAGCTCGATTCCGGCCTGCGCACGATTGTCTCACTGCTCGGCACCAAGGAGGAGGATTTCGATTCGACGGAATAGCGCTACGGGAGCAAGGACCGCGGCAGCTGATCAAAACTGTAGCGCCGCGGCCGGTTGCGGCGGACGAAGCCGCCGACCTGCCAGGCGAACAGCCCAGCAAAGCCGAGGATGAACAGCACCCCGGCGAATTCGCCGATCAGGAGCGCGCGGATCAGAAGCGCGGCCATCGCCGCTGCCAACATCGCCATGAACGCAAGCACCGCCGCATACGTCCTGACGCCGAGGCCGGCGGTCAGCTCGGCCCGGCTGCCTGACATGGCCATCCGAGCGTGCAGTTCGACGATGAACTGCCGAAAGCCATTGTCCTGCGGCGCCATCAACGCTGCAGTCTGCCAGCTCGTCGACAGGATGGCGATGCGGCCGCCCTTGATGTGGCTGATGTCGGCGCGAAAACGATGCTGCTGCATCGAGACCGGACGGAACGATAGCCTGATTGCACCGATCTCGTCGTAGCGCCAGACGCCCGAGCGCCCGCCGATGTGCCAGGACAATCCTGCCTCGGTCAGCTCGAAGCGATGCGCCGAGCGGATCAGCGACGCCTTGTAGGCGTAGCTCGTGACCAATCCGCTCTGCCCGTCCGAAACCTGCATCTCGATCATCGGTCCCGTCTGCGATCCGCTTGCGCGATCGCCCCTCCCCATCCTACAAGCGAGGCATGGCTGAGACGATCTATTTTCCGCGCCGCCTGATTCTCGGCGCCGCCATGATCGCGGGCGTGCTGCTCGCGCTCGCGGTGCACATGCTGGGCGCGCGCTACGGGCTCGACCTCGGGGGCCTCTGGCGCGCCGATACGCGCGAGTTCGTGCCGACGGGCGCGGCGATCGCTTGGTGGCTGATCGCGACGGTCGGATTCTCCGGTGGGTATTTCACCGCGACGTTGATGCAAAGCGCCGTCTCCGGCCAGATCCCGCAACGGATGCGCCAGTTCCTGATCGCGGTCGGCGTGCTCCTGCTCGCGGGTGCCGGACAGGCTGCCTCGGCGCCGAGCCCGATCCCGACCGTATCCGGCGTGCTGGCAGGACTCGCCGCGCTATGTCTCGGCGCCGTGATGGCGTTCTGCGGCGCGCATTTCGCGCTGCGCCGCAGCTAGCCGGTCAGGCCGTCCTCGCGCCGAAGCCGATCACGGCAGCCGCAATCAGCAGCACGGCCGCCGATATGCTGAGCGACTGCTGAAGACCGGCCATGAAGGTGTGGTCGGAGGCAATCAGCGAGCCGAACAGCGCAACGCCAAGGACACTGCCCGTCTGTCGCGTCGCATTGAGGACGCCGGCGGCGATACCGGAGCGCGCCTTCTCGACGCTGCCGAGCAAGGTCGAAGTCAGCGGCGGCACAAGGAGGCCAAGCCCGCCGCTGATCGCGATCAGCTGAGCAAATATCGCCCAATAGCTCGTCCCGGCCTCGATCCAGACGAGGCCAAGGCAGCCGAGCGCGGAAATGCAGGCGCCGACGACGATGGTCCGGCACGGGCCAATGCGTTCGGCAAGCCGCGGCGCCAGCAAATTGACCGGCAGCACCGCGCCCATCATCGGCACGAAAGCGAGCCCGGTCCACCAGGCCGACAGGCCATTGATCCGCTGGAAGTACAGGCTGAGTACGAAGATCAGGCCGTAGATGGCGACATTCACGAGCAGACCGACGATCGTGGTGAGCGTAAACAGCCGGTGCCTGAACAAGCCCAGCGGCAGCATCGGATGCGTCGTGCGGCTCTCCCGCGAGACAAACAGCGCCGCAAGCACTGCCGAGGCCACGAATGCCGCGATCACGGCTGGATGGCCCCAACCAAGCGCGCCGGCTTCGATGATCGCCCCGGCAAGCGAGCCGAGCGCGCCGATCGCGGCAAGCTGGCCGGGCAGATCGATCTCCCGCGAGCGCGCCCGCGTGGTCTCGCTGGCGTAGCGCCAACTCAGCCACAGACCGGCGAGGCCGATTGGAAGGTTGACCAGGAAGATCGCGCGCCAGCCAACCAGCGTGATCAGCGCACCGCCGACGAAGGGACCGGCAGTCAGCGCCAGGCTCGCACCGGCGGCCCAGACCGCCACGGCACGTCCGCGCGCACGATCCTCAGTATAGGCGTGGTTCAGCAGCGCCAGCGAATTCGGCACCAGGATCGCCGCCGCCAGACCCTGAACCAGCCGCGCGCCGATCAGCACCATCGCATTGGGCGACAGCGCGCAGGCCAGCGAGGCCGCGGTGAAGATCGCAAATCCCGCCATGAAGATTCGCTTGGCGCCAATGCGGTCGCCGAGTGCGCCGGCGGTCAGGATGAAGGCGGCGAAAGCGATGGTGTAGGCACTCACCACCCATTGCAATTCGGCAACGCCGCCGCCTAGCGTCCTGCCGATCGCCTCGAGAGCAGTGTTGACGATGGTGACGTCGAGCTGCACCACGCCATAGCCGAGGCTCATCGCAGCCAGCGTGAGCGAGGTTGCAGTTCGTGCGCCTGGCGCGCTCCACCCGTTCGGAAAGGATTGCAGCTGAAGAAATTCTGCCGGCATGGTCCACCTCCTGTTTGCGGGTGAACGCCACTGCTAGGCTTTCGTTGCGGGATCATGCTTCGTCCGCGATCGAAGCATCATCGCGGGGTGGAAACATATGCTCGGATGCAAAAAGCATCGACGTCTCCCGCTCTGCTTGCCCTGCAAACCCCGTCCGCAGGGAGGCATGGGAACAGCGTCGGATTCCCCGGTGTTGAGGCCGTTAGCTTGTTTTCAAGGCAGCGAAGTCATGGCAAGAGCTGGCAACACTTCAGTTCCGTCAATCGCAAGAGAGTTCGGCAGGACGGCAACCATCATCGCCGTCGGGAGCATGATCGGCGCGCTGTTCGCCGGCAGTACGGTCGCAACCCCGCTCTACATTGTGTACAAGCAGCAGCTGGGTTTCTCCCAGATCACGCTGACTCTGATCTATGCCGTCTACGTCGTCGGAAATCTGACCGCGCTCCTGATATTTGGCCGGATGTCCGATCAAGTCGGGCGGCGGCGCACTGCGGTCATTGCAATCGGCATCGCCATCGCGGGCGCCTTCGTTTTCCTGTTCGCGCACGGGATCGCCTCGCTCTACATCGCGCGGGTGCTCAGCGGTCTTGCGATCGGGATCGGCGCCGGAACTGGCACCGCATGGCTGGCGGAACTGATCGCCGAGCAAGACCGTTCCCGCGCCACGGTGATCGCAACGATCGCGAACTTCACCGGCCTAGGTGTCGGCGCATTGATCGCTGGCTTGCTCGCCGAATATGTCGCATTTCCTCTGCGAACGCCGTTCATCGTCTATCTCGCGGTGCTGGTCGTCGTCGCGGCCCTTCTCGCCTTCGCGCGGGAGACCGTCAGGCCTCCCTTCGCGGCTCTCGCGCAGCTGTCCGTGCGGCCGCGCGCCAGCGTGCCGCCGTCGATCCGGACCCAATTCGTCGCGCCCGCGGTCACGGGCTTCGGCGCCATGTCCCTCGTCGCCTTTTTCGCCGCGCTCGCGCCAAGCGTGCTCGCCGGCGAGCTGCACATCACCAGCCATGCGGTCGCCGGCGCGATCTTCCTCGAGCTCGCTTCTGCCGTTGCACTCGTCATTGCCCTGACGCGGTCGATGTCGAGCCGCGCTGCAATGCTATGGTCGCTCGGCCTGATGTTGCCGAGCCTCGTTCTGCTCGTGACGGCCCAGTTCGTGGAATCGCTCGGCGTCATGATCGCGGCAACCGCAACGAGCGGCGTGGCGGCGGGCCTTGGCTATCGCGGCAGCCTGCAGGTCGTGAACCAGATCGCGCCCAACGATCGTCGCGCCGAAGTGCTGTCAGCCTATTTCATCTGCTGCTTTCTCGGCAACGCGCTTCCGGTGATCGGAATTGGCTCGACCCTGATCAGTTCGACCGTGGCGAGTCTGGTCTTCGCCACGACGATTGTGGTCTTTGCCGTCGCTGCGCTGGTGTTCGGGCTGAAATACCAGGCCGACTAGACCCAGCCAAAAAGACGCCGCGCAAGATGCGCGGCGTCTCCAGAGGCTCTCCTGACCTTTAGCTCGCCGCCCGCAGGTTCACCTTGCTTTCGGCCAGCGACGTCAGCTTCTTGTCCGTTGCTTTCTCTTCCTCGAGCGTCTTGGCCAGCACGGTGGCGCAGTCGTTGCGGCCGAGCTGCTTCGCCCAGGCGATCAAACTGCCGTAGCGGACGATCTCGTAATGCTCGGCGGCCTGCGCCGCGTTGATCAGCGCCGCGTCGAGCACCGCCTTGTCTGCGACGTCGCCCGCCGTCTCATCGGCCTCCTCGATGATGCCGTCGATCGCCGGGCAATCCACCGCCTTCACCTGGGCGCCGTGCATCTTGAACACTTCCTCGAGCCGCTTGACGTGCTGCTTGGTTTCCTCGAGGTGCGTCAAAAAGCCCTGCTTCAACTGCGGATCGTTGGCCTTTTCTGCCATTTTCGGCAGCGCCTTGGTGAGCTGCTGCTCGGCGTAATAGATGTCCTGGAGCTGATGCACGAACAGGTCGTTCATGGTCTTGATGTCTTTTGTGAACAGTCCCATCGTTCCGGTCCTCTTCGGTTCGGGAACACGGCGGCGTCAGCCTGCAGGAAAGCCGCCTGTTTCGCCATGTTCGATTGCTGATGGGGCCTAACGAACAGGGGCCATCGACGTTCCGAAACGGCGCATGACACTTGAGCTGGAACAATGTCGGCGGAGCCGGGACATGAAACGATGTCCATCTCCGGACGCGGGCCCGAGCCACTTGCCGCGACTCGTATGCTTAACGCGCCCGATATGAACCGCGTGTGACAAGACCGGCCGGTCCGACGTAGAACCTATTGTTGTCAAGGGCTGCACAAGCCGCCGGTTTTGCCTTAAATGAGCTTTATCATGTCTTGCGATCGACGCCTGCCTTTGGCCACGATCGTAGCCGATCTGCCAATGTCTGGCCGGGTCGGATCTGCCCCCCGCCGGGAGGATGAATGCACGGACTGCTGCCCGCGCTGAAACGCGGCTTCAAGAGATGGATCGGCTGGCGACGGCTGGGCATTGCCGCGAGCGTGATGATCATCGCCTTCGCGGTCACCACGCTGTTGCGAACCCTCAAGGGCATCGACACCGGCGTCATCCTGACCGCGTTAACCGAGATTCCCCGCGCGCATATCGGGCTCGCTGCGGTTTGCGTGTTCTTCGCGTTCTGTACGCTGACTTTCTATGATTTTTTTGCACTGCGAACGATCGGCAAGAAGCACGTGCCTTATCGCATCGCAGCGCTATCAAGCTTCACGTCCTATTCGATCGGCCACAATATCGGCGCCACGGTCTTCACCGGCGGAGCGATCCGATTCCGGATCTACTCGGATTATGGGCTGAACGCGATCGACGTCGCCAAGATCTGCTTCCTGTCCGGCCTGACTTTCTGGCTCGGTAACATCTTCGTGCTGTCGATCGGCATGGCCCTCCATCCGGATGCGGCCTCCTACATGGACCAGCTGCCGTCGTCGATTAACCGGCTGATCGCGTTCGGCGGGCTCGCTTCCATCGCCGCCTATCTGGTCTGGCTCGGCATGGGCGAGAAGCGCCGCGAGCTCGGCCAGAAGGGCTGGAAGGTGGTGCTGCCGTCGGCGCCGCTGACGCTGGTGCAGATTCTGATCGGGGTGGTCGATCTCGGCTTCTGCGCCTTCGCAATGTACCTGCTGATACCGGCCGATCCGCCGATCGATTTCCTGTCGCTCGCTGTGGTGTTCATCCTGGCAACGCTGCTTGGGTTCGCCAGCCACGCCCCCGGCTCGATCGGCGTGTTCGACGCCGCCATGCTGGTGGCGCTGCCCGAATTCGGCCGCGAGCAGCTGCTGGCGACCCTGCTTGTCTTCCGCATTCTCTATTTCGTGATCCCGTTCGGCCTCGCCATCTCCATCATGGGCACTCGCGAGCTCTGGATGAACGTGGTCCAGCCCTGGCAGGAGCGGCGACGACTGGCGGAAGCCTGCGCGCAGGCCAACCTGCCCAAGCAGGTCACGGCAATGGAGCACGAGCGGTCGCTGCGCCAAGCCAGCAAACGATGAGGCTGGCCGGCGATGATGCCGGCTACCCGTGAAAGCGGCAGACAAAAGTTGCAGGCAGGCGAGCGATGCTCTCTTATTTCCGCCTCAACTTTGCCGTTGAAGACGCGGATCATGATGCCTGTTTCCCTTCGTCGATGTTTCGCGGCCGCCCTGCTGCTGGCCGGGCTCCTCTCCGTTCTGCCGCGTCAGCCCGCAGCCGCCCAGGATGCCGGCGCGATGCAGATCAATTGGGAGGTCCGCAACCGCTTCCGCCTGTTCCGGGAAGAGCGCGACTTCCTGCTGCATGTGGAGAATGCGCGTAACCGCAGCATTCTCGCAGCCGAACAGTCGCTGGAGCTCCAAAGCGAGGGCCGCGGCTGGGCTCGCAACATGGTCAACCGGCTCTGCATCGACCTCCAGGGCCGGGTCAACCAGCCCTGCACGCGCGATAACGTCAAAGAGAACTACATCACCCCGATCGACCACCCCATCACCGTCCGCCTGACGGGCGCGGTGCCGGTCGGCGCCACCTGCGCCTGGTCGTTCGACGACGGCGACGGACCGCAGACCTCGACCTTCGACTGCGCCGAGCCGGTCAATCTGCGGGTGCGCTACGGCAAGCAGACGGTGGCGACCGTCGACGTCTCCTCCGGCTCCGATCCGAGCCAGCGTATCCAGACCGAGATCCAGGTCCGCGACATCTTCATCGCCGGCCTCGGCGACAGCATCGCCTCCGGCGAAGGCAATCCTGACCGGCCGCTGGCGCTGTCCGATGAGGGCTTTTGCTTCCGCTCCTATCTCGGCACCGCCGGCGCACAATATTACCGGCCGAGCCGCGCCGGCTACAAAGGCGGCCGCGCCTGCGAGGCCCCGGATACGCTCGCTAATTGGCAGCATTACAGCGCGCTCTGGTTCAACTCGCCCTGTCATCGCTCGTTGTACAGCTACCAGACCCGCACCGCGCTCGCGCTCGCGGTGCGCTACACCCATATCGCCGTCACCTATCTGCCGCTCGCTTGCACCGGTGCCAGCATCAGCGACGGGCTGCTCGGTTCGCAACGCGCACGCGAATGCCCGCCCGGCAAGTCCGGCGTCTGCAACACCAGCGTGAACGCGCAGGTCGCCGAACTGCGCGAGGCCGTCACTGCGGCGAAGAAGCGCCAGCCGGACCGCAATCTCGATCTCGTGCTGCTCTCGATCGGCGCCAACGACGTCTACTTCTCAGGCCTCGTCGCCGACGTCATCGTCGACACCGCGACCGAACGTGCGCTATTCCGCCGCTCCGGCGTGATGGCGAGCGTCGACGATTCCCGGGACGCGCTGCAGCGCGAGTTGCCGCAGAACTTCGTCAAGCTGCGCGAAGCGCTGAAGCCGCTGGTCGGCGGCGATCTCTCGCACGTCGTCTATGTCTCCTATGCCAATCCGGCGCTGGCCGACGGCGGCGTGCCCTGCCGCGGCGGCCGCGCCGGTTTCGACATCCATCCCGCCTTCAACGCCGATCCGCAGCGGCTCGCCCGCGTCTCGACCTTCGTTGACACCGAATTCCTGCCGCAGTTGAAGGGGCTCGCTACCTGCACGCGCGGCGCGCTGTGCCGCGACCCCGAGGCCGACCGCATGACCTTCGTCGATGCGCACCAGAGCGCGTTCGCCGATCATGGCTTCTGCGCCCATGCCGGCAGCGATCCCGAGTTTGATCGCACCTGCTTTGCCGAGAATGGCCAGAGCTTCAATCCTGATATCGTCAGCGCGGCAAGCCAACCGATGTTGTGCGGCCGCGGCGCCTCCGAGTATCGCGCCTATCTGCCGCGCGCGCGCTGGATTCGCGATGCCAATGACAGCTATTTCGCGGCGATGACCTATCCGCAGGGCCTGCCGGCGGCGAGCCAGCCGAGCGACATCCACGACGCGACATGGGGCGTGCTCTCGGCCGTCTATGGCGGTGCCGTGCATCCTAGCGCCGAAGGCCACGCCGCGATGGCGGATGCGACGCTGCCTGCCGCAAGCGCCGTGCTTGGCCTTGACGCCGTGCCGCCAGGCGTCACGCGCGGACTGTTGGCTCCGCTCCTGCCGGGCGCGCAGCAATAGTCCACTGCGCCGGAACCCGTTGTCGCTCGCTGGAAATTGATGGCGCTGCCGTCAATTGAGTCCATTCCATTCAGGGCGGGTTCAGCCGACCGGTGCATGATAATGCACGCGTCATGGGATGTGGGCGTCCTCATGCAGCCGGGATTAATCGTGGATAGCAGAAGCGCATATCGTCGGCTGCGTCGGTCGCGCCTAGCGGCGCTCGTCGCCCTGTCCACAGGCCTGATGCCGAATATCGCCCATGCCGACGACCTCAACCCGCATGATCTCGCTTTGCTCGACCGGCTGACTTTCGGCGTGAGCACCTCGAGTGCCGCGCACATGCACGGCATCGGTGCCGAGCGCTGGCTCCAGGAGCAGTTGCATCCGGCCGGCAATCCGGCATTGCCCGCAGCGGCCAAGGTGCAGATCGAGGCGATGCCCGACGTGCACCGCTTCCCGTTCGACATTGCGGTCGCCTTCGAACAGCAATCCAAGAGCGCCAATCAGGTCGCCGATCCCGACCAGAAAAAGGCGGCGCAGCAGGTGTTTCAGCAGGCAATGAGCGATCGTGCCAAGCAGGCCGCCGCGCGCACCATCCTGCGCGCGCTCTACGCGCCCGACCAGCTGCGCGAGCGCATGGTCTGGTTCTGGTTCAATCACTTCAACGTCCATCAGTACAAGTCGAATCTGCGCGTGCTGATCGGCGACTACGTCGATCACGCCATCCGTCCCAATTCGCTCGGCAAATTTCGCGACCTGCTCGCGGCGACCGTGCATCACCCCGCGATGCTGCGCTATCTCGACAATGCCGACAATGCGGCTGGCCACCTGAACGAAAACTACGCCCGCGAGATCATGGAGCTGCATACCGTGGGCGTCGGCTCCGGGTACACGCAGGCCGATGTCGAGGCGCTGGCGAAGATCCTCACCGGCGTCGGCATCGACACAAGGCCGGAAGACCCGAAGCTCAAGCCGGAATTGCAGGCCCAGCTCGTGCGCGAGGGCGCCTTCGAATTCAATCCGTCCCGTCACGACTACAGCGACAAGACCTTTCTTGGGCATATCATCAAGGGACGCGGGCTCGCCGAGGTCGATGAAGCCATCGACATCCTGGTCCATCATCCCGCCACCGCAAGCCATCTGTCGCGCAAGATCGCGACCTACTTCGTCTCCGACAATCCGCCGGAAGCACTCGTGCAGCGGATGGCGCAGACGTTCAAATCCACCGATGGCGACATCGCCTCGGTCCTCGCCACGATGATTCATTCGAGCGAATTCGAGGCTGCGCTGAAGCCCGGCACCCGCTTCAAGGATCCCGTGCAATACGTACTGTCGGCCGTTCGCCTCGCCTATGACGATAGGGTGATCCTGAATACCGCGCCAATCCAGGGCTGGATCAATCGCCTCGGTGAAGGCCTGTTCAACCACGAGACGCCGGACGGCTATGCGCTGACCTCGGCGGCGTGGAACGGCCCCGGACAGATGATGGTTCGCTTCGAGATCGCGCGTCAGATCGGATCCGGCTCCTCCGGCCTGTTCAAATCCGACGGTCCCAACCCGGTCGAGCAGCCCGCGTTCCCGCTGCTCCAGAACGCGCTCTACTTCAACAGTCTTCGCAACACTCTCGGCCCGGCGACGCTGGCCTCGCTGGACAGGGCGATCTCACCGCAGGACTGGAACACGCTGTTCCTGTCGTCGCCGGAATTCATGCACTGAGCGAAGGAGATCGCCATGAACCGCCGCGAGCTGATCAAGACCTTTGCCGCGCTCGCTCCGCTCACGGTGGCGGGCCGCGTCTGGGCCGCGCCGGCGACCGACGCGCGCATGCTGGTGGTGTTCTTGCGCGGCGCTTATGATGCCGCGAACGTCGTGGTGCCGGTCTCGAGCGACTTTTACCGCACATCGCGGCCGACGCTCGCCATCGCCAGGCCTGACGCCGGAAATCCCAATGCAGCGCTCGCGCTCGACGCCGATTGGGGGTTACATCCGGCCTTGCGCGACAGCATCTATCCGCTCTGGGCCAAGCGCGAGATCGCCTTCATTCCCTTCGCCGGCACCAGCGACGATTTGACCCGAAGCCATTTCGAAACCCAGGACATGATCGAGCTCGGCCAGTCTGCCGGTGGCTCGCGCGACTATCGCTCGGGCTTCATGAGCCGGCTCGCCACTGAGCTGGCTCGCGCCAAGCCGATCGCCTTCACCGACCAGCTGCCGCTGATCTTCCGCGGCAAGACGCAGGTCCCCAATACCGGCATCAGCAATGTCGCCAAGCCCGGCGTCGACGATCGCCAGGCCGATCTGATCAAGAAGATGTACGCGCAGTCGAACCTCGCCGCCTCGGTGTCGGAGGGTTTTCGGGTCCGCGACGACGTCTACCGCTCGGTCTCCGAGGAGATGAATGCCGCCAATCGCGGCGCGGTCTCGCCGCGCGGCTTCGAATTGTCGGCGCGGCGCATCGGCCGCCTGATGCGCGAGCAATTCAATCTCGGCTTCGTCGACGTCGGCGGCTGGGACACGCACGTCAACCAGGGCGCCGCCAACGGCTATCTCGCCGACCGGCTGGGCGAGCTCGGTCGCGCCCTGGTCGGCTTCTGCGAGGAAGTCGGGCCGGCAGCGTGGCGGGATACAGTGGTGGTGGTGATCTCGGAATTCGGCCGCACCTTCCGCGAGAACGGCGACCGCGGCACCGATCACGGCCATGGCAGCGTCTACTGGGTGCTCGGTGGCGGTATCAACGGCGGCCGCATCCTCGGCGAACAGGTCAAGGTCGAGCAGGCGCATCTGTTCCAGAACCGCGACTATCCCGTGCTGACCGATTATCGCGCGCTGTTTGCCGATCTGTTCGGGCACGTCTTCGGCCTCGGCAACGAGAGCCTCCAGCGCATCTTCACCGGCGTGCACCCGACGAACCTCGCATTGGTCTAGCTGACACCGCTCCGGGCTGCTGCCGTTCCATCAATTCAAAAACGGCATCAATCGATACCCCCTTCAACTTGGACACTTTCCCGCGCGCGCCTCTAGGAGTCGCCTTGAGGAAACATTCGACTTGAGGAGGCGCATGATGAGCGCAGTCGTGTCCACGGCGGACGTGAGGAGGTCTCGCGTCAGGCTGTTCATCGTGACCATGTTGTTCCTGGTTACGACCGTCAATTATGCCGACCGCGCCACACTGTCGATTGCCGGCCCGGCGCTCTCCAAGGAGCTCCATCTCGATCCCGTGGCGATGGGCTGGATCTTCTCGGCCTTCGGCTGGTCCTACGTCGTCGCGCAGGTGCCGGGCGGCTGGCTGCTCGACCGCTACGGCTCGCGCCTCGTCTACGCTTTCAGCATCATCGTCTGGTCGCTGTTCACGATGATGCAGGGCTGGGTCGGCTTCTTCAGCGCCGGTGCTGCCATCGTCGTGCTGTTCGCGCTTCGCCTCCTCGTCGGTGTCGCAGAGGCGCCGTCCTTTCCCGCCAACGCCCGCATCGTCGCAGCCTGGTTTCCCGGCAACGAGCGCGGCACCGCATCGGCCTTCTTCAATTCGGGGCAGTATTTCGCCACCGTGATCTTCGCGCCGCTGATGGGCTGGATCGCGCATGATTACGGCTGGCGTTACGTGTTCTTCGTGATGGGCGGGCTCGGCGTCGTTATGGGTCTCGCCTGGATCAAGACTGTCTACGGGCCGAAAGAACATCCTTCGATCAACGAAGCCGAGTTCGGTTACATCAAGGACGGCGGCGCCCTGGTCGATCTCGACGCACCAAAGGACGAGCGCGCGCCGGACTCCGGTCCGAAATGGGACCACATCCGCCAGTTGCTCTCCAACCGCATGATGCTCGGCGTCTATCTGGGCCAGTACTGCATCAACACGCTGACCTATTTCTTCCTGACCTGGTTCCCGGTGTACCTGGTCAAGGAGCGCGGCCTCTCGATCCTGCAAGCCGGCTTCGTCGCGACGCTGCCGGCGCTGTGCGGCTTCATCGGCGGTGTGCTCGGCGGCATCATCTCCGACGCCATCCTGCGCAAGAGCGGCTCGCTGACCATGGCGCGCAAGATCCCGATCGTCGGCGGCATGCTGCTGTCGATGTCGATCATCGCCTGCAACTATGTCGAGGGCCAGGCGCTGGTGGTCGGCTTCATGGCGCTCGCCTTCTTCGGCAAGGGCATCGGCGCGCTCGGCTGGGCGGTCGTCTCCGACACCTCACCCAAGGAGGCCGGCGGCGTGTCGGGCGGCCTGTTCAACTCCTTCGGCAACCTCTCATCAATCACCACGCCGATCGTGATCGGCTACATCCTCGCCGCGACCGGCTCCTTCAATGGCGCGCTGGTGTTCGTCGGACTCAACGCTCTGGTGGCCGCCTTCGCCTATCTCGTGATCGTGGGCAAGATCGAGCGGGTAGTGCTCAAACGTTCCTCCTGAGGGCTCCATGAGAGCTTGACCAGGCAACTCAACGGCGGCTCGCAAGGCCGCCGTCTTTGTTTTTGGGGGTGATCGATGCTAGAAGTGCCGGGGAAACGCCTTATCCATCTAAGGCATGTATCAATGTTCGATCTCAACCAGCTCCGCTGTTTCGTCACGGTGGCGGAGGAACTGCATTTCGGCCGCGCTGCCGCGCGGCTGAACATGACCCAGCCGCCGCTGTCCCGGCAGATCCAGGTGCTGGAGCACATTATCGACGCGCCGCTGCTGGAGCGCACCAGCCGCTCGGTGCGCTTGACGCCGGCGGGGCGCAGCTTCCTCCCCGAGGCACGCCGCATCCTGAAGCTCGCCGAAAGCGCCTCGCAGGTCGCCCGCCGCATCGCGCTCGGCAAGACCGGCTCGCTGAAGATCGGCTTTACGGCGGCCGCCGCCTACGGCTTCCTGCCCGAGCTGATCGCGGCCTGCCGCGCCAAGCTGCCGGAGGTGGACTTTTCGTTGAAGGAGATGGTGTCGGGCGACCAGTTCGAGGCGCTGACCTCGGGTCAGATCGATGCCGGTCTGCTGCGCCCGCCGATCGCGCGGCCCGAACTGACCAGCCGCCGCGTCGTCGCCGAGCCCCTGCTCGCCGCGATCCCGAAAAAGCACCCGCTCGCCAATGCCGACAGCATCACCATCAAGGACTTCGACGACCAGCCGTTCGTGATGTATTCGCCCTATGAGAGCCGGTACTTTCACGATCTCCTAGTGGCTTTGTTCACACGGGCCGACATCCTGCCGCGCTATGTCCAGCACCTCAGCCAGATTCACTCGATCCTCGCGATGGTCCGCGCCGGCCTTGGCCTTGCCATCGTGCCGGCCGCGGCTGCCGGCCTCAAGATCACCGACGTCCGGCTGCGTCCGCTGAAGCTGCGCAACCGCGTGCCGGTCGAGCTGTTCATGGTGTGGCGCCGCGACGACGAGAACCCGCTGCTGTCCGCGCTGGTCAAGATCGCCAGCGAACTGTCCTCGGTGGAGGCGGTGGAGGATTGATGCTCAATCCGCATCGGTCGATATAGGCTTTGGCTTGGACGCGCATCGAACGGTTGCCTAAACACCGGCGCATGGACGCGCGGCCTCTTGCGTCCTCCCCAACACTGGAACACAGGGACAGCGCCCATGAGCAAGATGACCCCCCAGGAAATGGCCCAGAAGATCGGATCGGGCCTCCTGTCCTTCCCCGTCACGCCGTTCAAGGCTGACTACTCCTTCGACGAGGCGACCTACCGCGCCAACATGGACTGGCTGTGCGGCTATGACGTCGCCGGCCTGTTCGCTGCCGGCGGCACCGGCGAGTTCTTCTCGCTAACTCCGACCGAGGTCCCGCAAGTGGTCAAGGTGGCCGTCGACGAGACCAAGAGCCGCGTGCCCGTGCTCGCCGGTACCGGCTATGGCACCGCGATCGCCCGCGAGATCGCAATCGGCGCCGAAAAGGCCGGCGCGGACGGTCTGCTGCTGCTGCCGCCCTACCTCACCCATTCCGAGCAGGAAGGCCTTGCCGCTCACGTCGAGGCCGTCTGCGCCTCCGTGAAGATCGGCGTCATCGTCTACAACAGAGACAACGCCATCCTGCAGCCCGACACCCTCGCGCGTCTCGCCGAGCGCTGTCCGAACCTGGTCGGCTACAAGGACGGCATCGGCGACATCGAACTGATGACGCGCGTCTACACCAAGCTCGGCGACCGCCTGACCTATGTCGGCGGCCTGCCGACCGCGGAGACGTTCGCGCTGCCCTATCTCGATATGGGCGTGACGACCTATTCCTCGGCCGTGTTCAACTTCGTGCCGGAATTCGCCACCAATTTCTACACCGCCGTGCGCAAGCGCGACCATGCGACGATCCATGCCGGCTTGAAGGATTTCATCCTGCCGCTGATCGCGATCCGCAACCGCAGGAAGGGCTATGCGGTCTCGATCATCAAGGCCGGCATGAAGGTGATTGGCCGCGACTCCGGCCCGGTTCGCCCGCCGCTCACGGACCTCACCGAGCAGGAGATTGCGGAACTGACCGCGCTGGTGAAGAAGCTGCCCGCCATTCGATCGTCACAACAGGCTGCAGAATAAAGGCAACAGGGAGAAGCGCGCGATGGCCCAGACGGATATCTCTGGCGCACCGGTCGTTACGGCCATGCAGGTGATCCCGGTCGCCGGTCGCGACAGCATGCTCCTCAATCTGAGCGGCGCGCACGCGCCGTTCTTCACCCGCAATATCGTTATCCTCACCGACAATGGCGGCCACGCCGGCGTCGGCGAGGTGCCGGGCGGGCAAAGGATCTGGCAGACGCTCCAGGACGCCCGCGATCTCGTGATCGGCAAGACCGTCGGCGCGATGAACAACATTCTCGCCGATGTGCGCACCAAGTTCGCCGACCGCGACGCCGGCGGCCGCGGCAAGCAGACGTTTGACCTGCGCGTGATGATCCACGCGGTCACCGCGATCGAATCCGCCCTGCTCGATCTGCTTGGCCAGCATCTCAATCTTCCGGTCGCCGCCCTGCTCGGCGAAGGCCGGCAGCGCAAGAGCGTCGAGACGCTGGGCTATCTCTTCTTCGTCGGCGATCGGCGCAAGTCTAAGCTCGACTATGTCACGGGCGAGAGCGGCAAGGCGGACTGGTTCAACCTCCGTCATCAGGAGGCGATGACGCCGGAAACGGTGGTCCGGCTCGCGGAAGCCACCCACGACCATTACGGCTTCGCCGATTTCAAGCTGAAGGGCGGCGTGCTGCGCGGTGAGCAGGAGATCGAAGCCGTCACCGCCATCGCCAACCGCTTCCCCAACGCGCGCGTCACGCTTGATCCCAACGGCGCCTGGTCGCTGGACGAGGCCATCCGCCTCTGCAAGGACATGCACGGCATCCTCGCCTATGCCGAGGACCCTTGCGGCGCTGAGGCCGGCTTCTCCGGCCGCGAGATCATGGCCGAGTTCCGCCGCGCCACGGGCCTTCCGACCGCGACCAACATGATCGCCACCGATTGGCGGCAACTCTCCCATGCGTTGCGTCTCGGGGCGGTGGACATTCCGCTGGCCGACCCCCATTTCTGGACCATGCAGGGATCGGTGCGCGTTGCCCAGACCTGCCGCGACAACGGCCTGACCTGGGGCTCGCATTCCAACAACCACTTTGACATTTCGCTCGCCATGTTCACCCATGTCGGCGCCGCCGCTCCCGGCAAGGTCACTGCGATCGACACCCACTGGATCTGGCAGGATGGCCAGGCGCTCACCAGGGAGCCGCTCCAGATCAAGGGCGGCAAGATCGCGGTCCCGGATCGTCCGGGCCTCGGCATCGAGATCGACCGCGCGGCCATCGAGGCCGCGCATGAGCTCTACAAGAAGCATGGACTTGGCGCCCGAGATGACGCTATCGCCATGCAGGACTTGATCCCGGGCTGGACCTTCGACGACAAGAGGCCCTGCCTCGTTCGGTAAGAAAACTTCCTTGGAGGAAAAAAGAGATGACTGCGATCCTCAAGAACTTCATCGGCGGTGAATGGGTCGACGGCTCCGGCGTCACCAGGAACATCAACCCCTCCAACACCAATGACCTCGTCGGCGAATACGCCAAGGCCGACAAGGCGCAGACCGAGAAGGCGATCGCCGCCGCGAAGGCCGCCTTCCCTGCCTGGGCACAGTCGACGCCGCAGGTGCGCTACGACGCGCTGAACAAGATCTCGACCGAAATCCTGGCCCGCAAGGAAGAGCTCGGCCGCCTGCTCGCCCGCGAGGAAGGCAAGACGTTGCCCGAGGGCATCGGCGAGGTTGCGCGCGCAGGCCAGATCTTCGCGTTCTTCGCCGGCGAGGCGCTGCGCCTGATCGGCGAGAAGGGTGCTTCCGTCCGCCCCGGCCTCGATGTCGAGCTCACCCGCGAGCCGGTCGGCGTCGTCGGCATGATCACCCCCTGGAATTTCCCGATCGCGATCCCCGCCTGGAAGATCGCGCCGGCGCTCTGCTACGGCAACACGGTCGTGTTCAAGCCGGCCGAGCTGGTGCCGGGCTCCGGGCATGCGCTCGCCGAGATCATCACCCGCTCCGGCATTCCGGCCGGCGTGTTCAACCTCGTTGTCGGCTCCGGTTCGGTGGTCGGCCAGACCCTGCTCGAGCATCCTGACGTCGCCGCGATCTCGTTCACCGGCTCGGTGCAGACGGGGCGCAAGATCGCCCAGGCCTGCGTGCTGTCGAACCCGATGAAGAAATTCCAGCTCGAGATGGGCGGCAAGAACCCGCTGGTGGTGCTAGATGACGCGGACTTGAAAACCGCGGTCGAGGTAGCCGTCAACGGCGCCTATTTCTCCACCGGCCAGCGCTGCACCGCCTCCTCGCGCTTGATCGTCACCGAAGGCATCCACGACCGCTTCGTTGCCGCGGTGGCCGAGCGGCTGAACAGCCTCTCGGTGGACGATGCGCTCAAGGCCGGCGTGCATATCGGCCCGGTGGTCGACCAGAGCCAGCTCGACCAGGACCTGCGCTACATCAAGATCGGCCAGGATGAGGGCGCCAAGCTCGCCTTCGGCGGCGAGCTCCTCAAGCGCGAGAATCCCGGCCACTATCTCCAGCCGGCACTGTTCACCGAGGCCAACAACAACATGCGCATCGCGCGCGAGGAAATCTTCGGGCCCGTTGCCGCGGTGATCCGCGCCAAGAACTACGAGGAAGCCCTCGCCATCTCAAACGACACCGAGTTCGGCCTCGCCTCCGGCATCTGCACCACCAGCCTGAAATATGCCTCGCACTACAAGCGCAACAGCGAGTCAGGCATGGTAATGGTCAATCTGCCGACCGCCGGCGTCGACTATCACGTGCCGTTCGGCGGCCGGAAGGGCTCGAGCTACGGCGCCCGCGAGCAGGGCTCCTACGCCCGCGAGTTCTACACCACGGTGAAGACGGCTTATACGTATCCCGGCTGACAGGCGGATGATCGAGCCGCGGCGCAGGTGCCCACCTCTTCCTGTGGGAGAGGTCGGATCGCACAGCGATCCGGGTGAGGGGTTGCGTCCTTTCGTTGGAGCCGCGGCCCCTCACCCGGCGCCTACGCGCCGACCTCTCCCCTCCGGGGAGAGGTGATCGAAAGCACGGCTTTTACCGTTCTTGAGGAAAGTCCATGGACCAGGACGTCGCAGCGAAAGAACAGCCCCGCTACATCAAGCTCAACGCGCGCGACAACGTCGCGATTGTGGTCAACAATTTCGGGCTTCCCGCCGGCTCCCGCTTTGCCTGCGGGCTGACGCTGCGCGCCTTCGTGCCGCAAGGGCACAAGACCGCGCTCGTTGACATCGCGCAAGGTCAGCCGATCATCCGTTACGGCGAGGTGATCGGCTACGCGCTCTCGCCGATCCTGGCCGGCGAATGGGTCGATGAGGCCCGCATCCGCATGCCGGAGGCCCCTGCCCTGGACAAGCTCGAAATCTCCACCGCCGTCCCCGCACCGCTGCCGCCGCTCGAAGGCTTCACTTTCGAAGGCTATCGCAATCCCGACGGTTCGGTCGGCACAAAAAACATTCTGGGCATCTCCTCCTCCGTGCAATGCGTCAAGGGCACGATGGAATATGCCGTCAAGCGCATCCGTGCCGAGCTGCTGCCGAAGTACCCCAATGTCGACGACGTCGTGCCGCTGACGCACGCCTATGGCTGCGGCGTCGCGATCACCGCGCCCGACGCTGTAGTGCCGATCCGCACGCTGCAGAACATCGCGCTTAATCCCAATTTCGGCGGCGAGATCCTGGTCGTCGGCCTCGGCTGCGAAAAGCTGGCGCCCGAGCGGCTGGTGCCGGAAGGCGTCAACGATGCCATCGTCCGCATGCAGGACGAAGCCTTCGACGGTTTTGGCGCGATCGTCGATGCCATCATGACCCAGGCTGAAGCGCGACTGAAGGTGCTCAACACCCGCAAGCGTGAGACCTGCCCCGCCTCCGATCTCGTGATCGGGCTGCAATGCGGCGGCAGCGACGCCTTCTCCGGCGTTACCGCAAACCCAGCCCTCGGCTTCGCTGCGGACCTGCTGGTCAGCGCCGGTGCCACCGTAATGTTCTCCGAAGTCACGGAGGTGCGCGACGCCATTCAGCTGCTGACGCGCCGCGCCATCAACGAGGACGTCGGCCGCGCGCTGGTGCGCGAGATGGCCTGGTATGATTCCTATCTGGCCCGCGGCGGCGCGGACCGCAGTGCCAACACCACGCCCGGCAACAAGAAGGGCGGTCTCGCCAACATCGTCGAGAAATCGCTCGGCTCGATCGTCAAGTCGGGCTCATCAGCCATCACCGGCGTGCTCTCGCCCGGCCAGAAGGCCACGCAAAAGGGCATGCTGTTCGCGGCAACGCCGGCGAGCGACTTCATCTGCGGCACGCTTCAGCTTGCCTCCGGCATGACCTTGCAGGTGTTCACCACCGGTCGCGGCACGCCTTACGGACTTGCGGCGGCCCCCGTGATCAAGGTCGCCACCCGCACCGAGTTGGCGCGCCGCTGGAAGGATCTCATCGATTTCGATGCGGGCGGCATCGCCACCGGCGCCAAGACCATCGAGGAAACCGGCTGGGACCTGTTCCACCTCATCCTCGACGTCGCCTCCGGCCGCACCAAGCCGTGGTCGGACCGCTGGGGCATCCACAACGATCTCACGCTGTTCAATCCAGCGCCGGTGACCTGAGCCGCAATTGTCGCGCGATTGGATGAAACGGTCCCGAAACAAAGGCGTGAAAAGCTTCTTTCTCGCTTCATCGCGCACGTGCCACGCAACCAAATAAGACCGCGAAGAGAGACGAATGCCCGCAAGCAGGCGAACCTGTTAAGGCAGTGCCGCGACCAAATCTCCGATTGCTATCTTCACGGAGATTTTGATATGCGCGTTCTTACACTGATTGCCGTTACCGGCGCGATGATTGCAGGCACGGCCAGCGCCTTCGCCGGCGAGCTTCCCTCTTACGAGGCGAAGTCGTTTCCGATCTCGACGATGCAAGTGCAGGTGCTCGGCAGCGCCGGCGTGGAGCAGCAATCAGCCGCACCCACGATGGTGGTCGCCGGCATGCCGGCCTCGCCCGTGCAGATGATGGTGCTGTCACCCCGCGTCAAGCGGCTCGCCAGCGCGAGCTCCGACAACGAAGCACGCTGAGCTCTTACGTCACTGATGGCGCCCGCATCTCGTGCGGGCGCCATCATTATTCACGTCATGCTGCCCGGCATGAAGCACCGCACCCGCGGGTGGCCGTCGATATAGTGCTTCCACACCATGGTGCGGCCGATCTTGTTTGGTTCGGTGATCACGGCTCCATCGGGAACGACGACCCACTCCTCGTCGAGATGCACGCGATAGTGCCCCTTGTCGGACTCCCAATCGACGTCGGCGACGACATAGCCATCGGCGTCCGAGCAGCACTGCCCGTACTCGCTGCGCAGGCCCTCGAACCAGGGTTTGAGGGGCGAGTTTGCATAGCGTCCGTCATCCCGCGCGAAGGCCGATGTTGCCAGCAGCGTCATCACCACCAGCAGCGTCGCTGCACACAGTCTTGCAAGCCTCATTGCGTCATCTCACGGATCGGCCCCGCAGGGAACAAGCGACATCCCTCACGCCCTTCGCCGGGCGCGGCAGCGGCGACTCGTTCCTCCGGCAGCTTTGCCGATTACTATGCAAATCCAGCGCCAGCGCGCATTCCCGGGGAACTACTGGCGCGACAAGCGCGCCCAAGCCGGCTGTCCTCCTGCAGATGTGACGTGACGATAATCCAATCGTCCTGCTCCGGAGACTTTCCTTGTCATGCCAGGACGTGTACGAAGCTGGCGCGGGCGCGGCCGCAATCGATTAAGCGACTGTTTCGCATGGAAGAATTGGGTATCGGCGTGACAGGCATTGGACCGTCAGCGCGATGAGCGACTCCAGAGACCTACTTCCCGGTCAACAGGATCCGACCGATCTGCCCGCCAACCAGGTGCAGTTCGCGCTGGTGATTTCGCGCATGCTCGACACGGTGAAGGGCGACGCTGAAGCCAGGCGGCAGATGGTCTACGATCTCGCGCGCTACAAGCTCACCGAGCAGTTCACTTACGCCGACGCGAAGAACATCGATAATATGAAGCAGGCCCTCGAGGTCGCGATCGACGAGGTCGAGAAGTTCTCGCGCGAGCAGGCGCCGCTGGAGCGTCTGCCGCAACAACAACTCACGTCATCCAGGATCAGCGAAGCAAGCGGTGTTCTGGTCTCCGGCTCCGCGACCGTGCTACCGCCGGGCATCGGAACGTCCCGCAGCAAGCTGCCTGCGGTCCCGGGCCCCCTCTGGCCGGTGATCAAGCGGACAGCGGCCATCCTGGTTGTCGTCAGCGCGGTCAGCCTGATCGTTTCGCACAGAGACAAGATCGCTGCGCTACGCCGGCTGATTTCCTCGCAAGCGCCGGAGATCGCGCTGGTCGCGCCCAAGCCGGAGGCAACCGTCACGGTGGCCAAGCCCGAAATGGTCCCTTCCGCCCCGCCTCCGCCGATGCCTGTGCTTCCGACCGACTACGGCATCTATGCCCTGATCGACGACAAATCGCTTGCTGAGTTGAACGCAATCAGCGTGATGGCGCCGGACATGCGAATTGCGATCTCACCGGAGTTCAAGAAGCCCGACCGGCCGCATCTGCCGAACGGGCACGTCAAGTTCATCGTGTTTCGCCGGGACATTTCAAATGTGATCCCAGAGCGCCTCGAGGTCCGGGTGGTCGCGAAAGTGAGAGAGTTCTCCACCAACGGTGCCAGCAAGAATTCGGGCGGCGGAGAGGACGCTGGCGTCATCCGCAACTTCTCCTATCCATTTCGGATCGCGCCGATTCCGGGCAAATCCGAAATGTACGAGCTTCACGCCAGCGATGCGGACCTCGAACTTCCGCCAGGACATTACGTCCTGAGCCTTGGACAGCAGGCCTATTATTTTGAGGTGGACGGCGAGATCACCGATGCCCGCCAATGCCTCGAGCGTGTCGCTGCCGGCAACGGCACGTTCTACGCGCCTTGCCAGAAGGCGCGGACGTATTGAGGCTCGTCACCTTGGCAGCGCTTATTGTTTGGGCGCCGGCGCCATCATCGCACCGCCCTTCTTCGCCGCCGGCGCGGGCTTCGGCACGGTCGCGGCAGCCTGCGCCGGAAGATATTTGGCGATAATGGCCGGATCGACCTGAGCCAGATTGGCGTCCGGCAGGCGCTGCCAGGTCTCATCTTTGCCGAACAGGGAGATGCCGAGGAAGCCGCGCATGGTCAGGACCTGGCCATCCGGGCTCACGCTCATCTTGGCCTTCCAGACGTTGCCGTCGCGCGGATTGACCACGTTGCCGCCCTCATATTTCAACCCGTCGCGCTTCATGTCACGGATGAAGGAGAGCCCGAGCACCGGCTGGTTCTTGCGATCGTCGGTGCATTTCGAGCAGACCTCGTTCGGATCGTCGCCGGGACGCGGGAAGGTCTTGGCGATCACGCCTTCGAAGATGCCGTTGTGGTCGATGAAGAGAAACCAGCCCACCGGCCTGCCGTCTTCGACCTTCTGCCACAGGCCTGCGGCGGTCGGCTGTTGCGCGGCAGCCGGTTTCGTCATGCCAATCGCCGCCACGACGGCGAGCGTCAGGAGCGAGAGCAGCCGAAAGCTCGAAAAAGGATTCCGCATTATGATCACCTTGTTAAGCCGCCACTGCAATGGCCGCAGACTACGGCGATTTCGCGAACGGTTCCAGCGCCAGAAACATGGGGTGCCTGCCCCGTTCGCGTAGCGGTCAGTTGACACCGAGCTTCTTTTGCAGGCTGGAGGACGAGGTCGTGTACTGGAACACGAGCCGCTTCTCCGGATAGACGTAGCGGTGGGCTTTTTGCGACATCAGCGCGCCCTCGTGGAAGCCGCACAGGATCAACTTGATCTTGCCGGGATAGGTGTTGATGTCGCCGATGGCGAAGATGCCCGGTACGTTGGTTTCGAACGCGCTCGTCTCGACCGGCACCAAATTGTTCTCCAGCGCGATGCCCCAATTCGCGACCGGGCCGAGCTTCATGGTCAGGCCGAAGAACGGCAGCATGGTGTCGCAGGCAATATCGCTGACGCTGTTGTCGTTGCCCTTGATGGTGGCGCCGGAGAGCTTGCCATCCGCGCCCGACAGCGCGGTGACCTGGCCGAGCCTGAGATCCATCTTGCCGCCCGCCACCAGCGCGCGCATCTGCTCGACGCTATGGGGTGCTGCGCGAAACTCGTCGCGACGGTGCAACAGCGTGATGCGCTTGGCAACCGGATGCAGATTGAGCGTCCAGTCGAGTGCGGAATCGCCGCCGCCGGCGATCAGCACGTTCTTGTCGCGGAAGGCCTCCATCTTGCGCACGGCATAGTGTACCGAAGTGCCTTCATAGGCCTCGATCCCCGGCACGGGCGGGCGCTTGGGCTGGAACGAGCCACCGCCGGCTGCGATCACCAGCACCTTGCATTCGAACACCTTGCCGGCATCCGTGGTGCAGCGGAACGCGGGATCGCCGATCTTCTCCACCGTCTCGACCATCTCGCCGAGATGGAAGGTCGGGTGGAACGGCTTGATCTGCTCCATCAGCGCATCGGTGAGGCCCTGGCCGGAGACCTGCGGAATGCCGGGGATGTCGTAGATCGGCTTTTCCGGGTAGAGCTCGGCACATTGGCCGCCGACCTTGTCGAGGATGTCGACGAAATGCGCCTTCATGTCGAGAAGGCCAAGCTCGAAAGCGGCGAACAGGCCACAGGGGCCGGCGCCAATAATCAGCACATCGGTTTTGATCACATCGCTCATGTCGTCTCTTTATCGATCGTTATCGGTGGGACGGCGCCCTTCGGGCCGAGGTGACTTTGTCTGTCTAACCAACGGGGATGGATCAGGGAAGGCATAAAAGCGGGAGCGCCCCGCGGCCGCGCCCACTTGCCGGGCCAGCATAACTGGGCTGTAACGGGATGCGATATGACGGAGATCAATCGGTGAACGCACCAAGCCGCCTCGATACGACGCCGCGCCTGGAGGACTTTCCTTTTCGCCTCAGCGACAATGTCCGCTTCGGCGATCTCGATCCGAACCAGCACGTCAACAACGCGGTCTACGCCACCTATTTCGAGACCGGACGTGTCACGCTGATGAAGCTTCCTCAATACGGGCTGACGCCGCCTGGCCTCGCCTGGATCATGGTGCGGCTCGACATGCATTTCCGTGCCGAGTTGCGCTGGCCGAACACGATCGAGCTCGGCCTCGGCGTGGTGAAGCTGGGACGCACGTCCGTGACATTCGAGCAGGTCGTGTTCTCGGAAGGAAAATGCATCGCCTCGGCGACCTCGGTCGGCGTCCTGCTCGACGAGACGACACGCCGGCCGTCCCCGCTGACGGCGGAGGTGATCGCGAAGTTCAAGCCCTGGCACAAGCGCGGCATCGATGTCGCGCCGCCGCACAGCTGATAGCTGGGAGAGACGATCAGGCCTGCCGTTCCGGCGTCGCTACCACGAGCCCGTCGAGCTCGTCGGAGACCTTGATCTGGCAGGACAGGCGCGAGTTCGGGCGCACGTCGAAGCCGAAGTCGAGCATGTCCTCTTCCATCGGCGTCGGGCTGCCGACCTTCTCGCGCCAGGCTTCGTCGACATAGACATGGCAGGTCGCGCAGGCACAGGCGCCGCCGCACTCGGCCTCGATGCCGGGAATGCTGTTGCGGATGGCGGCTTCCATCACGGTCGCGCCGTTCTCGATTTCCACCGTGCGGGTTTCGCCCTTGTGGTCGACAAAGTGAATCTTGGCCATGTGTGCTCGTGCTGCCGCGATGTTGATTGGGAGTAATGAGGGTCTGGGCTGTCCTATAACGGGTCGGTCAGGCGGGCGCCATAGCGTTTTGTCGCGAAGTCGGCGCCGGTTCGCGCGGGGAAAGCCCCTGGAAACAAGCCGCTAACCTATCGTCGCCGGCAAGCTTGGGCCGGCCTAGTGCTTCAGGATCGTTTCAATCGCGGCGCGGGCCTCGGCGACCGCCTCTTTCAGCGCTGCGAAGGCCTGCGGCTGGTCATGGCCGTGCCGGATCGCGGCCTCCAAGCTAGCGGCGGCATCCGCCACAGCAAAGGCACCGATTCCCCGCGCCGAGCCCTTGAGCTTGTGGGCGAGCGCGCCGGTCTCGGGCGGAAGCGCAGCCATCGCCGCGAGCAGCCTGACGGCCTGCTCGGCGAACATCGCCAGCACTTCCTGCTCCAGTTCGGCATCGCCGAGCGTCATCCGGGAAAGGTGGCCGAGGTCGAGCGGGCTGTCGATGGGCGCAAGCGGGGGCGAGGGCATCCAGTCCATCCGTTGCAGTTCAGGCGTCATGGCGCAGGCCCCCGGCATCGCGCGATGGTCCGCCGGCTCGGCGGTTTCCCCACCGAAGCATGGAAATGGTTAACGAAGTGTTCGGGCTGCTTTACGCAAATCTGCCCGGTTCTTGACGAAAAGTTGCCGCAATCTACCGAGTCCGGTGGAGAATTTCATTTAGGGCTAAGGTGTTACGGCCCATTCCTGTTAACGATGATTAAGAATGTCTTAATCGCGGGCATTTCATTCGCGACGCTCTGCCAATAGGATGTTGCAGAAATTGGCGGACAAGCCGTCCGGGTGGGGATGGCTCGGAGATCCGCGCAAGCGGCATGATCCGGTCTGTGGGCTTGCGTAGCGCGCAGGGCTCGCGGGGGGACGCGTACAAATAACGAGGGCTCGGACTGAACATGGCCAATACTCCCAAAAAGGTCAAAGACCCCACAGAAGTTGCGCTTTCTGCGATCCAGGAAGCCCTCAACATCAGCGATACGGCTGCCGATACCAGCCGCAACGCCTCGATGCGCAACGAAACCGCGCCTCCGGTCGCACCGCCCGCACCTCCCGTGTTCGACGAGCCGTCCTTCGAGCCGCGTCCTGCCGCCAACGAGCGTGCGGTGTTCGATTCCGTCGAGGAACCTCGCCCCTCGCGCCGCGCCGCCAATGACGACCGCGAGACCATCGGCCAATTGCTCCAGTCGCTGCAAACGGGCCGCCCTGCCCGCAACATCTATACCGGCGCGACCATCTTCACCGTGGTCTGGCTGGCGGCTTGCGCCGCGCTGACGGTCGGCTTCCTGCCCTCGATCCGGGCCGCGATGGGCGAGAGCGGCGGCGTGCTGGCCATCGCCGGCCTTGCCACGATGTTCTTCGCGCCGATCATGCTGTTCTACTTCCTGGCCAGCCTGGTCTGGCGCGGTCAGCAGATGAGCCAGGTCGCGCAGGCGATGGCGCAGGTCGCGATCCGCTTCTCCGAGCCGGAAGGCTCGGCCTCCGATTCCATGGTCACCGTTGGCCAGGCCATCCGCCGCGAGGTCGCGGCGATGGGCGACGGCATCGAACGCGCGATTGCGCGCGCCGGCGAGCTCGAGACGCTGGTCGCCAACGAGGTCGCGGCGCTGGAGCGCGCTTATTCGGACAACGAAGTCCGCATCCGTGCCCTGCTTCAGGACATCGCCCATCAGCGCGACAACCTGGTCGGCCAGGCAGAACAAGTTCGCAGCGCCATTTCCGGCGTGCAGATCGACCTGCGCCACGACATCGCGCTGATCTCGGACGCGATCGCTTCCCGCGTCGACGAAGTCGCAAAATCCATCACCGGCGCTTTGGAAGAGCGCGGCGCCCATATCACGAGCGCGCTGAGCCATGCCGGCGACAACATGATCCTGGCGCTCGGCGAGCGTGGCGGCGATCTGCTCGACCGTCTCGAGGAGGCCAGCGCAGAGACCACTCGCGCAGTGCTGGACGCGAGCGAGCGGCTGACCACCAGCCTCAACTTCAAGACCGGCCACGTCCACGACGAGTTCGTCGACCTCGCCGACCGTGTCCACGAGATGCTCAACGAGCGCATCGACCGCATCACCGGCGAGTTCGAGCAGCGTTCCGCCGCGATCGTCGACGGCATCTCCGAGCGCACCGAGCAGGTGCACGACAGCTTGAAGAATTCGTCGGACTCGCTGCTGCTCGAGCTCGAGCTGCGCTCGAACGACCTGTCCGCTAAGATCGACGACGCCGGCAACCGCCTCGCCGGCCAGATCATGACCTCAGGCGACAAGGCGAGCGAAGCGCTCGACGCCACCGTCAATACCCTCGTCGCCAAGGTCGTCAGCCAGACCGAGACCGCGCACGACTCGCTGTCGTTGCAGATGAGCGCGTTCGACGAACTGGTGAAGAACCAGGGGAGCGAGCTGGTCGAAAAGTTCGCCCGCGATTCCGGCACGCTGGGTGCCCTGATCACGCGCCACATCTCCGAGTTCGACCGCACCGTGAAGACCTTCGGCGGCGAAATCGTCGAGCGCATGGGCCAGCGCACGCACGAGATCCACGAATCGTTGAAGACCTATGTCGACAATTTCGACGCCCGCTTCAGCTCCAACGGCGGCGAGATCACGGCCCTTCTCGACCAGCGCCTGGTGCAGTTCGAGAGCACGATCGGTGAGCGCGTGTCCAGCCTGGACGCCTCGCTGGACGGCAAGATCGCAAGCCTCGACAACACGATCGGAGGCCACATCAAGACCTTCGACGAACAGCTCGGCGGCCGGGTCGGCGCCCTCGAGCAGTCGTTCGACGCCCGCGCGAAGTCCGTGACCGAGACGATCGACGGCCGCCTCAACACGCTCTCGACGACGCTGATCGACGGTGCGACGCAGGCGATCCAGTCGATCGACTCCCGCCTCACCCACCTCACGACGACGCTGACCGACGGCGCCTCGCAGACGATCCAGTCGATCGATACGCGCCTGACCCATCTCACCACCACCCTCAACGGCGGCGCGACGCAGGCACTCGAGTCCATCGACTCCCGCCTGACCTACCTGACGTCAGCGGTGACCAACGGCGCCTCGCAGGCTGTGCAGTCGATCGACACCCGCCTGACCCTACTGACTTCGACGCTCACCGACGGCACGGCGCAGGCGATCGAGGCCGTCGACCGCCGCATCACGAGTGTCGGCGAACTGATCGATGGCCGCAGCATGCACCTGACGGACACGGTCACGGCGCGTTTCCAGGAGATCCAGCAGGCGATCGAGACCAAGGCCGGCTCCGTCGCGAGCGACATCGACGTCCGCGTGGCGCAGTTCGAAGACCTGCTCGGCTCGCGTGTCGAGGCCGTCGCCGGCCGCATCGAGAGCAGCGGCCGCCAGGCCAGCGAGGACATGATCTCCCGCGCCGAGATGATCTCAACTGCGATCCGCTCGCATGTCGAAGATGCCGAGCGCTCACTCACCAACCTCGTGGTCAACACCAGCGAGACGATCCAGACCGGTGCGCGCGCCGCGCAGCAGTCGCTGATGACCGTCTCTTCCGACGTCAACGCCCAACTCAAGATGACCTCCGCCGAGGTCGAGCGCGCGCTGACTGCGGTCGGCACGGGTGCTGCGAATTCGATCCTGACCAGCGCCCGCGAGGCGCAGTCGTCCCTGATTGCCGCCTCGGGCGATGCCTCCAACCAGATCAAGGGGCTCGCGGCCGACGTCGAGCGCACGCTCTCCGCGGCCGGCTCGGCCACGGCGGCCTCGATCCTGGCCGGCGCCCGCGAGGTGCAGACCACGCTCGTCACGGCGTCTTCGGATGCGGCCAACCACGTCAAGACGCTGACCGCCGACGTGCAGCACTCGCTGTCGCTGGCCGGTACCACCACGGCGGAATCAATCACCGCCGGCGCGCGCGATGCGCAGAGCGCGCTGATCGCGGCCTCGACCGAGACCGCCAACCAGATCAAGGCGCTGTCCGCCGACGTGCAGCGCTCGCTCTCGATGGCCGGCACCTCGACTGCCGAAACCATTATGAGCGGTGCACGCGAGGCCCAGAACACGCTGGTCGCGGGATCCGCGGATGCGGCGAACCAGGTGAAGGCTCTTACCGCCGACGTGCAGCGCTCGCTCTCAATGGCCGGCACTTCGACCGCCGAGAGCATTCTGGCCGGCGCACGCGAAGCCCAAAGCACGCTGGTCAATGCGTCCTCCGATGCGGCAAGCCAGGTCAAGTCGCTCGCGGCCGAGGTGCACCGCTCGCTGTCGCAGGTCGGCCAGACCACCGCCGAGACGATCACGGCCAGCGCCCGCGACGCCCAGAGCACCCTGCTCGCGGTTTCGGCCGAGCAGACCAGCCAGGTCCGTTCGCTCGCAGCCGAGATGCAGCGCGCGCTGGCAACCGCCGGCGGCGCCACCATCGAGGCTCTCACCAGCGGTGTCCGCGAGGCCCAGGGTACCCTGATCACCGCGTCGACCGACGCGGCGAGCCAAATCAAGTCGCTGACAACGGACATCGAGCGCACGCTGACCGCCGTCGGCGCCGACACTGCCTCGACCATCCTCAACAGCGCCCGCGAGGCCCAGACCTCGCTGACCTCGACCTCGGCGGATGCCGCGAGCCAGATCCGCACGATCTCGACCGAGATCGAGCGCGCGCTGAGCACGGCGACGGCGAACGCGACCAGCGATATCCAGAGCAGCGCGCTCAACGCCCAGAACGCGCTGATCTCCGCCTCCAACGAGGCGAGCTCGCGGGTCAAGTCCAGCTCGGCCGACGTCGAGCGTTCGGTGCTCGCGGCCAGCTCGAGCTTTGGTCAGGCCATGACCGGCAAGACCGACGAGATCGTCACCTATGTGCAGCAGCAGGCCGACCGCCTCTCCAACATGATCGACGCCAAGCGCGGCTCGCTCGTGGACGCGATCGGCTCGAAGACCAGCCAGCTCACGCTCGACATCGACCGCGTCACCTCCGACGCGCTGAAGTCGATTGAGACGCGCGGCCAGGCCTTCTCGCAGACCATGATGGGCAACGGCAACGAAGTCGCGCGCACCATCAACGCGGCGAGCGAAGTTGCGACCAGCGCGGTCGGTCGCTCGCTCAAGGACCTCGAGGCGGCCTCGCGTGCGGCGATCGACCAGTCGCGCCAGGTCTCGATCGCGGCCGTCACCGAGATGCAGGAGACCAGCAAGATCCTGCGCACCGACACGGTCGCCCTGTTCGAGCGGCTGCGCGAAGGCAACATCCTCCTCCAGGAGGTGCTGACCGGCGCCCACGACAACCTCAATTCGCTCGAGCGGGCGCTGGTGACGCGTGTCGCCGACTTCGTCTCGGCGATGAACGACGTCACCTCGCGCAACGGGGAAGCGACGCAGAACCTGGAAGACCAGCTCAACGTGTTCAATTCGAAGACCACGAAGGCGCTCCAGGACCTCGGTGAGCTGTCGACCCAGTTCGACGCGCACGGCAAGGCGCTGGTCGATGCCGCTCAGGTTGTCGAGCAGAGCAACAAGAACACCACCGCCTCGCTCGCCGAACGCAAGGCGGCGCTGGAATCGCTCGTCACCACCATCGACCTGCGCACCGCCGATCTCGACCAGCGCCTGTCGCGCTTCACCGGGCTGCTCGATGAGTCGCTCGCTGCGGCCGAAGAGCGGGCCCGCGACATCGCCCGCGTGGTCGCGGAGACCGCCGGCGCAGGCTCGGCCGCCATCACCCGCCAGTTCGAGGCGGTGCGCGTGGCGTCCGAGGAAGAGCACCGCCAGACCATCGAGGCCATGCAGGACATCTACCGTCAGACCACCGACGAGGCGGATGCGATGTTCAAGCAGTCGACCGAGAAGTTCGGCAACCTCGTCGCCAGCATGAAGCAGATGGCCTTGGAGATGCACAACGAGCTCGAGGCCACCCGCAACGAGCTGCGCCGCGGCGTGCTCGAGATGCCGCAGGAGGCCGCCGAGAGCACCGCGCAGATGCGCAAGGTGATCGTCGACCAGATCGAGGCGCTCGCCGAGCTCAACCGCATCGTGGCCCAGCACGGCCGCGGCCTCGACGTCACCACGACGAGCCGCGCTTCTGTCGTCGTCCAGCGCCAGGAAGAGCCGATGATGGCCACTGCGGGCGTTCGTGTGACCGAGACCCGCATGCGCGACACCGGCAGTGCCTCGACGCTGCCGCCGCCAGACCTCGGCTTGCCCGGTTCCTCGCGTCGTACCGAGGCTCCGCCGGTCGCCCCCGGCGGCAACGACCCCGGCCGCGACGGCTGGCTGTCGGATCTGCTCAACCGCACCGATGCGGGCCAGGCCGCTCCGAGCGGACGTGAGGCTCCGCGTAGCCGCCAGACTGCCCCCGCTCCGCAGCCGCAGGCCCCGCAGGCCAGCAGCAATCCGCTGGAGTCGCTGTCGCTCGACATCGGCCGGCTGATGGACCGCAACCTGGCGGCCGAGATGTGGGACCGCTACCAGCGCGGCGAGAACAAGGCCTTCACCAAGCGCCTGTACACGCCGGCCGGCCAGAAGGCCTTCGACGAGGTCGCCCGCAAGTACCGCGCCGACCGCAACTTCAAGAGCACGGTCGACCGCTATATCGGCGAGTTCGAACGGCTGCTCGACGAGGTCGCCCGCGACAACCGCGGTCCACAGGAGCTGCGCAGCCACCTGACTTCGGAGACGGGCCTGGTGTACACGCTGCTCGCGCATGCGGCGGGACGGCTGGGTTAAGCGGCCGGGCTCACTAGCAAGGGAATGCAAACGGAGACCTCACGGCCTCCGTTTTGCTTTTGACGCTTGGAAACCAGGTTCCCTCGCGAACTCAGGTTCCGCCTGGCTGCCCGAACGACAGCCGCTCGGCCAGCACAGCGGCCTGGGTCCGCGAGCCGACGCCGAGCTTGCGCAGGATTGTCGAGACGTGCCCTTTCACGGTCTGCTCGGCGATGTCGAGTTCGCCGGCGATCTGCTTGTTGAGCTTGCCCTCGACGATCATCGCGAGAATGCGCAGCTGTTGCGCCGACAGCGAGGCCATGCGGCCGGCAAGCTCGACATCGGCGCTCTGGATCGAGCCGCGGCCGCCGACATTGGGCGGCATCCAGATTTCGCCGGCGAGGATCTTCGTGATCGCTTCCGCCATCTCGGGCAGGCCCAGCGACTTCGGGATGTAGCCGGATGCGCCATAGGCGATCGCGCGTCGGATGGTGGCGGCGTCCTGCCGCGCCGAGATGATCGCCACCGGCACCGTCGGAAATTGTGCCGACAGAATGAACAGCGCGGCAAATCCCTGAATCCCCGGCATGGTCAGATCCCACAGGATCAGGTCGATATCGTCCGACCGAACGGAGAGCGCGCTCACCGCCTCGTCAAGCGACTGGCAGGCGATGATGTCGAGATCGGGCAGCACGGTCGAGAGCGCGCTGCGGAGCGCGGCCTGCACCAGCGGGTGATCATCGCCGATAAGGATGCGCATGGTCACGCCGAGGAAGCTCCCTGTTTGGTCCCGAACTGGCGGCTCAAGGCTTCGCTGCCGAGGAAGCGCCGCAGCGCCGCCGGCTTGACCGGCTTGGACAGCACCTCGCAGCCGCGCGCCCTCGCCGCGGCGCGGACCGCCTCGCTGCGATCGCCGGTGACGACCAGCGCGCAGACGCCGCGTCCTGACCTCTGCCTGAGATCGTCGAGAAAGTCCAAGCCGGTGCGCTCGCCACCGAGATGATAATCGACCAGCACGACGTCAGGAGGGCTTGCCGCTGCCGCGGCCATGGCACGGTTCGCATCGGTTGCGACCAGCACGCGATGACCCCAGCCGGCGAGCAGCGCCGTCAGGCCGTCGAGGATCGTCGCATCATTGTCCAGACACAGGATCGTCAGCTGTCGCTCGGTCGTCGCAGGCGCCGTGGCCGCCACCTTGCGCTGGAGCGGCGTTCCAGGTCCCTGCGCGAGCGGCACGGTGACCGCAAAGCATGAGCCGCGTCCAGGACGTGAACGGACATCGACGGGATGCCCCAGCAGCCGCGAGACGCGGTCGACGATCGCAAGTCCCAAGCCCAGCCCCTTCTCCGATCCGGGCGTCAGGCGCTGGAATTCCTCGAAGATCCGCTTCTGGTCCGCCGCGGCGATCCCGATGCCGGTATCCCAGACCTCGATGCGCAGATGGCCATCGCGCCGCCTGCAGCCGAGCAGGATGCGTCCCCTGGATCTGTCCTTGGATGTGTCCTTGGATGTGTCCTTGGGCGTGTAGCGCAGCGCGTTCGACAACAGGTTCTGAAGAATTCGCCGCAACAGATGCGGGTCGCTGCGCACCGAGAGAGAGCAATCGACGACACGGAAGGCGAGGTTACGCTCGCGCGCCATCGCCGAGAACTCCACGTTCAGCTGCACGAGAAGATCGGCGATCGGAAAGTCGAACGGCTCGGCGCGGACCGCGCCGGCATCGTAGGAGGAGATGTCAAGCAGCCTGTCGAGCACATGTTCGGTCGAGCGCAAGGCCGTGATGGCGCTGCCGGCAAGCGTTCGCTCCTTCTCGGCCGCACCGGCATGCGAAGAGGCTTGCAGACTTTCGTCGAGCGCCGACAGGAACAGACGCGCCGCGTTCAACGGTTGCAGCAGATCGTGGCTCGCCGCCGCCAGGAAGCGGGTCTTGCCGAGATTAGCCTGCTCGGCCTCCGCCTTGGCCTGCTCGAGCGCCTCGGTCCGCTCGCGGACGCGCAGCTCGAGATCCTCGTTGGCCCGCCGTAGCGCTTCCGCGGCGCGGTGACGCTCGGTCACATCGGTGTAGGTCGAGACATAGCCGCCCTCGGCGATGCGGTCATAAACGATCTCGAGCACCGTGCCCTCAGGACGCTTGCGCTCGTACAAATAGGGCCAGCTCTGGGTCGCGACATCGCGATTGACCAGGAGAGCTGCAAATTCGGACGCGGCGTATTCGCCGCGCTCGACGTTGAAGGCAATGAGCTCGGCGAGCGGAAGGCCGACGCGCACGAAATCCGGCGGCAGGTCGAGCAGCGCGATGAACCGCCCGTTCCAGGCCGTGATGTTGAAATCGGCATCGAAGGCGCAGATGCCCTGTGGCACGCTCTCGAGCGTGCTCTGCAGGAGACTGCGATTGAAGCGCAGGGCTTCCGAGGCTTCGTCCAGCATCGCCATCGCCGCCCGCCGCGACAGCGAATGTCCTTCCAGCGAGGCCGCAATCACCACGCGCGCCGAGGCAGCGCCGATCGCGCCGGCAAGAAGATTTTCGGTGAAGCGGATCGAATCGAGATCGACTAGCCCCGATGGATCGAGGCGCGGCCCGGAGCCCGACATGCGCGCCGCGAGATAGCTGTCGAAGGCCGCCTCGCCGCGCGCCGCACCGACAAAGCGCCGTGCCAGCGCGCGGAGATCGTCGAGCCGAACCACCACACGGGAGGACAGCTTCGGCACCGTGTCGCGGACGACGCCATCGGCAAATGCCGCAGCCTGGTTGCGCTCGACCGTCGTTTGTCCTCCCAGCAGAGAGAACAGGAGGAAACAGACGAGGTTCGCGGCAAGGCTCCACAGCGTCGCGTGCGAGATCGGGTCGAGCCCTTCGAGGCCGAACAACGCGTTCGGTTTGAGGAGCGCGAGTTGCCACGGGCCGTTGCGAACGATGTCCTCGAAGGCGGGCCAGAGCGGCGCCGCCGAGGGCAGCAGCAGCGTATAGGCCCAAATGGAAAATCCGGCCGCGATCCCAATCGAGGCGCCGATCTTGTTGGCACGCTGCCAGAACAGGCCTCCGACGAATGCCGGACCGAACTGCGCGACCGCGACGAACGACAACAGGCCGATCACGGTGAGCGGATAGGCCTGGTTGACCAGGCGGTGCATCAGATAGGCCAGCAGCAGGATGCCGAGGATCGAGAGCCTCCGTACCGTCATCAGCACCGAGGTCATCGGCCGGCTTTGGGCGCGCAGGCCGAAGACGCGCGAGCGCAGCAGCAGCGGCATGATGACGTCGTTGCAGAGCATGGTGCTCAGCGCGACGGAGGTCATGATCACCATACCGGTCGCGGCCGAAAGCCCGCCCAGGAAGGCGATCAGGCTGATCGTACCCGCATTCGCCGCAATCGGCAGCGAGATGACATAAGTGTCGGGGTCCATCATGGCGCCGAACCTCGAAAGGCCGGCGGCCGCGATCGGCAGGATCAGCAGGCTGAACAACGCAAGATAGGTTGGATAAAGCCACGCCGCGGTGCGCGTGTGACCAGGGCTCTCGTTCTCGACGACCGCGACGTGGAACGCCTGCGGCAGGCACAGAAACGCGATCGCCGAGATGACGACCGTCGAGGGCCAGACCGGCTGCGTCGGATCGAAGGCGAGAATACCAGCCAGTTGCGGATCCGAGGAGAAGTGCGACAGCAGCGCTGTCGGTCCTCCCGACAGGCCGAACAGCACGAACAGCGCCACGACGAGGAATGCGACCAGCTTGACCACGCTCTCGAACGCGATCGCGAGCATCAAGCCGCGGTGATGCTCGCTGGCATGGACATGGCGGACGCCGAACACGATGGCGAACAGCGCCATCGACGCGGCGACGCCGAAGGCCGAATCCTGCCAGAACCGCAGCGCCTCGCCGCCGGCGCGCTCAGGCTGCAGGATCAGATAGTCGAAGCTCTTGCCGACGGCCTTGAGCTGAAGCGCGATATAGGGAAGCACGCCAAGCAGCGAAGCGAGCGTCACGAAGGCCGCAAGCACCTGGCTCTTGCCGTAGCGCGCGGCAATGAAGTCGGCGATCGAGGTGACGTTCTGCGCCTTCGCGATCGCGATCACCCTGGATAGCAGCGGCTGGCCGAACAGCAGCACCAAGGTCGGGCCGATATAGATCGTGGCGAAGTCGAGCCCGCTCGTGGCAGCGCGGCCGACCGAGCCGTAGAAGCTCCAGGAGGTGTTGTAGACGGCAAGTGTCAGGCAATAGCTGATAGCAGCCGCCCAGGATTTTGGCGAGACAAGCGGTCCGTCCACGCTCCGCCGATCGCCCCACCAAGCAATCAGGAACAGCGTGGTTACATAGCCGGCTGCGACCGCAAGAACGAACCACGCCTGCAAGACATCCTCACTCGAGATCGATCCTGCCTACCCATGAACGGTCCCGGATACTAGAGTGTTTTCAATCCCGCGGAAGGCAGATTTGGGATCGGCGGCCGGGCGGCCGGCCGCCGATCCGAACTTGACGTCAGGCCGCCTCGCGCGACAGGCCGGCCTGTGGCAGGCCCTTGAGCGCAAGGTTGACCACCACGGCGACCACGATGTTGAGCGCGAGCGCCAGCAGTCCGGTGTAGATCGCGACCTTGCCGGCGCCGAAGTCGATGCCGTGCAGCGGCTTCAGCCCGTCCGACCACGCCAGCCACGATCCGCCTGCCAGGCCGATGGCCCAGCCGGTCAGCAGCGCCGTGCTGGAGAACCAGTTCAGATAGAGCCCGAAGATGAGGGCGGGCAGTGTCTGCAGGATCCACAGGCCCCCGAGCAATTGCAGATCGAGCGCGAACTGCGTCGGCATGAAGAGGATGGCGAGCAGTGCGCCGACCTTCACCAGCATGGAGGTGATCTTGGCAACCTTCGCCTCACCCGCCGGCGTCACCTTCGGATCGATCCACACCTTCCAGAAATTGCGGGTGAACAGATTGGCCGCCCCGATGCTCATGACGGCCGCCGGCACCAAGGCGCCGATCGCGATCGCCGCGAACGCAAAGCCTGCGAACCAGCTCGGGAACAGGGTCTTGAACAGCTCCGGCACGACATCGTTGTTGCTCGCGAGCTTGAGCCCCGCGGCATGGCCCATGTAGCCGAGCAGCGCGAGCAGCCCGAGCAAGAGCGTATAGGCCGGCAGCAGCATCGCGTTCTTGCGGATGGTGTTGCCGCCCGACGCGGCGAAGATGCCGGTTAGCGTGTGCGGATACATGAAAGCGGCGAGCGCCGAGCCCAACGCCAGCGAGGCATAGGGCACGATCTGCGCCGGCGACAGCAGGATGCCGCCCGAGCCTTTCGCCGAAAACGCTGCATCCGCCGCGGTAAAGATCGCGCCATAGCCGCCGAGCTTGGACGGCACGATCGCAACCGCGGCGATTACCACGATGTAGATCATGATGTCCTTGACGAAGGCGATCAGCGCCGGGGCACGCAGGCCCGACGAATAGGTGTAGAGCGCCAGCACCAGGAAGGCCAGAACGAGCGGCACCTCGCCGCTCAGCCCGAGCGCCTTAATCGCGACCTCCATACCGATCAGCTGAAGCGCGATGTAGGGCATCGTCGCCAGCACGCCGGTGGCCGCAACGGCAAGCTCGAGCCCGCGCGAGCCATAGGCGCCGCGCACCACGTCGCCTGCGGTGACGTAGCCGCGCTCCTTGGCGACTTTCCACAACACCGGCATGACCGCGAACACGAAGGGATAGACGATGATGGTGTAGGGCAGCGCGAAGAAGCCGTAGGCGCCGACCGCATAGACCAGAGCGGGAACGGCGATCACTGTGTAGGCTGTATAGAAATCGCCGCCGACCAGGAACCAGGTGATCCAGGTCCCGAACTTGCGGCCACCGAGGCCCCACTCGTCGAGATGGGCGAGCGTCTCCGGCTTGCGCCAGCGCGCGGCGACGAAGCCCATGCCGGTGACCAGGATGAACAGAGCGAGGAATACGGCAAAGGCCGCGCTATCGACATTAGTCAGCACGGCGCATGCTCCTGTAGACGATGTAGGTGAGCAGCGAGGTCAGCGGCACCCAGGCGAGCTGATACCAGTAGAAGAACGGAAAGCCGAACAGATGCGGCTCGCGGATATTGTAAAACGGCACGATCATCAGCCCGATGAACGGCAACAGCAGCAGCAGACGTATCACGCTCTCTCCTCCCCTGTGAGTGAAGTCGGCGCGCTCTTCGTGAAGCGCGCCTTGAGCGCGATATAGCCGACATCGCCCGCCTGCCCCTCCCCCTACCTTGGCTCGGCGAGACCCCCATACTTTCGTATCGGCACGGCAGTCCTCGTCATTGCTGCGAGGAACTCGCGACAAATTGCGAAGCAATTTTCCGCTGGCGACGAAGCAATCTAGACTGCCCCGGCGGAAACAGTCCGGATTTCTTCGCTACGCTCGCAATGACGGAGGAGTTGCGCTTACTGCCGTCGGCCGCTCGCGGCGGGCGCCGGCTTCGGCGGCTCGGGCGGCGGGGCGGGCTGTGCGCTGCTGTTGCTGGCGCCGAACAGCACGCGGGTCGGGTTGCGATCGAAATTATTCACGGCGCGGCTGATGTCGCCGAGCGTGCGACGGCCGTCGGTCATCAGTGCACCAGAGCGCTTGTCGAAATCTTCGGCGAGTTCACGGATCGATTTCACGGTCAGGAACAGCTCGCCGCCGTCCTTGCCGCCGGCAAGCGTATTGAGGCCGAGCATGAGATTGTCCGCCTTGAGCATCACCCCGTCGGCCTTGAGCATCACGCCGTCGACCTTGGCCATCACGCCATCGATCTTCTCGGAGTTGCGCGCGAGCGAGTTGGTGAAGGTCTCCAGGTTCTTCAGCGAGTTTTTCACCGATTCCTGATTGTCCGCGACGATCTTGTTGATGTTCTGCAGCGTGCCGCGGATCGCCTCGGTGACGTCCTGAAGCCTGTTTGGATCGGCCGTCAGCGTCGGAATGCCGTCCTCGTCGAGCGGCGGAGGCGGCGCGGCCTCGTCGCCGCCCTTGAGCGAGATCGCGGCAACGCCTGTGAGGCCCTGGAATTCGAGGCCGACCAGGGTGTCCTTGCGAAGCGGGGTGTTGTTCTCGACCATGGCGAGTGCGACAACTCGCCGCGGATTGTCGAGCTTCACCGAAACCACCTCGCCCACTCGGATACCGTTGAAATTGACGCTGCCGCCGTTGCGTAGGCCGGCCGCCGGGCCTTCGAACACGACGCGCAGGGGGCTGCGCTGCTTGGTGGTGTGCAGCGATTGGAACCAGAGCACGAAGCCGATCGCCGCCGCGATCACTGCCAGCGTGAACGATCCGATCAGGACGTAATTGGCCCGCGTTTCCATCAGGTGCTCCGGCTACTCAACTCATCACCGCGCGGGCGCGCTTGCCATGGAAATACTGCCTCAGCCAAGGATGCTGCGAGGCCTGCATGTCGGCGATCGACCCTGCCGCAATGATCTTACCGTTCCCTAAAACGGCGATGCGGTCGCAAGCTGTGTAAAGGCTGTCGAGATCGTGGGTTACCATGAAAACGGTCAGCCCCAAAGTGCGCTGAAGCGTGCGCACCAGTTCGTCGAAATCGCCGGCGCCGATCGGATCGAGGCCCGAGGTCGGCTCGTCCAGGAACACGAGGTCGGGATCGAGCGACAGCGCGCGTGCGAGCGCGACGCGCTTGATCATGCCGCCTGAGAGTTCCGATGGGAAACGCTCGGCCACTTCAGGCTTGAGCCCGACCATGGCAAGCTTGGCCATGGTGATCTCGTCCATCAGCCGCTGCGAGACGCGAAGATATTCGCGCATCGGAAACTGGATGTTCTGCCGCACGGTGAGCGAGGAGAACAGCGCACCCTGCTGGAACAGCACGCCCCAGCGCCGCTCGACATTGCGGCGCTGCGAGGTACTGGAGGAATCGAGATCGACGCCGAACACCTGGATGGAGCCGGCGACCTTCGGCACCAGGCCGATAATGGTCCGCGTCAGCACCGATTTGCCCGCACCGGAGGGCCCGACAAATCCCAAAATCTCGCCGCGCTTGACGTCGAGGTTGAGGCCGTCGAGCACGCGCGTCGCACCGAACTGCACGGTGATGTCGCGGACGCGGATAATGGGATTTTCAATCTCGCCCGCCATCGTCACATCCCGATCGAGGCGAAGAAGATGGCGAACACGCCGTCCATCACGATGACGAAGAAGATGCCTTTCACCACCGACGCAGTGGTGTGCTGGCCCAGCGATTCCGCGCTGCCCTGCACGGCGAGGCCTTCGACGCAGGCGACGATGCCGATCACCGCGGCCATGACGGGCGCCTTGACGATGCCGACGATGAAATGATCGATCGAGATGGCGTCGCGCAAGCGCAAAAGAAAAGCCTCCGGATCGACGCCGCCATAGAGCCAGGCGACCAGCCCCCCGCCATAGAGCGCCGCCATGGCGCCCAGGAAGGCGAGGATCGGCAGCGCCAGCACCAGCGCCAGCATGCGCGGCAGTACCAGCACCTCGATCGGGTCGAAGCCCATGGTGCGCAGCGCGTCGATCTCCTCGCGCATCTTCATCGAGCCGAGCTCGGCGGTGTAGGCGCTGCCCGAGCGGCCCGCCACCATGATGGCGACTAGCAACACGCCGATCTCGCGCAGCACCAAGACGCCGAGCATGTCGACGACGAAGATGTCGGCACCAAAGCGGCGGAAGTGGAAAATGCCCTGCTGCGCGATGATGCAGCCGATCAGGAAGGTGATCAGCACGATGATCGGCACCGCGCGCCAGCAAACCTGCTCCATGTGATGCACGGTCGAGGTCAGGCGGAACGAGCGTGGATGGATCAGCACCCGGCCGCCCGCGGCGAGCACCGCACCTAACATGTCGACGAGGCCGGCGACCGTACCGGCGAGGCCCGCGACGGTCCGGCCGATCTGCTCCAGCATGCCGGTGATGGTGATCGTCGAGGTCTCGACCACCGGCGTCGCCCTGACACGGCGCACTTCGTCGACGAGGCTCGAATAATTCGCCGACAGCCCGGCGATCTGCGCCTCGACGGACCCTTGCGTCAGGCTGCGTCGCAGCCGTTCGATCAGCCAGGCGCCGAAGGTGTCGAGCTTGGCGACCTCGGACACGTCGATGAAGATGCTCTGGGGACCGCCGGCGAGCTTCTCGGCATCGGCCACCATCCGCTCCAGCGCGGGCGCGAAGCTCGCGGTCCAGGTTCCGGTGGCACAGAGAGCCAGCGCATTGCCCTTGGCAATCCGTTCCAGCTTGGGATCGCCGCTCAAGATGTCCGCTCCCGACCCGGGGCGGAGGAAATCAGATAGTTGCGCACACGCCCTTACCCGGAAAAGGTATCCCCAACTGGTTAATGTTAGTTGCTACAGGTAACCAGCAGGTTCAGATTTCGCCAGAGTTCAAAATGACTTCCAGCAATGTTCCCGTCCTCACGGTGCGAATCGAGCGGTTTCCGATCGCCGGCAGTTTCACAATCAGCCGGGGCGCCAAGACCGAAGCCGTGACCGTTGTGGCCGAGTTAAGCCAAAACAGCCTGACCGGCCGCGGCGAATGCGTGCCCTATCCCCGCTATGGCGAGACGCCCGAGGCGACGCTGGCCGCGATCGAGGCCATGCAGGGGGCTGTCGCGGACGGGCTGACGCGGCAGGCTCTCCAGGCCGCTATGCCGCCTGGCGCTGCCCGCAATGCCCTAGATTGTGCTCTGATCGATCTCGAGGCCAAGGCGACCGGCCGGCGGGCCTGGAGCCTGCTCGACCGCCCCATGCCCGGCGAGCGCACCACCGCCTACACGATCTCGCTGGGCACGGCGGAGGCGATGGCGGCGGCGACCGCCAGGGCGGCGCACCGGCCGCTGCTCAAGATCAAGCTCGGCGGGGACGGCGATCCGGAGCGGATCGCGGCCGTGCGCAGGGCGGCCCCGGAGTCCGAGCTCATCGTGGACGCCAACGAGGCCTGGACCGAGGCCAATCTGGAACAGAACCTCGCCGCCTGCGCCGCCGTCGGCGTCACCCTGGTCGAGCAACCGCTACCATCAGGCAAAGACGAGGCGCTGGCGCGCATCAGGCGGCCGCTCACCGTCTGCGCCGACGAGAGCGTGCATGACCGCAATTCCCTTGCGCCGCTCCGCGACCGCTACGACGCCGTCAACATCAAGCTCGACAAGACCGGCGGCCTCACCGAGGCGCTGGCCATGGCCGATGCCGCCCAAGCGCTCGGCTTCGAGATCATGATTGGCTGCATGGTCGCGACTTCGCTGTCGATGGCGCCTGCAATGCTGGTGACGCCGCAGGCGCGCTTCGTCGATCTAGACGGCCCCTTGCTGCTGGCGCGCGACCGCGATCACGGGCTACGTTATGACGAGAGCCTGGTCTATCCGCCGGAGGCCTCGCTCTGGGGATGAGCCGTGAGCCAGTGCCGGGCTAACCAGATCACCAGCGCGCCGGCCGCGGCCATCGCTGCCATCACGTAATACAGGTTGTCGCCGATGCGGGCGTAGATCGCGCCCGAGGCGATCGAGGTCACCGCGCCCAATAATCCGCTGCATGCGGCGAGATAGCCCTGCCCGCGCGCGATCTGATGCGACGGCACGCGCTGCACCAGCAGATTCATGGTGCCGATGACAGTCATCCCGAACGTGAGGCCGTGACCGAGCTGTGCGATCGCAAGCAGCGCCAGTGGCGGCTCGTTGGCCGTGACGATCCAGCGCAGCACGGCGCTCAAGCCCCCGATCGCCATCAGCGATGACGGATGCAGCGAAAAGCGCGGCGACAGCGCAAAGACGATGATCTCGGCGATCACGCCCAGCGTCCACAGCCCCGCGATCGTCAGCCCACTGATGCCATGGAGCTGCCAATTGATGGCCGAGAACGTGTAATAAGCGACATGGCTGCCCTGGATCAGCGCAGCCGACGCAATCACCGCCCAGAAGCCACCATCGCGCAGCAGCGCCTTGCCGGCATGTGTCTCCGTCGTCTTCCGCCTGACCTCGTCGAGCGGCTGCAGCAGCAGGCCGGCGAGGACTGCAACGACGGCCCAGGCGACGATGATCCAGATCAGCTCGCGCGCTGCGATGATGTCGACGAGATAGCCGCAAGCGAGCGAGCCGGCGGCGAACGCCGCCGAGCCCCATAGCCGCAAGGGCCCATAGTCGAGCCCGTAGCGCGCGACGCCGCGCAGCGCATAGGCATCGGTGAGCGGCGTCGTCGGCGTCCACATGATGCAGGTGAGCGCGTAGATCACAAACAGCGCCAGCGGCCGATGCTGCAGGCCGACAGCCGCAAAGCCGATCGCGGTGGCCAGCACCGAGATCATCATGCCGGCGCGAATCGCATGTTGTCTTTCGGCAAAGGCGGTGATCTGCGGCAGCGTGGTGAAGCGCGTCAGCGCCGGCAGCGCGTTGATGAGGCCGATCCAGGACGCGTCGATGCCGACCGCCTTGAGCCAGACCGGGAAGAACGGCAGATGCGTGCCTGATACCGCGAACACCGCCGAATAGAACAGCGCAAGGCTCACGGCGAATCGCCGCTTGACTGATGCTGGTGTGGAGATTTGTGATTCGGACGGCATCAAACCAATTGCGATTCGGTCGATATCGTGGTGATCGTTACAGTAACGCGCGGTGATTTGCGCGACGAGATTGTCATGGCCAACGAAGCATTCGCCCTTTCGCCCATGTCTGCCCGCGCGGCCGAGCCGAACGAGCAGGATTACGACGCGATCCGCGAAGCCTTCATGGAGACCGCGCGCGGCCGCTGGTTCCTCGGCGAATACGCCAAGCGCAACCGCAATGCCGACACCCGCATGGTGCTCGACGCTGTCGCGAAAATCGAAGAAAGCCTTGCGGCACAGCGACAACCTGTTGTCGAGGACCGCCTGCCCGAAGCGCTGGTCGCGATCCGCCGCGCCGTCGAGGAGGCAGAAAGCGCCGCCGGCAAAGCCTTCGATCCCGCCGCGATCGCGGCGAGCCTTGCGCCTGTTACGCGCGGCGTTCGCATCATCAAGGAGATCTCCTGGCGCTGGCGCGAGATCGGCGCCGACGGACGGATCTGCGACCTCATTGATTCGCAGCTCGCCTCGATCGAAGCTGCCTGCGCCCAGACGTCGACCATCGACCCGCGCGCCGACCTCAAGGCCGCCTTTGATCTGCTCAGGGATCGTCTCGAGCAGACCGAGGCCGGCGGCGGCGCTGCGCCGCAGAGCTCGGCCCGTCCTGCTCCGGTGCCTGCGCAGGAAGCTCCGCCGGTCGCGGAAGCGCCTGAGGCCGAGGCGCCAGCGGCGATCGCCAGCGACACTCCCGTGGCTTTTACGGAGATGCCGGAGATCGCCGCGCCCGAGCCTGAGCCCGAGGCGGCCGTTGAGACGAGCGGCGGCACTGGGGAGGCGATGAACGTTGCGAACGCACCGGAGATCGCCGAAAGCCACACCGCCATCGAAAAGAATGTTGCTGCCGTCGAGGAAGGCCTCGCCGAGCCCGAAGCCGTCGCCGAGATCACCGACGAATTCTCGCTCGATGCCGCCGCGGAAGCCGAGGACGAAGCCATCCTCGAGGCCATCGCGCTGGAGATGGCCGCGCCCGATCCGGAGTTCGACGCGATCGTCGAGCCCGCGGAAATGGAAGCCGCCAGTCCTGCGCCGATGCCGGAAACGATGGCCGCTGACATCGCGGAGCCGGTCGCCATGGAAGCGCCGGTCGTGCCCCATGTCGAAGAGCCTGATGTCGACGAGCCGGTGACTGAGGCCCCGATCGCGATGGAATCGCTCGCGCGCCTGACGGATGCCATCGCGGAAGCAGCCGCCGAAGTGATGGAGCAGCCGGCCGCTGCCATGGCGGCCGCTGCATCACTCGACGCAGTACCCAGCGCAATTCTGCCGACGCCGTCACCCCTGCCCGCGCCCTCGCTCGGCGCCACCATCCTGGCCAGCGGCATCCTGCAACGACCCCGCCCCGCCGCCAACGATGCGCTCGCCCCGATCCGCCGCATGACCCAAGCCGAGAAGATCGCGTTCTTCTCGTAAGGGCGATCTCTTGTGTCCCTGACGCGCTGCAGCATGCAACGCTGCCGCGCAGAGCCGGGAACCCACGCCACACGAATGCTTTCGGAGACATGGGCCCGGCACAGCAGCGCACCGCTAAAGAGCGCTGCGCTGCGTCCGGGGCACGGAGAGCGACATGTGACGCATATCCGCCCCTCGCGTGACCTGGATCACGCACTTCCGCATGGTGACCGGGATCACGGACCCCGGACTCGAACGCGACCTAGGTTCCTTGCAACCAATCTCGCATCGAGATGAGTGCCAAAGGAGCACGCCATGGTCCGCCTGAAATCCGTCCTGATGACAGCTGGTCTGCTGGGAAGCCTGTTCGGCTTCGCCTGCGGCCCGGTTTCCGCGCAAGTCGCCCCTGTCGAACCCGCCCCGACCGCGCTGCAAGGCCCGGAGCAGCGGGTCGCGCTGGTGATCGGCAATTCGAACTACCAGAACGCGCCGCAGCTCGCGAATCCCGACAATGACGCGCAGTCGATGGCGCAATTCCTCAACTCGGCCGGCTTCGAGGTGATCTCGGCGACGGACCTCGGCCAGAACGACATGCTGCGCGTGGTGCAGGATTTCTCGGCCAAGGTGTCCGCGCGCGGCCCGAACACGGTGGCGATGGTCTACTACGCCGGCCACGGCGTACAGCTCGCCGGCGAGAACTATCTCGTTCCCGTCGATGCGAAGGTCTCGAACCAGACCGAGCTCGTCAACGACTCCGTCCGCCTGGTCGATGTGATGTCGACGCTGGAGACGATCCCGAGCCGGATGCGTATCGTCATCCTCGATGCCTGCCGCAACAACCCGTTCCCGAAGGTGAACGACGCCGGTCGGGGCCTTGCCATCGTCGATGCGCCGAACGGCTCGATCGTCGGCTATTCGACCGCGCCGGGCGCCGAGGCGCTCGACGGCACGGGCGGCCACAGCCCCTACACGCAGGCGTTCCTGAACATCGCGCGCGAGCCCAACGTGCCGATCGAGCAGCTGTTCAAGCGCGTGCGTCTCGCCGTGAACCAGAGCACCAGCGGCGCGCAAGTTCCCTGGGAGAGCTCTTCCCTCACCTCAGACTTCACCTTCTTCGGCGACACGGTCGTTGCCGCCAACCGCGCACCGGTGCATGCGCCGGTGGTGCAGATGGCCTCGAACCTGCCGAGCCGTTCGGCGCGCCAAGCCTATGATTACGTACTGTCGGAGGGCCGGCCCGAGTACTATCAGGAGTTCATCGCGATGTACCCGCACGACCCGCTGTGCGATCACATCCGCTGGCTGCTCGCGAACCTGCTGATCTCGCAGGCCTGGCATGAAGCCGTGTTGTTGAACTCGCCGTTCGGCTACAAGGCCTTCTACGACAAGTACAACAGCAGCCCCTATGCGCAAGTCGCACTGAAGCTCGAGGCGCAGCCGAAGCTGATCCCCCTGATGCAGGCGACGAAGTTCCTGGCTCCGCAGAGCATTGCCCCGACCCTGAAGATCGGCAATCTCGGCGCGCCCAAATACATGCCGCTGATGCAGCACGGCAATGGCGGGATGCAGGCGAACGCCAACCTGCCGATCGTGCAGAAGTCGGTCGATGGCAACGTCGTCGGCAAGCTCGGCAATGGCACGCCGTCGCAAATCCCTGGCAAGATCGTCACCCTGCCCGCGCCCAGTAACACGACGAGCACTGGCGGCATCGGCAAGATCACGACGCTGCCGGTGAGCACCACGACGCCGACCACGGGCAAAGCCAACACCGGCACGGCGGGTAAGGTCGTGAGCATGCCCGTGACAACAGGCAAGGGCGGCTCGACCCTCGATGTGAAGCCAGTGAACGTTCAGACGCAGACTAATCCGATCCACATCAACAACGGCGTGAAGCTCAACAACAATCCGGTCAACAAGGTCCAGGTGCAGAACACCCGTCCGCAGTTCAGCACCATCAACCGGATCAACAATGGCGGCGGAAACAATTTCCGCCAGTCGATGAACCAGGCGCCGATGATGGGCGGCGGCAATCACCGCGGGTTCATGCACTGATGTCCTGTAGATAGTGCGCTCCCTCCCCCGATTGCGGGGGAGGATTGGGGAGAGGAGTGTCTCCGCAATGGGACAATCCCCAAGAGGACAGAGCCCCCAACCGACGCTTCGCCGCAGCCGAGGCTTTGCCTCGGTGTTTTAAAGAGAACGGCCGCCGGGGCGGCCGACGCCTCCCCCGCAAGCGGAGAGGTTGCAACGAGCAAGCGGCGAGTTTTTGAACCCACGACACAAAAGGGACAGAGCGGCGGCGCTCTGTCCATTCATCGTGTCAAAAGCTTGAGAACTCAGGCCACCAGCTCGGCGAACAGATCCGCATCGACATTGCCGCCTGACAGCACGATGACGACGTTCTTGCCGGCGACATCGAGACGCCCCGCCAGCAACGCCGCAAGACCCACCGCGCCGCCGGGCTCGACGACGAGCTTCAGCTCGCGATAGGCAAAGGCCACCGCTGCGCCGACTTCCTTGTCCGAGGCCGTGACGCCGCGCGCGAGCAGCTTGCTGTTGATCGCAAAGGTCATCTCGCCCGGGATCAGCGCCATCAAGGCATCGCAGATGGTGCGGCCTGCCGGCGGATGCGGCTCGCGATGGCCGACACTTAGCGACAGGCCGTGATCGTCGAACGCCTCGGGCTCGGCCACCACGATCTGGGCTTGCGGATAACGCGCCTTTACGGCCGTGGCGACGCCCGCGATCAGTCCGCCGCCGGAAGCGGGCGCGACCACGATGTCGGGAGCAAGGCCAAGCGATGCCATGTCCTGTGCGATCTCGCGGCCGGCGGTGCCCTGGCCTGCGATCACGAACGGATCGTCATAGGGCCGGACCAATGTCGCGCCGCGCTTCTCGGCGATGCCACGCGAGATCGCCTCGCGATCGTCCTTGTCACGATCGTACAGCACGACCTCGGCGCCATAGGATTTGGTGCGCTCGCGCTTGGACAGCGGGGCGTCCGCCGGCATCACGATGGTCGCCTGCATGTCCAGGATCTTCGCCGCCGCCGCCACGCCCTGGGCGTGGTTGCCGGAGGAGAACGCGACGACGCCGCCGGCGCGCTTGTCCTGCGGGATCGAGAACACCTTGTTGAAGGCACCACGGAACTTGAACGAGCCGGTGCGCTGGAGCATCTCCGGCTTCAGGAAGACGTTGGCGCCAACGCGCTCGTTGAGCACTGGAAAGGACAACAGCGGGGTGCGGACGGCGAAGGGCGCGAGCACGCGCGCTGCGGCGTCGATATCGGCGGGGCCGACCGGAAGGGGCTGTTCGGACATGGCGCGATGTTATCGCGGCGGGAGCGGACCGGGCAAGACACCTGCGCGCGAGGATTTCTCTCCAATCAGGCCACGAAGCGCGGCTGTTCCGCCCCTTTCCGGCCCGGCAGCACCGCATCAACAGCCAAAATGCTGTCGACAAAGGCCCGCGCCGAAGCCTCCCAGGTGTATTCGGCGGCGAATTCGACGCAGGCCTGCCGCGAGATGTCGAGCGCGGCAAAGCAGGCACTGCGCAGGTCCTCCTCCAGCGCGCCGACCGGCGCATCGCCGATGACGTCGCGCGGCCCCTTCACCGGAAAGGCGGCAACCGGCAGGCCGCTCGCCAGCGCCTCGAGCAGGACCAGGCCGAACGTGTCGGTCCTGCTCGGAAACACGAAGACGTCGGCCGCGGCATAGATATCGGCCAGTTCCTCGCCGTGCTTCTCGCCCAGGAAGATGGCGTCGGGATAGGCCTCTTCCAGCGCGTTGCGCGCCGGGCCATCGCCGACGATCACTTTGGTACCGGGCAGATCAAGGTCGAGGAACGCCTCCAGGTTCTTCTCCACTGCGACGCGGCCGACCGAGAGGAACACCGGGGCCGGCAGGCAGAGGTCGACGGCGCGGGGGTGGAACAGATGGGTGTCGACACCGCGCGGCCACAGCACGACGTTCTCGAACCCTCGCTCGCCGAGCTCGCGGGCCAGCGCCGGCGTTGCCGCCATCACGGCACGGCTCGGGCTGTGGAAACGGCGGAGCGCGCGCCAGATCAGCGAGCCCGGAACCGGCACGCGGGCGCGGACATATTCGGGAAAGCGGGTATGGAAGCTGGTCGTGAACGGCAGCTTGCGCTGCCGGCAATAGCGGCGGACCATCAGGCCGATCGGGCCTTCCGTCGCAATATGAATGCTATCGGGCTGCGCCTCCGCGATCAATTTCGCGATGCGCGCCGGGCGCGGCATCGCGAGCCGCACGTCGCGGTAGCTCGGCATTGCGAAGGTGCGGAACGAATTAGGCGTGAGAAAACAGAACTTCACATCGAGCGCGGTGGCCGCGTCCGCAAGCTTGGTCAGGGTCCGAACGACGCCATTGACTTGCGGATGCCAGGCGTCGGTCGCGACCAGGATGCGCATCAGGCCGCCTTTGCGGCCACTTGCGCGACCGGCGCGGGCTTTTGCAAGTGATCGGCCCAGGTGATGATCTCGAACTGGCCGTCCTCGTGCTCGACGATTGCCGTGCAGCTTTCCACCCAGTCACCGCAGTTCATGTAGCGGATACCGGCCTCGTCACGGATTACGGCGTAGTGGATGTGCCCGCAGATCACGCCGTCGGCCTCATGGCGGCGCGCCTCGGCGGCAAGGGCCTCCTCGAAGGCGCCGATATAGTTGACCGCCTTCTTGACCTTCTGCTTGGCCCATTGCGACAGCGACCAGTAGCGCACGCCGAACATGCGGCGGAAGAAGTTGACCAGCCGGTTCATCCGGATCGCGAAATCGTAGGCCCTGTCGCCGAGATGGGCGAGCCAACGCGCGTTCTGCACCACGAGATCGAAGATATCGCCGTGGATGACGAGATAGCGCTTGCCGTCCGCGCCGGTGTGGACGGTGTTCTCGACGACGTCGATGCCGCCGAAATGCGTGCCGTAATATTTCCGCAGGAACTCGTCGTGATTGCCCGGGATGTAAATGACCTTGGCGCCCTTGCGCGCCTTGCGCAGGAGCTTCTGCACCAGATCGTTGTGCGATTGCGGCCAGTACCAGCCGGATTTCAGCGCCCAGCCGTCAACGATGTCGCCGACGAGATAGATCGTATCGGCGTCGTGGTAGCGCAGGAAGTCTAGCAGAAGGTCGGCTTGCGAGCCGCGGGCTCCGAGATGGACGTCGGAGATGAACAACGTGCGAAAGCGCCGCTCCGGGCTCTCGTCACTCACATCGTAACTTCCCATGCGACAGCCTGTAACAATGTCCCGTGACAGGGGGATGACGATTGAACCTTTGAGGCACCCTCAAATACGAATCAGACCTTGCCTCGCCCTCCCCGCGATTATCAGCCGCATGCGACAATCAGGCGACATCAGGCCGCCCTGGTTCTCCGCAAAATGCCGGAAAACCGTGGCCACGCCGGTGAATGGAGCGCCGCGACGGCGATCTCAGTAGAACTTGTGGAAATGATGGATCGGCCCGTGGCCATGACCGACGCTGAAGCGGTCGGCGGCCGCAATGGCCGCGCTGATCCAGCCCTTGGCGTTGCGTACGGCCGTCTCGAGATCTTCGCCCTTGGCAAGACCCGCGGCGACGGCCGAGGACAGCGAGCAGCCGGTGCCGTGGGTGTTGCGGGTCGCCACGCGCGGCGCGGCGAGTGCGATCAGGCGATCGGTGCTGACGAGATAGTCGATGCTCTCACGGCCCTCGCCGTGCCCGCCCTTGATCAGGACCGCGCGGCAGCCAAGACCGAGTAACCGACGCCCCTGACGTTCGATGTCGGCCTCGCTTCGCGCGAGCGGCTCGTCGAGCAGAGCGGCGGCCTCAGGCAGATTGGGCGTGATCACCGATGCAAGCGGCATCAGCTTCGTGCGCAAGGCTTCGACGGCTTCCGCGGCCAGCAGGCGATCGCCCGATGTTGCCACCATCACCGGATCTAGCACGACGTGGCGAGGCTTCCAGCGCGACAGCGCGGCAACGATCGCCTCGATCGTGCCGGCCTGCGCCACCATGCCGATCTTCACCGCGCCGACGGCCAGATCGGCGAACACTGCATCGATCTGCGCGGTGACGAAATCGGCAGGCACGGCGTGGATCCCGGCGACGCCTTCGGTGTTCTGCGCCGTCAGCGCCGTGATAGCGGACGCGCCGTAGACGCCGAGCGCGGCGAAGGTCTTCAGATCGGCCTGGATGCCGGCGCCGCCGCTCGAATCGGAGCCGGCGATGGTGAGCGCCACGGGCGCCGTCATCGCAGCATACGCTTGCTTGAACAATACTCGGCCATGCTCTGTCCTGACCTGCCTGTCCTAGCGCGCTCGCAAGGCTCCGGCAAGGCACACTGGCAAGGCACACCGGCAAGCCGGACCTGCGGGGGCGCGGCCGAATCAGGCGAAGGGGAAGCGTTGCCGGCTTGTCGTCCCGCAAGCGTGCATAACGGGCGACATCATGACCTCGGTATCACCCGGCCTTGGCACGCAACTCCAGATGGTGAAACGTTGGCCGATTCGCAGGCAACGCGATGTTGCGGGCCGCCCCGGCCTGCAACCCTCTCGGACTGTATCATGTGGGCCTTTTTCCAACGCCTCCTCGACACGTCGATGTTCTCGCCGCATGGCATCTGCCTGCTGTGGGAACCCGAGCTGATCTGGCTTCACGTCGTCTCCGATGCCAGCATCGCGATTGCGTATTTCTCGATCCCGTTTGCGCTCGCGATCCTCGTCACCAAGCGGCGTGACCTCAAATTTGGCTGGGTCTTTTGGGCATTCGCGGCCTTCATCATGGCCTGCGGGCTGACGCATGTGCTGTCGATCTACACGCTCTGGGTGCCGATCTACGGCATCGAGGGCCTTGTCAAGGCGGCGACCGCGATCGCGTCGATCTTCACCGCGGCCGCACTCTGGCCGCTGTTGCCGAAGATCCTGACGATCCCCTCCCCGTTCGAGCTGCAGAAGGTCCAGGCCGCGCTCGAGGAGGAGGAGACCAAGCGCCGCGACGCGACGCAGCTGCTCAAGCAGGTGGAAGAGGCACAGCGCGCAATGCGCGAAAGCGTGGCGCGTCTCACCGCGGTCGTCGAGACCGCGGTCGACGGCGTCATCCTGTTCGATGCGCAGAACCGCATCCTGCTGTTCAACCCGGCCTGCGAGCGGTTGTTCGGCTATCAGGCCAGAGAGGTGATCAACAGGAACGTCAGGGTGCTGATGCCAGGCGGAGCCGGCGCCGGGTCCGACGGCCCGGTCCCCGGCTTCGCGACCGGCGGCGAGACGACCGGCCTGCGCAAGGACGGATCGACTTTTCCGATGGACCTGTCGGTCGGCCAGGCCATGCAGGACGGCGAGCTCATCTTCGTCGGCATCATCCACGATCTGACCGCGCGCAAGCTGACCGAGCAGCAACTCCAGCAGGCGCAGAAGATGGAAACCGTCGGCCAGCTCTCCGGCGGAATCGCGCACGACTTCAACAACCTGCTAACCGTGATCATCGGCAATGCCGAGCATCTCGGCGAGCAGCTCAAGGCCCGGCCGGATCTGCGCCAGTTCGCCGACGATATCTGCCAGTCCGGTGAACGAGGCGCGGAGCTGACGCAGCGGCTGCTCGCCTTCAGCCGCCGGCAGCTGTTGCGGCCGCAGACGATCGATTGCCGCGAGCTCATCTTGTCCATGCTCAAGCTGTTCAAGCGCACCCTGCGCGAGAATATCGAGATCAGCACCGCCTTCGGGCCCGGCACGATCAAGGCTTTTGCCGACCGCTCCCAGCTGGAATCGGCCGTACTAAACCTGGCGCTGAATGCGCAGGACGCGATGCCGTCAGGCGGCCGTCTGACGCTGAGCACCGAGCTCGCCGCGATCGACGAGGACTATCGCGCCCTGCACCCGGAAGTCGCGTCCGGCGCCTACGCGCTGATATCGGTCACGGACGACGGTGACGGCATGACGCCTGAGGTGATCGAGCACGCCTTCGAGCCGTTCTTCACCACCAAAGAGGTCGGCAAGGGTTCTGGGCTCGGGCTCAGCATGGTCTATGGCTTCGCCAAGCAATCCGACGGCCATGTCTCGATCTATAGCGAGCAAGGCCTGGGGACGACCGTCCGGATCTATCTGCCGCGCGCCGGCGGCGGACAGCCGCTAGTCGACGTACTGGAGAGCGAAGAGGCCGCACCGCGCGGCCATGAGACCATCCTGATCGCCGAGGACGATCCGTTCGTGCGCTCATCGGTGATCCTCCGGGTGGAGGCGCTCGGCTACAATGTCCTCGCCGCCGTCAACGGTCAGGAGGCCTTGCAGCGGCTGCGCGCCGACCCCGGCATTGACCTGCTGTTCACCGATATTGTCATGCCCGGCGGGATGAGCGGCTGGGAGCTCGCCGATCAGGCCTGGCGTATCAGGCCCGCCCTGCCGGTCCTGTTCACCTCAGGCTATGCGCTGGAGACCCTGGTCGAGCAAGGTCGCGCACAGCCCCATTCGGTCGTCCTGACCAAGCCCTATCGCAAGGCCGAGCTTGCCCAGCGGCTCAGGGACGCATTTGCCGCGACGTCCGTGACCTCCTAGGACAGGACTGGTATCTGGCGGCTTGCTAAATCAGGCCGGTTTTGGCCTATTAGCCGGCAAGAGATGCCTTCGGAGTGACTGCAATGGTTCCTTTCTTCGTCCAGATCAAATGCAAGCTCGGCCAGTCCTACACGGTGGCCAACGCGCTTGCCGAAGCCGAGATCGCCTCCGAGATCTATTCCACCGCCGGCCAATACGATCTGCTGGTGAAGTTCTATGTCGACAAGGACACCGACATCGGCCACTTCGTCAACGAGAAGGTGCAGGTGCTGCCGGGCATCCAGGACACGCTCACGATCATCACCTTCAAGGCGTTCGGGGCGAGCTAGCTGGGCGGAGTCGCGCGCTTGGGCGGCGTCGGCCCGTCGACCGGCGCCAGCGACTTCAGATAGGCGGCCATCGCAGCACGATCCTCTGGCCTCAGCTGCGCGAGGTTCTTGATGACCGGCCGCATCGCGCCCGATGCGCTGTCGCCCTCGGGCATGTCGCCGGTCTCGAGGAAGTCGGCGATATCTTTCTCGCTCCAGTCACCGATGCCCTTCTGCGTGATGTTGGGGACCCAGCCGTCGCCTTCCGGATTGGGACCGCCGGCGAACCGCTGCGCGGCGATGACGCCGCCGAGAAAATTGCGCGGACTGTGGCACTCGGCGCAATGGCCGAAGCCGTTCACCAGATAGCGACCGCGATTCCATTGCGCCGAACGCTTTGCGTCCGGCACAAACGGCCCGACATCCATGAACAGCAATTTCCAGATGCCGACATTGCGGCGGATGTTGAAGGGAAACGGCAGGTCGTGGTCGCGCACCCGCCCCGACACCGCCGGCAGCGTCTTCAAATAGGCGAAGAGATCGCGGACATCATCGACTTTGGCGATGTGGTAGGAAGTGTAGGGAAACGCCGGGAAATAGTGCGTGCCGTCGGGCGAAATGCCGCGCGTCACTGCATTGATGAACTCGGCCTCGCTCCAGCGGCCGATGCCGTCGGTCGGATCAGGCGAAATGTTCGGGGCATAGAACGTGCCGAACGGCGAGCCGAGCGCGAGGCCTCCCCCGAGCTTCAGGCGATCGGGCTGGTTGGGCACGGCATGGCAGGACGAACAGCCGCCGGCGTTGAACAGCTCCTGCCCGTTGGCAAGGTCCGGTCCGCGCGTCGGTGCCGGCAAGGCCAGCGCGGGCGGCGCGGTCAGCCACCAATAGACGGCAAAGGCTGCGACAGCAGCAATCAAAATGACAAAAATTGTTCGTCGCAGCATTGCGGGATCCCGTTGAACTCAAGCCGTTTTACGGATCATCCCACAGCGGCTCCAGCCACGAATAATTTAGATGGTGTGATTGTAATCCGGGAATAAAGTCGGAGCCGCACTGTTTGCAAGTTTGACTGCAATCAGGCGTCAACAGGGAGAGACTCATGAACAAAGCGCTTTTTGCCACGCTGGCCCTCGGGGCTGCCGTCGCATTCGCAAGCCCGGCCAGCGCGGAGAAGCTGAAGGCGACGCTGGACGGCAAGTCCGAAGTCCCCGCCACCACCAGCAGCGGCACCGGCAAGGCCGATCTCGACTATGATGCTGCCACCAAGAAGCTCTCCTGGAAGCTGACCTATTCCGGCCTCTCCGGCCCCGCGACCGCGGCCCATTTCCACGGCCCCGCCGAGGCCGGCAAGAACGCAGGCGTCGCGATCCCGATTCCCGGCGCGGCCAACAGCCCGGTCGAAGGCTCGGCGACGCTGACCGACGCGCAGGCCTCTGATCTCCTCGCCGGCAAGCTCTACGTCAACATTCACACCGCGGCCAACCCGGGGGGCGAAATCCGCGGCCAGGTGACGAAGTAAGTTCACGGCGGCCTCTTATACGACGGCCGGGCGCAGCAATGCGTCCGGCCTTTTCGATTCCGGATTGAAGCGCGTTCACGCCGCGCTCAACGCCTGCTCGAGATCGGCGATCAGATCCGACGGATTCTCGATGCCGATCGACAGGCGGATGGTGCAATCGAGCACGCCGATCTTGCGGCGGATATCGGCGGGGACGCCGGAATGGGTCATCGTGGCGGGCAGGCTGGCCAGCGACTCCGTTCCGCCAAGGCTGACCGCGAGCTTGAAGATCTGCAACGCATTGAGGAATTTCTCCGCCGCGGCCTGGCCGCCGACGATGTCGAAGGAGAACGTCGATCCAGCGCCGAGGCATTGCCGCGCGAACACGCGCCCCGAGGGCGAGGTTTCCTCGTGATGGCCGAGATAGTGCACCTTCGCCACCTTGGCATGATCGCGCAGGAAATTCGCAACCAATTGCGCGTTGCTGTTGGCCTTCTCCATGCGCAGGCTCAAGGTCTCGAGCGAGCGGTTGATCATCCAGCAGGAATGTGGATCGAGCTGGGTGCCGATGGCGCCGCGCAGCGCCTTGATGCCCTTCATGACCGCCCTCGTGCCGAGCGCTGCGCCCGCGATCAGGTCGGAATGACCGCCGACATATTTGGTCAGCGAGTACAGCGAGATGTCGGCGCCGTGCTCGATCGGCCGCTGAAACACCGGGCCGAGCAGCGTGTTGTCGCAGGCGATGATCGGCGTGTGGCCCTGCGTCTTGCCGATGCCGTCGGCGACGCGGCGCATCAGCGCGATGTCGACGAGGCCATTGGTCGGGTTGGCCGGGGTCTCGACCAGGATCATCGAGACCCGGCCCTTGCGCATCGCCTCCTCGGCGGCCTGGTTGACCGTGGCTTCGTCGACGCCGTCGGCAAAGCCGACCGCGCCGATCGAGAAGCGCGAGAGCGTGTTCGTCAGCAGCGTCTCCGTGCCGCCATAGAGCGGCTGGGAGTGCAGGATGACGTCGCCGGGACGGACGAAGGCGAGAATGGTCGTCGAGATCGCCGCCATGCCGGAAGAGAACAGCGCGCAGCTCTCGGTGCGCTCGTAGATCGCAAGCCTGTCCTCGACGATCTCGCTGTTGGGATGGTTGAAGCGCGAATAAACCAGCCCGGCTCCCATGCCTTCCGGCGGCTCGCGCCGGCCGGCGACGTAATCGAAGAAGTCTTGCCCGTCCTCGGCCGTTTTGAACACGAAGGTCGAGGTCAGGAACACCGGCGGCTTGATGGCGCCTTCCGACAGCTGCGGGTCGTAGCCATATGTCAGCATCAGCGTTTCCGGATGCAGCATATGGTTGCCGATATGGGTCTTCGACGGGAACGGTTTTGCCATGGCCTGTCTCGCTGTTGCCTGAGATCGCCGCCGCGCGTCGGAACTCCTGACAGCGTGAGACATCAACGCCGCGGCGCAAGCAAACATAGTCCTTCTGACGGCGATGCGTCAGGGCGTGCGAGGAGAAATTGACGACGCGCTACCTAGGCCGGATGGAGCGTAGCGCAATCCTAGACAACTGCATCGGCCTCGACAGCTCACCCGGATTGCGCTGCGCTCCATCCGGGCTACGAATTCGACCGCTACTTCAACTTCAGCCGGTACGTCTCGTGGCAATCGTTGCAGCGGTCGTTGATCGCCGTGTAGGCGGTCTTCAGGCTCGCAACATCGTGGATCTTGCCCTTGACGTCGGCGAGCGCCTTCTGCACGGGCGGAATCTTGGAATCGAAATCGGCCTTCTGCTGCCAGACCTTCGGCGACGAGCCATAGGTCGCGTTGACCACGTCCTGCTTGGGATTGACCTCGAACGTCTTCGCAATCTTGGCGACGTCCTTCTCCAGATTGGCGATGGCCTCGTCGACGGCTTTCTGGTCGTAGGGAATGTCGCCCTTGGTCATCTTCAGGATGACCGTGTACAGGCTCTTGGCCTGCGAGCGCATCAGATTGTCCTGCTGAACGGCAACCTCCTGTTGCGCCATCACGGCACCCGCACCCAGCACAAGCGTGCCCGCGACAATCAACATACGTTTCATCGGCCTGTATCTCCGGCTCGCAAGACAGTTGGGGAAGATCGTTCTTGGATAGAACCCGGCGGCGGGCGATTATTCCCGCCGCAGGCGCCACGCCTTACAGGCTGTGACGGCGATGGTGCTCGCTGATCGCGATCCACACCCGCTCCGGCGTTGCCGGCATGTCGATGTGGTCGATCTTGTATTCGCGCCAGAGCGCATCGACGATGGCATTGACGACGGCCGGACAGGAGCCGATCGCGCCGGCCTCGCCCGCGCCCTTCACGCCCATCGGATTGGTCGTGCAGGGGATGTTGTGGGTCTCGAACGTGAAGGACGGACCATCAGCTGCGCGCGGCAGCGCGTAGTCCATGTAGGTGGCAGTGATGAGCTGGCCGTCGGTCGCGCCATAGACCACCTGCTCCATCAAGGCCTGGCCGATGCCCTGCATGGCGCCGCCATGCACCTGGCCTTCCAGCAGCAGCGGATTGAGGGTCTTGCCGAAATCGTCGACGATCACGTAGTTGACGATTTTGATGATGCCGGTGGCCGGATCGATCTCGACTTCCGCCACATGCGTGCCGTTCGGGTAGGTGCCGTCGGCGCTGGCAAAAGTCGCGCTGCCGTTGAGCTTCGATGAGTCGACGCCAGGCCGCTTGGCGAGATCGGCGAACGAGATCGAACGGTCGGTGCCGGCGATGCGGATCACGCCGTCCGAAATCTCGAGGTCGCCGGCGCTCGCTTCCAGCGCCTGCGCCGCGATCTCCTTGAGCTTCTGACCGAGTTCGCGGGTGGCGCGCTCGACGCTGACGCCTCCTGAGGGGATCGAGGCCGAGCCGCCGGTGCCGAGGCCCGTGGCGATCTCCGCGGTGTCGCCCTGGCGGACGTGCACCCGCTCGGGCGCAACACCGAACTGCTCCGCGACGATTTGCGCATAGGCGGTCTGGTGGCCCTGCCCGCTCGATTGCGTGCCGATCAGGACCGTGACGTCGCCGTTGGGGTCGAGCCGCACATTGGCGGTCTCCTCGCCCATCACGCCGCAGACCTCGACATAGCTCGCAAGCCCAACGCCGCGGATCAGCCCCTGCTTCTTGGCCGCCTTGGCGCGCTTTGGAAATTCCTTCCAAGCGGCGATCTCCATCGCGCGCTTCAGATGCGCGGCGAAGTCGCCGGAATCGTAGACCTTGCCGGTCGCGGTCTTGTAAGGCAGCGCCTTCGGCGGAATGAAGTTCTTGCGGCGGATCGCGTCCGGCGTCATGTCGAGTTTTCGCGCGCAGGCATCGACGAGGCGCTCGATGACATAGGCCGCCTCGGGCCGGCCCGCGCCCCGATAGGCATCGACGGGCACGCTGTGCGTGAAGATGGTGCGCACCCGGCAGTGGAAGGCCTGGATGTCATAAAGGCCCGGGAGCATGCCGGCGCCGCCATGCGGGATGTAGGGCCCGAAGGTCGACAGATACGCGCCCATATCGCCCATCAGGTCGCAATCCATCGCGAGGAACTTGCCGTCCTCGGCGAGCGCCATCTTCGCTGATGTGACGTTGTCGCGGCCCTGCGCATCGCCCATGAAATGCTCGGAGCGATCGGCCGCCCACTTCACGGCCTTCCTCAGCTTGCGCGCCGCGACCGCCATCAGGGCGTATTCCCGATAGGGAAACAGCTTTGTGCCGAAACCGCCGCCGACATCGGGGCAGATCACCCGCATCTTGTCGGTGGGGATGTTGAGCACGTTCTGACAGAGGATGTCGCGCAGGCGATGGCTGCCCTGGCTGCCGACGGTCAGTGTCAGATGGTCGTTCCTGGCGTCGTATTCGCAGACCGCCGCGCGCGTTTCCATGAAGCTCGCGACCACGCGCGGATTAACGATGGAGATTTCGGCGACCGCATGCGCTTTGGCAAACGCCGCTTCGGTGGTTTTCTTGTCGCCGATCGAGACGTCGAACAGCACGTTGCCTGACTTATCCGGCCAGACCTGCGGCGCGCCCTTCTTCACGGCGTTGACGACCCCCGTCACTGATGGCAGCGGGCTCCATTTGACGTCGATCGCCTCGATCGCATCGCGCGCCTGGTCGATGGTCTCGGCGACCACGAAGGCGACGGCATCGCCGACATGCCGCACCTCGTCCTTGGCGAGGATCGGATAAGGCGGGCCGGTGAACGGATCGGTCTCGAGGTTGAACAGGCACGGCAGATTGCCGAGATCCTTGACGTCGTCGGCCGTCAGGATCAGTGCCACACCAGGCAGGGCGCGGGCGCGGCTGGCGTCGATCGTGTATTTGGCATGCGCATGCGGCGAGCGCAGCATCAGGCAGCGCAGCGCGGCCTGCGGCGCGTAATCGTCGGTATAGCGGCCCTTGCCGCGGATCAGCGCGTCGTCCTCTTTGCGCAGCACGCTTTGACCAACGCCGAACTTGATGGGAGCCGCCATTCTGTCTTCCCGTTTCTCATGGTTGTTTTGACGGCATATTGCCGTGGAAAAACTGGCAAGGCAAACGGCTTTAGAGCGGCACGGCCCGCGAAAAATTGCCTCGTGCCTCGCTTATCACAGCGGGGTCGGACGAAACGGCCGCAGTTCGGTCATATCCCTGTGAACTCCGCCACGACGCCTCGACGCGCTCGGTCCCGGCCAGCGGACCGATACAAGCTGCCAAATCAGCGCCGCGGCGCGCGCCTGAGAACAAGCGAGCGCACGGGGCGCCGCTTGTTCTCAGAGCGCATGCCCATGTTTTACGGTTGATCATTTACATCCCGCCACGGTTCCAGAGATACCGCGTTCTGTCTCGCAGATTATCGATGGCGCGCTGAGGCGAGAGGTAGTCGACCTCGCCGCGCGTCAGGCCGATATCCAGCAGCTCCCTGTCGCTCAGGTCGTGCACGGTGAGCCGCGGGTTCTGGCGCCGCGCCAGAAAAGCAAGCCAGGCTTGCTTGAGCAGACCGAGGACGCTCCGCCTCGATGCTGCATTTGTCCCGGCAGCATCCTTGTCCAGCGCCGTGGCGGAAGCCTTGAGGCGCGCGGCCAACGCCTGATCGATTGCGTCCTTTGCCTGCGCGATGGAGAGATTGAGGCCGCGCCTTGCGGCATCGGCCCCGATCCCGGGTGAAATGTTCGTCTGTTGCGGTGGCATCGCATGCTCCTGCTGTTGTGCCGGCAGGGAGCGTGGCCAAACAAAAGGCCCCGTCCGACGCCGGCGGGGCCTGGTGGAAAAGATGTCGTCGTCGAATTGCTAGCGCACGACTCCTTCCACGGCCCAGCCGAAGCGGGTCATGTGGTTGAAGTTGACTTTGCGCGTGCATTTAATCATGCGGACGCCAATACCACGGCGGCCGCGCGTAATCAAGAGCTGTGCAAAGATCGACTACATCTTTTAGGCGAGCCTTGGCTAAGGCGCGATGGGCAAATCACGCGATGGGCAAACCATCCCCCCTTATCAGCGATTATTTTTGCTGAATTCGACTGAGATAATCGACAACAGAGAGGATGCGTTTTCGCACGACAAGGTCCGGGTCTTGCTCCGCCCCGGCGAGCTTCCAATAAGACGGATCAACATAGTGAGGCAACTTGACGATGGGGTTGAATCGCTCCCCCCAAATCGGCATTTCGCGCGTGCCGTGAGCTGGAATTGTCTTCGATCCATCTATGGTTTCATAAATGGCATTCGTGGGAAACACGCCGTTGTTGTTCTTGGCCAGCATCGTCAAATCGGGAGGCGATGTCTTGAGTTGGTCGCTAACCGGTCCTTTGCCCCTGGCGTCCGTGCCATGGCAACTCGCGCACGACGACTGAAATTCTGATTTGCCGATATCGAGATCTTCAGCCTGGGCCGCGGCGCCGAAACCAGCGGCAAGACCGGCAATGAGCAAAGATTTCACACCAGATTTCACCATGTCCCGCTCCGACGCTGGCTCGTAAGGTTTTAGTCCTAACCGCTTCGTCCCCCGACAGTTTGACCCACATCAAGACTGGCTTGCGTCTTTGCTTGCGAGTGCTCCGAGACTGCGCCGAGGCCTAGTGCGGGCCAGTTGCTCTATTTCAACTCCGCGCTCGCGCGAAAACTTCCGAAGGAAGCTCTCCGAACATTTGTCGGAAGTCACTGGCGAAATGGCCTAAATTGCCGAAGCCGCATTTGAAGGCGATTTGAGACACGGAAGTTCTCGGATTTCCTTCCAGGAGCATTCTTCTGGCGTGTCGGAGCCGAACGGACTTTGCAAATTGCATCGGCGAATATCCTCGATACTTTTTGAACGCCGCATAAAGGCTGCGAATACTTGTGTTCGTCTGGGATGCCAACTCCTCGATGACAACCGCGCGAGCCCAATTTGCTTCGATGTACTCTTCGGCCAACCGGACTACGAGTGGCGCTGGCTCCGTGGCGCGGCCATCCAAAATGTCGGTGTAGTTGTGCCTCTGAGCCGACAGGAACGTCATGATCAGCGCTTGCTCGAGTTCGATTAGCGTCGGTTTAGGTAACTGCGCTGCCGTTGAATTTAGCTGATCGGCCAAGAACATGGTGAGCTGGCGCAACAGATGAGCCGCAGGCTGCTTAGGTGCCGCGGTGGGGTCAAGTAAGAGCGCCCCACGAGGCGATGCCCCCAAGAGCGCCGTTAACGCCTTCTCCAGTGCGCTCGTTTTTATGCGAAGGATTAGCTGCTCGAACCCAGCTTCGAATATGATGGTAGCCGGCTGCCCCGCCGGGGTTATGCCGGAGTGCTGCTCGTCCACCGGCAGCGTCGTCGAGTTGCCTAGAACGACGCCCGCTTTGCCCTTAAGGCCGACTTGCAATCTTGCAAAATCGCCCTCGGGAAATTCGACCTCTGTTTTGGCAGCATATCCACAAAAGCCGAGCCCGATGTGAGGTAAAACTAGGTAATTTGCCACCGCTTCGAAATCGGTTGAATTCGCGACCGCAAATCCAGTCGCCCCATACACCGTCTTCAGCGCATTCCTCATCTCTTCCGGGTCGCGAGTGCGGACAACCGGAGAGCGGCTAAGGGGATAGTCCATCTCATCCATTGGGAATCACGAAACGGGGGCAATCAATAATACTGGGTCGGGAAACGCATCTTGAGTTGATATGGATCAAGAGAGCTTCGATGCAGGCGTTGAGCAATGTTTGCAGAATCCGGCGATGCGGAATCGTTGTGCCAGCGCATCACCGCGGTAGATAAATGTAAAGATAACTAAAGCCGACCAGCTTTGAATAACCTAGTTATACGATTGTCTTTTCGTCGCTGTGGCAGCCGCCCCATCGTTTCGCCACACGCAACGGAAAAAAACTGACCGTCGAACTTCTCGTTCGGCGGTCATTTTCTTTCTCGCTCAGCTGGGAATTGCTCAATAAAGCCCTGCGAAAATCGAGCACACTTTGCAGAATCCGATCTTGGACGGCAGTTCGCCGACGACGCAAAGTAGCATATCGTCTTAGTGATCAAAACGGAGAGACGACGTGAGTTCTGCGATGGACAATACCGCCCCGGCCATTCAAAAAGTCATCCACTTCAGAGAACTGCTGAGTAAGGAAAGGCACCCGGAAAGACGCGGCGAGCTGATCGACCTGCTTGCAGCTGAGCTGGCCAAACTTCCCGAATCCGCGCAGCGGAGCGAGTTGTTCAAGGCGGCCAGATATTTGGCAACCTGACAGGGACCCGGCCTAGCCATGCACAATGTCGTGGAATTTCCAGGTACACGCCGCCGACCCGGTTTGGAAGAAGCCGTTCGGCGCGCCATACTCCTTCTCGACATTTCCATTCTTCAGACGGCCACCCTGATCGCGAACTGTCCTACGGGTAGCCGGAGGCTCGAATTGCATAAGGAGCTTGGGGACCTGCGAGTGAAGCTTGAAGATCTGCGCGGCCTAGCTCGAAACATTTTTGCCGAAGCTCCGCATTGAGCGTGACGACTTCCCGTCGGCAATGCTCCGGCTCGCTAACCTAAGGCCCGAAGCGGCGGTGTCTAGCGGACGCGAGCTCCTTGCGTCGAGCTCGTAGCCTGGGTTCAACTCTCGCCAACAGGCAGCTTGAGGCAAAGAGCCGATACCAACCAAATCGTTGGCGCAATCCGATCAAGAGAACGATTCTTGGTGGCTATCGCGAACGCTCGAGCCATCCGAGCCTTGGCGAATGTCATGGCGAGGTGGCGGTTTTCCGTGCATTTCGGCCCGTTGCCACTTCTTGGAGGACTTGTCACACGGGTTTCATTCGGCAAGACTGCTCACATTTCAAGTACATATTTGAAAGAGTATTGCCATGCCCGAAACACTGGAAAGCGCATTGTGGTGTGCCGCATTGGCGACGTGGCTAATGCTTCTTTTCGGGATCGCCGCGCAGCGCCTGAAGCCCCTCTCGAAACTCCTCAGCCATCTGCTCGAGGTTACATTCAGGCTTAGGGCGAAGTGACGCAATAATTACCGCACGGCGCGCCTGCTGCCAAACTGGCATGACTGCGCGCGCCGTGATGGTGCAAGAAGACGAACGACCACGCGTGCACGTGGTACGCTCAGCGCTCTCTTCGGCTCTGTGAGGCAGCGACGATGCTTGAGCCTCGGCTCCTGATCATCCAGGAATTGGTCGACGAGAGCGGCTGGATGAACAGCTGCTAGCCTCCCAGCCTCCGATCGAGAGAGAACCGGCCTCCTCCGGTAATCAGGATCAGCAGAGCGCCTCCCAGTATCGAGATGTTCTTCAAGAAGTTATTGTACTGCCCGATCTGTTGCGGACCGGCGGGATATTCCCAGTACCGATGTGCTATTGCAGTCGCTGAAATTACAAAGAGAAAAACCAGGATTGCGCAGTAGCGCGTACCGAGGCCGAGTATCAAACCAATCGACATCAGTATTTCCAGAGTGACGGTAATAATCGTGAACAGCTGCGGCGCTGGAACGTTCAGCGAGCGGAAATAGCCGACTGAGCCACTGAAGTTGGTGAGGGCTCCGTAGGCGCTTCCAACGAAGACCCATGCAAGCAGGATGCGGCCGATCAGGATCAGCAGATCGGCATTGCCGGTGACAAATTCGTCAATCCGAGATTTGGATGTGGAAAGGCCGAATGCCATGGTCACTGCCTCATCGCATCTGTTGCCCGAGGACTGCACCTGAACACTGCTATCATACCGCGATCGGCGGACGGGATGAAGGCCCCGGTAGGGCATGACGCGCTTTAAACAGAGACGGAGACGGCTGACATTCGGGCAAGTTGCAGGTTCTAATTTAACCCGCGCTACATACCTTCGGATCTAATGTGGACCCTTGGGACTCGGGGACCTCGCATGACCGGACACCTTTCCAGCTCTGAGGCTGCAAAGCCGGGTGTCAGCCATCTTCAACGGCTTCGGGCCACGGGATGGCACTTGGCAACCTATTTCGCCACTGCCCGTCGTGAGCCGCAGACGCTCACATCCGGGGCCGCGCTTCCGCGATGACCGTGCCGCCGCTCACAGGGGTGGACGCGCCCGCCAACTCGCCATTCGACCCTCGGCTGGAATCGCTGCGTGGCCTCGCCTGCCTGACGGTCTGCATATTTCACGCAACGCACGTTTTTCCGGGCAACCCGCAACACATGTTCTTCAACACGGTGCTGCTGGCCGCCAATCCGGCTGCGGCTGTGATGTTCTTCTTCGTCCTGAGCGGCTACGTGCTCGGGGCCTCGCTCGAACGCAACCTCAGCCTCGGGCCTTACCTGGTGCGGCGGTTGTTCCGGCTGCTGCCACCATTTGCAGCGGCGGTGCTGTTCGCCTTCGCCTGCGAGCGCCTCTTGCGCCTTGATCCGGCGCCGGTCGGCCTCACACCCGGCTTCCAGCACCTGTTCTGGCCGCAACCGACCTGGCAGGATCTGTGGGATAATCTGCTGCTCAGCTCCAACCGGGTGAATGGCCCGACCTGGACGCTCTTTCCGGAGCTCTTGGGATCCCTGGTGTTGCCATTCGCAGTCGCGGCGCACGGCAGGATCGAACCGCGATGGCGGTGGGCCTTGTTCGCCGTGATCACGATCTTACTCGCGAGCAGCCTTTACCGAACGCTGCTCTGGTTCTATTTCGGCTGCTTCCTCGTCAAGGAGTTTGCCGCGCTGCTCGCCGGCCGAAAGCAGCTTGCTACGATGGCCTTCATCTCAGGCCTGGTTGGCCTGGAGATCGCCGGCTCCTACGATGAGTTCTATTCGGTGCACATTGTTCTGGTCTCCGCCACCGCGGCCGCGCTGATGGTGGGTGCGGTCGTGTCGTCAAGCAACATGCTGAAATGGACCACGACCGCACCGCTCCGCTTCCTCGGGCGTATTTCCTTCAGCCTCTACCTTGTGCATTGGCCGATTTTCTATGTCTGCGCCCTCGTCGCGGTCGATTCTGACTCGATCGTGCCAATGCAGACCTGGGGCAACTTGTTCGTGATGGCGACGTCACTTGTCGTAGCGATCGGCATCGCAGCACTGGCATATCGGTTCATCGAAGCTCCTTCGATACGAGCCGGCGCGTTCGTCGCACGCCTCCTGACGGAGATGTGGAGGAAGCGGGCCGTCGTGCAGAGCGTCAGCTGATTGCCTGCTCTAGCCACGCACCAGCGAGACCAGCCAGCTGCGGCCGAACAGGATCAGTATCGCCAGCGCATAGACGATGGTGCCGCCGACGGCCAATAGCACCAGCGTCACCTCGTCATGGAAATGCATCGTGCGCAGCGCAGAGCTGCCAAAGCGCGCGATTAGCCAGAAGGCCGCGGCGAGGACGATCCCGGTCAGCAGGAATTTGGCGAGCGATAACAGCCAAGCGCGATCGAGCACGAGAAAGCCGCGCCGCACCGCGAAGAACAGCACCAGCAGCAGATTGGTCCAGACCCCGACGGCGGTTGCGAGCGCCAACCCGATCTGGGCCAACGATCCCATCAGAGCGACCTTGAGGGCGACGTTGACGGCGATGCCAGTCAACGAGGCGCGGACCGGCGTCGCGGTATCCTTGCGCGCATAGAAGGTTGCGACGGCGCTGCGGATCAGCACGAACGGGATCAGACCGATGGCATAGGCCGCGAGCGTGCCGCCGGCGGCGACCGCGTCGGCCTTGGAGAACGCGCCGCGGGCGAACAGCGCGCGCATGATCTCGTCGGGCACAGTCAGGAAGGCCGCCACGAACGGGATCGAGAACAGCAGCGTGAAATCGAAGGCACGGCGCTGCGCCTTCATCGCGCCGTCATGGTCGTTGGCCGTGATCCGTTTCGACATCTCCGGCAGCAGCACCGTACCGATGGCGATGCCGATGACGCCGATCGGCAATTGGTTGAGGCGGTCGGCGTAATAGAGCGCCGACAGCGCACCGGCGGGCAGGAAGGTCGCGATGATGGTGTCGGCGAACAGCGCCACCTGCGTGCCCATCGAGCCCAGCGTCGCGGGGCCCAGCGCCTTGAAGAAGCCGCGGACGTCCTCGTCGAGCTTGGGTGGCGCAAAGCGCGGCAGGCCGCCATGGCGCGCCAGATCGCCGGCGAGCAGGAAATATTGCATGAACCCGGAGATCAGCACGCCCCAGGCCGCGGCGTGGCCCGCGGTCGGAAACCAGGCGGCGAGCGCCAGCGTCATCATCATCGCGACATTGAGGAAGATCGACGCGGCCGCGGCGCTCGCAAAGCGCTGCATCACGTTCAGCATGCCGCCATAGAGCGTCACCAGCGTGATCAGCAACAGATAGGGAAAGGTGATCCGGGTCAGTTCGATCGCGAGCCTGCGCTGCTCGGCATCGTCGGAAAAGCCGGGTGCAAGCAAGCTCATCGCCTGCGGCATGAACAGCCAGGCGACGATCAGCAAGACAACCTGCGAGGCCAGGAGCAGCGTGAAGATGCGGTCGGCGAACAGATGCGCGGCCCCCTCCCCCTTCTCGCCATGGACATGGGAATAGGCAGGCACCCAGGCCGCGTTGAAGGCGCCTTCGGCAAAGATCGCGCGGAAATGATTAGGCAGCCGCAGCGCCACGAAAAAAGCGTCCGCCACGGGGCCGGCGCCGAGGATCGCCGCGAGCATGATGTCGCGGGCAAATCCCGTCAGCCGCGACAGCAGCGTGTAACCACCAACCGTGAAGATGCGTCCGAGCATGCGCCTGTTTTAGAGACTTATCGGATGGAGGTCGATCGCATCTTGCGATGCGCATTACTATGCCTCTCCCCTTGTGGCAGAGGGCAGCACCGCAAGTGGACGCAAACTCAATCAGGTGAGGGGTTTCTCTCCGCACCTTCCGTGGGGAGAAAGACACCCGTCTCGCCGCTAGCGCGGCGAGACAACCTCTCCCACAAGGGGAGAGGTAGAAAATCAGCCCGAGATCGCGCCGCGGACGGCAGCGATGATTCGCTCCTGGTCGGCTTCGGTCAGATAGGCGTGCATCGGCAGGCTGATGACATCCTGCGACAGGCGCTCGCAAGCAGGCAGGCCGCCGTCTGCGACCGGGTACTGCTTGTAGGCGGACTGCTGGTGCATCGACTTTCCGTAATAGACCGCGGTCGGCACGCCCTGGGCTTTCAGCGCGGCAGCGAAGCCGTCGCGATCGGTGCCTTCGGGAAGGCGGATGGTGTACTGCGCCCAGACCGAAGTGTTGCCGGGGCTAAGCCGCGGCACCGTCACCACATTGGACAGGCCGCGCGCGTAGCGCTCGGCCACCCTGTTGCGGGCGGCGATTTCGTCGTCGAAAATCTTCAGCTTCTCGATCAGGACGGCGGCCTGCATGGTGTCGAGCCGGCCGGTCAGGCCGAGGCGGATATTGTCGTATTTGTCGACGCCCTGCCCGTGCACGCGGATGCTGCGCAGCGTCGCAGCAAGGTCGTCATCGTCGGTGAAGATCGCGCCGCCGTCGCCGAAGCAGCCGAGCGGTTTTGCAGGGAAGAAGCTGGTCGTGGTGGCGAGGCCGAAAGTGCCGAGCTTGCGGCCCTTGTAGCTTGCGCCGAAACCTTGCGCAGCGTCGTCGATCACGAACAGGCCTTCAGCCCTGGCGATCTCGGCAATGGCATCGTGATCGGCGGGTTGCCCAAACAGATCAACTGGAATCACCGCGACTGGTTTCAGCCCGGCCTTGCGCGCGCTCGCAATGCCGCGCTTGAGCGATTCCGGGCTCATGTTGAAGGTCGTCTCGTCCACGTCGACATAAACAGGCGTTGCGCCCATCCGCGCCGCCGGCGAGGCGGTTGCGATGAAGGTGAACGACGGACACAGCACGGCATCGCCGGGACCGACATTCTTTGCCATCAACACCATCAGAAGCGCATCGGTGCCACTGGCACAGGCGATGACGTGCTTGGCGCCGCAATAGGCCGCGAGCTGCTTTTCGAGCTCGAAAACCTCGGGGCCGTTGACGAACTGGCAATGATCCATCACGCGCTTGACGGCGGCATCGAGCGAGGCGCCGAGCCGGACGCGCTGCGAGGCGACGTCGATGAACGGAATAGGTTCGGACCGCAGATGCTGGTTCATGGCCTGGCTCTTGGCACCTTCTCGAATGGTCGACATGGAAAGGTTCAGCCGGCGACGCGGCGCGGCCCCTTGAGGGCGGGCGATTTGGCCGCGGGGCGCGACGGCGTCTCGAGGCACTGCGTTGCGATCTCTAGGCTGGCGACGCCTTCATCGCCGGTGACCGCCGGCGTCTCGCCATTGCGTACCGCCTTGAGAAAGGCGATCAGCTCGGCACGAAGCGGCTCGTCATGGCCAACAGGCAGATGCCGCATCGAATAGCTGCCGTCGGGCTTGAAGCCGAAGCATTCGGTGACCTGGCGCGTGAGCAAATCACCCATCACGTATTTGCCGCGCGTCGCGACCGTTACGCTGCGTGCCTTGAACGGCGTCAGCCAGTTGGTGTTGATATGCGCGAGCACGCCGCTGGCGGTGCGGAATTGAAGCAGCGCGATGTCCTCGCGCTCGGCGACTGCGCTCGACAGTTGCGGCTGCACCTCGACTATGTCGGATTCGGTAAACCAGCGGATCAGGTCGATATCGTGCACGGCGAGGTCGATGACGACGCCGACATTGGACATGCGCGGCGGGAACGGGCCGACTCGCGTGATCGCGATGGAGAGGATGTCCTCGCCAGCGATCGCCTGCTTGACGGCGGCGACCGCCGGATTGAAGCGCTCGACATGACCGATCATCAGCGTGACGCCGGCCTCTTGCGCGGCGGCGACGATCTCACGGCCCTCCTCCACCGTCGAGGCGATCGGCTTCTCGACCAGCACGTGGATGTTCTTGGCGATGCAGGCGAGCGCGACCTCGTGATGCAGATGGGTCGGCGCCGCCACGGTGACGGCATCGACCCCCGCGGCGAAGAGCTGGTCCAGCGTCTCGAAGCTGTTGCAGCCGGCGAGCTCGGTGGCGCGCGTCCGGTGTGCCGGCGACGGATCGACCACTCCGACCAGGCTGACACCGGGCAGGCCCGCGAGCACGCGCGCGTGGTTGCTGCCCATCACGCCGGCGCCGATGACGCCGACGCGCAAGCCGGCCTTGGCCGGTTGTGATCCCTTGGAACTCATCTGATCGAACCCCGATTCACCGCAAATCCCCGGGCCGCTTCTAGCACGGTCGCCACAGATGTGGCGAATACCGGCCTGATTGACCGGACACGATTTGATTCAAAAAATTACACGTTCCCCGAGCCTTAGCACCAAAACGGAGTGCTTTTGGGCCCAGATCGCGTGATTCGGAATTCGCTGGTTACGACCTTTGATAGTCGTCTTCAATCCGGATGATGTCGTCTTCCCCGAGATAGGAGCCGGTCTGGACCTCGATCAGTTCCAGCATGATTTTACCGGGGTTCTCCATCCGGTGCACCGCGCCCATCGGGATGTAGATCGACTCGTTTTCGTGCACTGTCTTCACGGTGTCGTTGACGGTGACGCGGGCGGCGCCACGGACCACGATCCAGTGCTCGGCGCGATGGTGATGCTTCTGCAGCGACAATCGCCCGCCCGGCTTCACGACGATGCGCTTGACCTGATGACGCTCGCCATTGTCGACCGACTGATAGCTGCCCCAGGGACGATGCACCTTGAGATGCTCCTCGGTGACCTTCGGCGCGACCGCCTTCAGTTTCGTGACGAGACGCTTGAGGCCGTTGGCATCCTGCTGGCGCGAGACCAGCACGGCATCCGCGGTCGCGACCACGACGAGATCGTCGACGCCTTCCAGCGCGACCAGCGCGGCATCGGTGGTGACGTTGCAGTTGCGGGAGTCCTCGAACACGGCAGGGCCGTGCGCCGCGTTGCCTTGCGCGTCCTTCTCCGACAATTCCCATACCGCATGCCAGGAGCCGACGTCGGACCAGCCGCAGGACACCGGCACCACGGCCGCGCGCGAGGTCTTTTCCATCACCGCATAGTCGATCGAGATCGCCTTGGCGGCGCCGAACGCCTCGGGCTCCAGCGTGACGAAGCCGAGATCGCGGCCGGCATGGGCAACCGCCGAGGACACGGCGTCGACGCTTGCCGCATCGACCTTGCGGTATTCGTCGAGCAGCAGGCTTGCGGGGAACATAAAGTTGCCGCTGTTCCAGAGATAGCCCGAATTGACGTAGTCGGCGGCCTTCGCCGCGTCAGGCTTCTCGACGAAGCGCGCGACCGCGCGCACCTCACCTGAGATCACCTCGCCCGGGTTGATATAGCCATATTCGGTCGCCGGCCGCTCCGGCTTGACGCCGAAGGTGACGATGCGCCCCAGGCTCGCGGCGGCGAGGCCCTCGCGGCAGGCCGCGACGAAGGCGGCGTTGTCCTGCACGACGTGGTCGGCGGCGAGCGCCAGCACGATCGCTTCACTGGTGCGGTTTTGCGCAAATGCCGCGCCGGCCGCGATTGCGGGGCCGGAATCGCGTCGCATCGGCTCGAGGATCACGTCGGCCTCGATGCCGATCTCGGCGAGCTGCTCGAGCACCATGAAGCGGTAGGCCGCGTTGGTGATCACGATCGGTCGGTCGAACAGCGCCGCGTCGGAGACGCGCAGCAGCGTGTCCTGGAAGGTCGAGCGCGCGCCGAACAGGGGCAGGAACTGTTTCGGCCGTACCTCGCGCGAGGCCGGCCACAGCCGCGTGCCGGCGCCGCCGCACATGATCAGGGGGATGATACGTTTGTCCATCGTCATCTCGAACCTTGGAAGTCGTCCCGATACCAGGCGGCAAACTGTGGGCCCCGTGCGATCGGCTTGGATGCTACACGGGCCGCGGCGTCAAGACAGGTGAAGCGCGGCGCCTAAAGGCCTGCCGCGCGCCTTTTAGCCGATATCGAGAGGCTAGTCCTCAGCTTTCGTGGCCGCTTCTGCTAACCGCTTCTGATAACCGCTATTGCAAGATCGGCGCCAAAACCATACCAAAGCGGCCGAATTCGGCGCCTAGCGTCGGGTCGCCTCCAATCCTTGCAAACCCCGCGGGCGAGATGCGCCGAATCCTGCTGTCGACGGCCAAAATCCTGATCTCAGCGGCGCTGCTCTATCTGGCGCTGCGCAAGGTCGACCTCACCGAGCTGTTGTCGCGCTTCACTGCGACCAGCCTGGTCTGGATCGGGGTCGCGATCGCGGTCACGTTTCTGCAGATCTTCGTCGGCGTGCTGCGCTGGCGCGAGATCAGCGCCGAATGCGGTGCGCCGCTCGAGCTTGGCCGCGCCATGCGTTACAACGTGATCGGCTCCTTCTTCAACCAGACGCTGCCGTCGGCGATTGGCGGCGACGCGGTCCGGCTCTGGCTGGTGGCGCGCGCCGGTGCCGGATGGCGTGCGGCGACCTATTCGATCTTCGTGGACCGCGCCATCGGTCTCGTCGCGCTCGCGATCCTCATCGTCGCAAGCCTGCCCTGGAGCTATCAGCTGATCACCGATCCGAGCGGCCGCTCGGCGCTGCTGCTGGTCGACTTCGCAGCCCTTGCCGGCGGCATCGGCTTCTTGATCTTCGGCGCGCTGAAATGGTCGTGGCTGAAGACCTGGTGGGCCACCCACCACATCCATGCCTGCGCCGTGATCGCCAACCGCGTCATCTTCAGCCGCACGCGCGGACCTGCCATCGCGGTCCTGTCGCTGTTGGTTCACGTGCTTGCCGTCGTCATCGCCTGGTGCGTGGTGCAGTCGATCGCAGCCCCCGTCACCTTCGCCCAGGTCTTCCTGCTGGTCCCGCCGGTGATGCTGATCACTTTGATGCCGATCTCGATTGCCGGCTGGGGCGTGCGCGAGGCGAGCATGGGGCTGGCCTTCGGCTTCGCCGGGCTCGCCGCCAATGAAGGCGTCAACATCTCGCTGCTGTTCGGCGCGGTCTTCTTCGTCGTCGGCGCGTTCGGCGGCCTGGTCTGGATCCTGAGCGCGGAAAAGGCCGCGCAGGGCTCGGCGCAGCTCGGGGTGCCGGAGTGACTGCGCCCACGATCGTGCCCACGATGGTTGCCCTTGTGATCGCCGCGCTGATGTCGGCACTCATCACCTGGATCAGCCGGCCCCTGCTCCAGCGCTACGCGCTGGCGCGGCCGAATGCCCGCTCTTCGCATCGCATCCCGACCCCGCAAGGCGCTGGCATCGCCGTGATATCGGCGACAATCATCGTGGCATCGGCCTGGGCAATCTCGGCGAACGTGGCGATCCCGTTGATGCTGGTCGTTGCGACGATCGTGATCGCGCTGGTCGGATTCGCCGACGATATCGTCTCGCTGCCGGTGCTGCTACGGCTCGTGTTGCAAGCCGCCTGCGTCGGCGCCATCGTGTTCACCGCGCCCGACGATGCGCGCATCATACTGACACTGCCGCTCGTGCTGGAGCGCGTCCTGATCGTGCTCGCCGGCATCTGGTTCGTGAACCTCGTCAACTTCATGGACGGGCTCGACCTGATGACGGTAGCGGAGGTAGTGCCAATCGCCGCCGCTTTGCTGCTGCTCGGGCTGCTGGACGAATTGCCGTGGCCGGCGGTGTTGATCGCAACCGCGCTGTGCGGCGCGATGCTCGGGTTTGCACCGTTCAACAGGCCGGTCGCCAAGGTGTTTCTAGGCGATGTCGGCAGCCTGCCGATCGGGCTTCTGCTCGGCTGGTGCCTGCTCGAGCTTGCCTGGCGCGGACAGGCTGCTGCGGCACTGCTGCTGCCGGCCTATTATCTTGCGGATGCCACGATTACCCTGTTCCGCCGCATCGCCCGGCGCGAGCAGTTCTGGTCGGCTCACCGCTCGCATTTCTATCAGCGCGCCACCGACAACGGCTTTCTGGTTTCGCGGGTCATCGGTGAGGTATTTGCGCTCAACGTCGTGCTGGCGGCGCTTGCGATCGTCACAGTTCTCGCCGACCGGCCGGCGGCCACGTTGATGGCGCTCTTGGTGGGCGCGATTGCGATTACGGTCACGCTGCGGCGGTTCTCCCGCCGAAAAGCGTGCTGAGCCGCCAGCGCCAGTCGCAGCCCTTCATCACAACCGGATCGCTCAAGCTCAGCGCTTCTTCGCCCGTTTCGGGCTGACCAGCAATTCATCAATGAGGGCGGCATAAGCATTCAATGCGGTGACGCGGTCGAAGCTTGCGGCCACTTTCACCGCATACTCTGCGATCTCGCCACCACTCGAGCCGGACGCCGCACGGATGGCCGCAGCGAGCTAATCGGCGCGGCCGGGTGTCACCACCCAGCCGAGGCCCGTTCTCCACCACCGTCACCGCGGCCTCGGGCTCGGAGACCAGCGCGACCGGTTAGCCGACCGCCACCAGATTATAGAACCGGCTCGGCACCGACACCCCAGCAACGTCCTTGCGATACGGGACGATCCGGAGGTCGGCCGCGGCGAGGAACGCCTCGAGCTCGCAATCGTCGACCCGCCCCACGAACGAGACATTTGAGCGGTTCGCATCGGCCTGCAGCTGTTTCAGCCGCTCGAAGCCGATACCCCAGCCGAGAGCAGGGATTAAATCTCCTCCTCATTCTCGAGCAGCGTGGTGTCTCAAATACGATCTCAGGATCATGGGTGAAACCGACATTACCCGACAGCCAAGGCTGAAGCGCCCCGCGAGCCGTTTGCGGAACGGATTCTCCGCCGTCACCGCTGGCACACCCGGCGAACCCGACAGCACCTATACCTCACGCTCGGTGGCGAAGCGGCAGGCGATCTCGGCCCTGATCCCCGCGGTCGTGCTCGGATCCGGCGGAGCACGCGATACGATCCTGCCGAGATCTTGCGGCTGCATGATCAGGCCGCGGTCGACCCGAATTCGGGAACCGCATCCTTCAGGATGGTCCTGATGGTCGCGCGATCGTCGCGCGCGATCGCTTGGTCGAGCGCGGCGATCCATTTGCGTAGGGTCTGCATCGGCGGCTCGTTCGGCTGCGCCGCCATGATGCCGGCAACGCCGATCTCGCGGGTCGGCTCTTCGGAAGCGAACAGGATCTCATGCAGGCGCTCGCCCGGCCGCATCCCCGTGAACACGATCTCGATGTCGTAGCCGGGCTGCAGGCCAGAGAGACGGATCATGCGCTCGGCGAGATCGACGATCTTCACCGGTTGGCCCATATTGAGCACATAGACCGAAACGTCAGGACGCTCCGTGCCGAGCGCGTGCGTGGCCGCCGTGATCACGAGGTCGCAGGCCTCGCGGATGGTCATGAAGTAACGAACCATCTCGGGATGCGTCACCGTCACCGGGCCGCCGGCTTCGATCTGGGCCTTGAACTTCGGCACCACAGAGCCGTTCGAGGCCAGCACATTGCCGAATCGAACCGAGATCAGCCGCGTCGGCGGCTTTGCACTGCTGCCGACCGCCGCGAGTTCATGATCGAGCGCCTGGCAGTACATCTCGGCGAAACGCTTGGTCAGGCCCAGCATCGACACCGGCTCGATCGCCTTGTCGGTCGAGATCATCACCATGGCTTCGGCTCCTGCGGCGAGCGCGGCGTCGGCCACGTTGATCGAGCCGAAGATATTGGTCTTGACGCCCTCGCTCCAGTCGCGCTCGAGGATTGGCACGTGCTTGAGAGCGGCCGCGTGGAACACAATGTCAGGCTTGAACTCGGCCATCAGCCGCAGCACGCGCTCGCGGTCGCGGATGTCGGCAATCCGTCCCTCGATCGCAGCCCCCTTGCCGTGCGCGGCGAGCGTCTCGGTGACCGCGTAGAGCGCCGGCTCGGAATTCTCCAGGATCAGGAGCCGCGCGGCGCCCAAGGCGACGACACGCTCACAGATCTCCGAGCCGATCGAGCCGCCGCCGCCGGTGACGATCACCGCTTTCCCATTGATCAGGGCCTCGAGCCGCGCATAGTCAATCTTTTCGCTCGGCCGCAGTAGCAGATCCTCAACAGCGACCGCGGTGAGTCGCGGCGTGTCGCCGCTCTCGAGCGAGGGCATACGGTTGACGATCACACCCAACTTGCGCGCCCGCATCAGGATCGATTCCGGATGGGCCTCCGGCTCGAACGCCGAGGGCGTCATGACCACGCGCGTGATCGCCTTGCCACGCTTGGTGAAGTCGCCGACAACGTCCTCGATATCGTCGATGCCGCCCAGCACCGGCAGGTTCCGGATCAACTGCCCGCGATCCGAGCTCGATGGCGACAACACGCCGACCGGCCAGATCCGCTTGATCGCCCCGCTCTCGATCCCGCGCAGAAGCACCTCCGCATCCGCGGCTCGGCCGATCAGCAGCGTCGGCGCGGCATCCTCAATCCGGGCATTGCGCCGCACCCGCGTGTAGCGGAAATAGCGATAGGCCATCCGCAAAGCGCTGAGGGAGGAGATCTCTAGGAACCAGTAGAGGACGATCGTCGCTTTGCCGAGGAAGAAAGTGCCGCGAACATTGGGTGCAACGAAGATGTAGTCGAGCACAAGCAGCGCCAGCGTCAGAACGGTCGCGACCCGGATAATGTTCATGGCATCCGGCAGCGAGATGAAGCGCCATTTCGCCGTAGTCAGGTTAAAGGCGAAAAACACCACCACGCTGAACGCGAGAAAATAGGGCAGAATCTGGTACAATAGCGGCAAACGGTCGAAGAAGCCCGCGCCACCCTCGAATCGAAGGTAGAAGGCCGCGAAGAGCGCCGCCGTTGTTGCCAGCAGGTCATGGAGCGCGATCAGAAAATTGCGCAAAGAGAGATGCGAAAGACGCGTCATCCGGCGACCGGCAAATATCCCGTGAAATACAACCTCACCGCGCTGATAGCCCATATCGACCGGACTTGCCAGCAGCGCAGTCGTTCAGGAACCGGCTTCCCCCGCCTTCGCCGCCGACCGTTGCGTCTGGATCACCATGCCGCCGGCAACGCCGACCCCGATGACGTACATCCAGCCCTCGTGGAAGTCGAACAAATGGGAGTTGAACAGGGACGTAAAGATGTTCTGCACCACGACCAGGAAGCCGATCCAGGACGCCACCCCGTAACCACGAAGTAGCAGGAGATGCAGGATCCAGATCGCATAAAGAACAGCGACGCCGATGACGCCCCATTGCACAGCGACGTTGAGCGTCTGGTTGTGCGGATTGCCGATCACCTCAGCCGAGGCTTGGTAGTCAGTTCCCGTTTTCGCCCGCTCGAACAATCCGCGCGTGGAACCGGTACCATGCCCCTTGATAGGGGCCTCGGCAAAGAATCCCAGTGACTTCCGCCAGAATTCGAGCCGAAGGCCAAGCGAGGTCGCCTCGCCCTTTTCCTTGTAGCGAATATAGTCGCTGACGAAGGTATCGGCAGTCTTGCGCAATTGCGGCGAGGCCTGCCAGGCGATAGCGGCACAAGCGACCAGCGTCGCGGCGATAATCGCGACGCTGCGCCAGCTCAAATGACGCAACGCAAACACGGCGAGCATGATGGGTACGGTGACCAGCGCGGTGCGCGACACCACCACAAAGACCATGTTGATCAGGAAGCTCAGCGCTAGCGCGGCCAGCAGGCCAGCGATCCAGTAGCGCTTCTCGCGCAACAGAACCAGTATAGGGTAAGCGAGTGCTACCGCACACAGCGTGAATTCTTGGCTCTGATCGATGTAGTTCTTGACGAAGATGCCGCGCTCGAGCGAGTCGTATGGTTTCAGCGACAGGCCGGGATAGAAGGCGACCAGCCAGGACATCACCGACAGGAGCGCGCATGACACCAGGAAGGCGATGAATATCCACTTCCCGCGCGGCGAGCGCTGGAAATGGTAGAGCAGCATGGGCAGCACGAGCAGCTTGACCGTCGGGCCAACGGCATAGAGGCGCACGCCCCAGGCTGCATCCGACCACAACGTTCCCACCAGCGCGAGCAGGAACAGTGCGATCGGTGCTGCGCAGATCGGACGCGTCAGCGATTGCAGGAAGGCCCTGACGTCGAGGAACGGCACCATGCAGAGCAGGAACGCGGCGTTGAAGATCGCCGCGAGCGAAGTCGACCATGGCAGCGAGGCGACGGTGAGAATCGCGAACAGGTCGGCCGTCTCGCTCCACGCCGCAGGGCTGCGCAAACGCCGCCACAGCATGTGGGCGGTCGTTTGCCGCTCCAGCGCCGTCAGCTGGTCCGTCACTTGCCCCCTCCCCGCGCGCGATGGACCAGCGCCGTCGTGCTGAAACCTTGCAAAATGTCGACCAGCACGACCACCCCGCCCGCGGCTTCGACGACGTCGTAGCCGACCACCTGCTCGCGGGAGTAGTCGCCGCCCTTCACCAGCACGCTCGGCGTGATCCGCGTGATCAGGTCGATCGGCGTGTCCTGCTCGAAGATGACGACGAGATCGACGGCTTCGAGCGCGGCCAGCACTTCGGCGCGCGCGCGCTCGTCCTGGACCGGACGATCCGCGCCCTTCAATCGGCGCACCGAGGCATCGCTGTTCAAACCGACGATCAGGCGATCGCAGGCAGCGCGCGCCGCGGTCAGCACCTTGACGTGGCCGGGATGCAGGATGTCGAAACAGCCATTGGTGAAGCCGACGCGCAAACCCTCCCGCTTCCACTCGGCAAGCTTTTCCTCTAGCGCACCGGGCGCGCCCACGACCTTCTCCTCGGCCGCGAGCGTGGCATGCGGCAGGATCTTGCGCCGCAGCTCGGCCGCGCTCACGCTCGCGGTGCCCTGCTTGCCGACGGCGACAGCGGCCGCCGCACTCGCCACGCGCAGCGCCGTATCCCAATCCGCACCGGCGGCGAGCGAGACCGACAGCGCCGCCGCGACGGTGTCACCGGCCCCGGAGACGTCGCGCACCTTCACCGGAAACGCAGGCACATGAACGGCCTCGCCCTTGCGCGGGACCAGCGTCATGCCGTGCTCGCCCTGCGTCACCAGGATCGCCTCGCAATCGGCGAGCCGCATCACGTCCTCGCTGGCATCGACAATACTTTGCGGTGTGTCGGCGCGGCTGCGGGTGGCTTCCGCGAATTCCTTGCGGTTGGGCGTGAGCAGCGTGGCGCCGCGATAGATCGCCCAGTTCAGGCTCTTGGGATCGACAATCACAGGCTTGCCCGCCTGTCGCGCCGCATCGATGGTGTGGCGGATCACGCGCGCGGTCAGCACGCCTTTGGCGTAATCGGACAGCAGCACGATATCGGCCCGCGCGATCTGCGGCAGGATCGCCTCGATCAACTTGGCCTCGACCTCTTCGGACGCGGGCTGTGCCTGCTCCCAATCGGCCCGCAGCATGTGCGTGGAGAAGTGCTCGGAGACGAAGCGAGCCTTTCGCGTGGTGGGACGCGAGGGATCGCACACCAGCACGCTCTCGATGCCGGCATGATCCTCCAACGCGGCCTTGAGCCGCGCACCCGCATCGTCCTCGCCGACGAGACCGACGAAGATGCAGCGCGCGCCGAGCGAGGCGACATTGCGCGCGACGTTGCCGGCACCTCCGATGTGGAGCTCGCTGCGCTGTGCCGCGATGACCGGCGTCGGCGCTTCCGGCGAAATCCGCGACACCTCGCCATAGACGAACTCGTCCAGCATGATGTCGCCGATGCACAGCACCGTGCGGCCGGAGATCGTTTGCGCAAGGGCGTCGAAATCGAGAATGGGCGTCGGCATGATTAAAGGCCTCAGCGGAAGCGGTCGGGCCGGTCGAGGTAATCCCCGACATAGGCCTTCACCGCGTCCTCGAGCGTCGTGAAGCCGCCGTTATAGCCGGCGCGGTGGAGACGATCGACCTTGCTCTGGGTGAAATACTGATAGGCGCCGCGGATCTGCTCGGGCATGTCGATATATTCGATGTTGGGCCTGGTGCCGAGCGCTGCGTAAGCGGCGAGCATCAGGTCCTTGAAGCTACACGCCGTCCCGGTGCCGACATTGAACAGCCCAGACACCGCGGGCGTGGCCAGCAGCCACATAATCACGCGCACGACGTCATCGACATAGATGAAGTCGCGGCGCTGATCGCCGTCGGCGATGCCCTCGCGATGCGACTTGAACAACTGCACGACGCGGCCCGCCTTGACGTCGTCAAAGCGGCGCGCCAGCACGCTCATCATCGAGCCCTTGTGGTATTCGTTGGGCCCGAACACGTTGAAGAATTTCAAGCCCACGTGTTGCGGCGGCAGCGGATCGCCGTTCGCGACACGCCCGGCGACCGCGAGATCGAACATGTGCTTGCTCCAGCCGTAGAGATTCATCGGCCGCAGCTTCTTCAATGCGACGACCGAAGCGTCGTCGTCAAAACCTGCCTCACCGTCGCCATAGGTCGCCGCGGAGGAGGCGTAAATGAACGGCACCGCGCCCGCCGTGCACCAATCGAGCAGTCGCATGGACGTGCGAAAATTGGTTTCGAACACGAGGTCACCGTCGGTCGCGGTGGTCGCGGAAATCGCCCCGAGATGGATCATTGCATCCAGCTTGCGGTCCTTCAGCCAATCGAGCAGCTCGGCTGGCGGGACGATATCGACAAGCTGGCGCTTGGCGAGGTTCCGCCACTTGCCGTCGTTGCCAAGCAAATCACTGACCACCACGTCGCTGCGACCGGCATCGTTCAACGCGGCCACGACATTCGACCCGATAAAACCGGCTCCCCCGGTCACCAGCAACATTCCGAAATTCCCTGCCCGATATTTGCGGCCCGGTCCTGCCGTAGCGCATGATCCGCCAAAGTGTAAGCAGTTTCGGGATGGGCCCTTGGTCCGCTTTACCTGCCGCTCCGGAGCGGCTAACCCGACGCCACCATCAGCACGCCTTCGGCCCGTTAACGAATGAATCTTGATTCGCAACTTAGCGAGAATGCAGACCGGGGCGACACCCGCCCGATCCTAATCGTTCCATACATGTGGATCGGCGATTTCGTCCGAAATCACACCGTCGTGCGGGTCCTGAAGGAGCGCTGGCCGAATCGGCCGGTCGACCTCCTGACCACATCGCTCTGCGCCCCGCTGGTCGATTACATGCCCGGCGTGCGGAAGGGCGTTGTCTGGGACCTGCCCCGCGGCCGTCTCGCCGTCGCCCGCCAACTCGGCTTGGCGAAGCTTTTACGGAAACGGAACTACGGCACCGCCCTGGTGCTGCCGCGGACCTGGAAGGCGGCCATCGCGCCTGCGCTGGCCGGCATCCCTGAAAGGATCGGCTTCGTGGGCGAGTTCCGGTTTGGCCTGCTCAATCGCTGGCGTTGGGGGGAGAAAAAGCTGCCCCGCTTCATCGACAAGAACGCCGCCCTCGCCCAGCCCGACGGCGCCCCCCTGCCGGGGGAATGGCCGGTGCCGCAATTGCGCGTTCCCACTGAGGAGATCGCTCATTGGCGCAAGGCCAATGGCCTCAGCGCCCGTCCCGCCGTCGCCCTCGCGCCAGGATCGGTCGGCGTCTCCAAGCGCTGGACCTATTATCCCGAGGCCGCTCGCCTGCTGGTCGAACGCGGCCTCGACGTCTGGGTGGTCGGGGGTCCCGCAGAAAAGGGGCTTGCCCAGGAGATCGTCGCGGCCGGCGGCTCTGAGGTCCGCGACCTCACCGGTAACGACCTGCGCAACGGCGTGCTGGCCATGGCCGCGGCGGGCGTTGCCATCTCCAACGATTCAGGCCTGATGCACATCGCAGCCGCGCTCGGCACGCCTACCATGGGCATCTTCGGCCCGACCAGCCCATACCTGTGGGCGCCCCTCAACGGCCTCGCCGCAACCGTGGTGCAGACCAAGAGCGTACTGGCATGCCAGCCGTGCCAGAACACGACCTGCAGGATGAACGACCATCGCTGCATGCGGGATATCGCCGCGAGCGAGGTGGTAGCGATTGCAAGGGATGTGCTGACCAGGACGCAGGCAAATGTCTAACAGCGGCCCCGCCAAACCTGCCGCCTTCCTCGATCGCGACGGCGTCATCAACCATGACGACGCCTATATCGGCACGCGAGACCGCATCCGCTGGATGCCCAACGTCGCCAAGGCCATTCGCCGTCTCAACGAGGCTGGCTATTTTGTGTTCGTCTTCACCAACCAGTCTGGCGTCGCGCGCGGCCTCTTCACCGAGGACGACGTGAACAACCTGCACGGCTGGATGCGCGAGGAACTCGCCCGCGACGGCGCGCGGATCGACGACCTCCGCTTCTGTCCGTATCATCCGCAAGGAACAGTCGCCGGCTACATCGGGGAGCACGATTGGCGAAAGCCCGCGCCCGGCATGCTGCGCGATCTCCTCCAGCACTGGCCGGTAGAGCTCGACGGCAGCTTCGTCATAGGGGATCAGGCCCGCGACATCGAAGCTGGCAAAGCGCTCGGACTGCCGGGCTTTCTGTTTCCAGGCGGCGATCTCGATGAGTTCGTGACGGAGGTGCTCGCGCAGGTCAGGCGGCCGTAGACGGCTCGCGACCGCCCAAGTTTCCTCAACCTAACATATGTTGCTTACACCCTCGGGAAGACTTGGCATTCTCTCAAGTTCTCCAGGGGAGAGCCATGGACGAAGATTTCATTAAAGGCCGCGCCGAGCATATCCGCGAGCTCGCCACCAAGGCGGATCCGTTCACCAAAAAGCGTCTGATCGAGCTTGCCGACAGCTATGAGCGCCGGCTTCGCTCGCCCCCCTACGCCCCGGAAAGACCAACTCCGCGTCTTCAGCCGCAGACGTACCGCTAGACGTGCCGAATGAGAAGGAACGCAAGAGCCAGCGAGTCGTCTTCGAGCGGCCGCTGCCGGCGCAGATGATGGCGATCGACGGCACCTGGCGCCGGCCCTGTTTTGTCAAGGACGTCTCCGAAAACGACGCCACGCTCCGCGTCGAGAGCTCAATCGAGGGGCTCACACTGACGGAATTCTTTCTGCTGCTTTCCTCGACCGGACTTGCCTATCGGAGATGCCAGCTTGATCGCGTCAATGGCGACGAACTCGAAGTCAGCTTTCTGAGGCAGAAAGCCAAGAAAAAGCCGAACCGAGAGACACTGGCGTGATCGAGCCGTGCAGGTTCGCTCGCGGCTGAGTCGGGGCACCGGACCGCGACCCGGTCGTCATCGAATTTTCGAGATAAGATCGGTCCAACTCTGTTTTGCCCGCCGACAAGTCAAACGAATTTCGCAAAATCCGCATCGTTGTCGGACCGCTTTGTGAGCCATCATTTTGTCTAGCCTCCAACTGTGCTTGGGGTTGTTTTCGAGATTCTGGCCGGCGGCGCCGAAACGTCGGCTGTTCAGAGCAGCGGCCGATAGACTTCGCCGATCCGCGCCGCTTCGGCATCGAGACTGAATCTGTCCAGAACCCGCGCCCTTCCCCGCTCGCCCATCGCAGTTGCCGCAGCGACGTCGCGCATCAGCGCTTCGAGTGCTGTCGCCAAAGCATCGGCATCACCCGTCGGGATCAGTAACCCGCTCACGCCATCCTCGACCACGAGCTCGGCAGCGCCAGCACGTGTCGCGACGAGCGCGCTGCCGGCGGCCATAGCCTCGATCAGCGTGAGGCCAAAACCTTCGTTGCGCGAGGTGAAGGCGTAGATCGTCAGCCGCTGATACCAGCGCTGTACCTGCTCGATCGGCAGCTCGCCGGTGATGACGATGCGCGATTGCAGACCCGCAGCTTCGATGCGTTTCTTCAGGTCATTGGCAAAGGGCGTTTGTTCGGCCGTGACCTGGCCGACGATCACAGCGGTAAAGTCAGGATAGCGCGGCAGCAATCGGCACATCGCTTCGACGAACAAATCGGTGCCCTTCTGCGCCCGCACGCGGCCGAAACAGCCGATCGCATAACGCCCCGGCAGACCGCTTTCGGCGAAAGCTGCCGCGCGATTGATCGGCGGTGCATAGGCGCCGGTGTCGATGCCGTGCGGGATCACCGTCGCTTTCACTTTCAGGAATGAGGCCGATATATTTGACGTGGCAATGATCGCGTCCATGCGCCGGATCAGCCAGCGCGTGATCCAGCTGTGATGCCGCTGCGCCGCCGAGGTGAACACCAATTTCAGCGGCCAGCCGAGTGCGCGCAGCACGACGCCTGCGATCATCTCGTTGTTGCGGCGGGCATGCCAAATCAGCGGCTTCTTGCGGCCCCAAAGTTTCAGGACGTCGGTGACGCCAAGCCGCGCAATCCCCTCCGGCGCATCGGAACCGAACCAAACTGCGCGGTACAGCTTTGCCAGTCGCGGCGCCACCATCCGGTTGGTCGCGGTGACCCCGGAATAGCGCCTGTGCAGATTTGGCACGATCACTTCCAGATCGCCGGGGGAATTCGCCACGTCACGCTCCATTTAGTGTCCCCCTATACGCAACATTAAGCATAGTGGCCAGTTCACGGCTGCCGATACCCCCTCTTCACCACGCAGACGCTAGCATCCGCGTTGATCGAAGACGGGTGAGATCATGACTGTGCTAGTCACCGGCGGCGCCGGCTATATCGGAAGTCACACGGTCCTGGCGCTGGCGGAAGCCGGCGAGGATGTCGTCGTGATTGACGATCTCTCGACCGGCTTCTCAGCCTATCTGCCCGAGGGCGTGCCGCTGTTCATTGGCGATGCGGGCGACGAGAATTTACTCGAGGGCGTGATCGCCCAGCACGACATCGAGAGCATCATCCATTTCGCGGGCTCCGTCGTGGTGCCGGATTCGATGCGCGATCCGCTCGGCTACTACCGCAACAATTTCATGACCGCGCGCAACCTGCTCAACGTCGCGGTCAAGCGCGGCATCAGCCGCTTCATCTTTTCCTCGACCGCCGCCGTCTACGGCAATCCGGACCAGGTGCCGGTGCCCGAGCACGCGCCGACCCGGCCGCTCTCTCCTTACGGCTCGTCCAAGCTGATGACCGAGATCATGCTGCACGACGTCGCCGCCGCCTACGGCATGAAGTATGTGAGCTTGCGCTATTTTAACGTCGCGGGTGCGGATCCGCAGGCGCGCATCGGGCTTGCCACGGTTGGTGCCACCCATCTGCTCAAGATCGCGGTCGAGGCTGCGACCGGCCAGCGCGCCAAGATCGACGTGTTCGGCACCGACTATCCGACCCCGGACGGAAGCTGCATTCGGGACTTCATCCACGTCACCGACCTCTCGCAGGCGCATCGCTCGGCGCTGGCCTACCTGCGCAACGGCGGCGCCTCGACCACGCTGAATTGCGGGTATGGCCGCGGCTATTCGGTGCTTGAAACCATCGACGCGGTGCGCCGGGTGTCCGGCCGCAGCTTCGCCGTGCAATATGCCCCGCGCCGGCCCGGCGACATCATGACCATGGTCGCCGACACCAGCCGCATCCGCGGCCTGCTCGACTGGAAGCCGCAATACGACGACCTCGAGACCATCGCGGCGCACGCACTGGCTTGGGAGGACAAGCTGTTCCGCGAGCGCCACGGCGAGCTCCGCCACGCCGTCTCGGCTTAAAATCGCTTCCGGCGCAAGCCCTTAATTGGGCTTGAAAAGCGGAGCTTTAGCGGGCACAGAGGCCATTCGATCCCTGACGCGCGGGCAGGCTTTTCGCCTTGGCCGTCAATGGACACCGGATGGCCCAGTTTCCAAAGAAAATCACCGACGATCCCTATGCGGCAGCGGTCCTGATTCGCCGCCTGGTCATGGAACAGGGGGTCGTCTATTGGCGGCGTTACCTTGTTGCCTTTGCGCTGATGGCGGCTGCCGCGGGCGCCACCGCCGGCGCGACCTACGTACTCGGCCAGGTCATTAACCAGGCCTATGTCGACAAGAACATCCCGGGCATTGCGATGTTCTCAGGCGTCACGGTGGTGCTGCTCTTCATCAAGGGCGTAGCAACCTACGGCCACATGGTGATCCTGACCAAGATCAGTAACGCTATCCTTGCCACGAACCAGCGCCAGCTGTTCGCCAAGCTGATGCGCGAGAGCGTCGGCTTCTTCTCAGAGCGGCATTCATCAGAATTCCTGGCGCGGCTCACGGCCGGTGCCAAATCGATCACCGATGTGCTCAACATGCTGGTGAACGCTATCGGGCGCGACCTCCTGATGCTGCTCGCCATGATCGGCGTGATGGTGTGGCAGGACCCGTTGATGTCGTTCATCGGCCTTGTCGCTGTGCCGCCGGCGATGCTGGTGCTGCGCAAGCTGGTCAAGCGCATCAAGGGGCTCGCCTACAACCAGTTCACCGGCACTGCCGACATCATGGAGACGATGCAGGAGTCACTGCAAGGCATCCGCACGGTCAAGGCGTTCACGCTTGAAGACACCATGCAGAAGCGCATCGACGAGAACATCGCGATCGTCGAGCGCAACGCCAACAAGATGGCCCGCGTCGCCAACCGCTCCAATCCGCTGATGGAAATGCTGGGCGGTTTCGCGGTCGCCGGCTGTCTGATGTACGGCGGCTACGCGGTGGTCGCACTCAACGCCACGCCCGGCGCGTTCTTCTCCTTCATGACCGCGTTCCTGATGGCGACCGAACCGGCCAAGCGGCTGGCGCGGCTCAACATCGATCTCAACAGCCAGCTGGTCGGCGCCCGCATGCTGCTCGAAATCATCGACAGCCCGGCGAGCGAGCAGTCCGATGACGACAAGCCGGCGCTGAAGCTCTCCGACGCACAGATCGAACTGCGTGGTGTGAGCTTCTCCTATCGTTCGGGCGAGACTGTGCTCAACCGCATGAGCTTCACAGCCGAGCCCGGCAAGGTCACCGCGCTGGTCGGCCCCTCCGGCGGCGGCAAGTCGACTGTACTGGCGCTGCTGCTGCGGTTCTACGAGGTCACGCAAGGCGACATCGTGATCGACGGCCAGTCGATCGGCGCGGTCTCCCGCAAGTCGCTGCGCGCGCAAACCGCCTATGTCGGCCAGGACGTCTATCTGTTCCGCGACACCATCCGGAGCAACATCGCCTTCGGCAGGCCGGGCGCGAGCGAGGACGAGATCATCGACGCCGCGAAGGCGGCCTGCGCGCATGATTTCATCATGGGCTTCCCACTCGGCTACGATACGCCGGTCGGCGAGCACGGCACACAGCTTTCGGGCGGCCAACGCCAGCGCATCGCGGTAGCGCGCGCGCTGATCAAGAACGCACCGATCATCCTGTTGGACGAAGCCACCGCGGCGCTTGATTCCGAATCCGAGCGGCAGGTGCAGGAGGCGATCGAGCATCTGTGCCAGAACCGCACCACCATCGTGATCGCGCATCGCCTGCACACCATCATGCATGCCGACAGCATCCTGGTGGTCGAGGGCGGCGAGATCGTCGAACGGGGCCGGCACGAGGAATTGCTACGTCGCGGCGGCCGCTACGCCTCATTCTTCCGCCTGCAACATCACGACGCCGGCGCTCTGGCGCCGATCAGCGCTACCGCATAGAGTTCTCTCATCCACCCAGAGCAGCGAGATCGCTCCATGAACGCCGCCTCCTACGTCATCCCGCTTCCGCCCCAGGCTTCGCTTCCCGTCGTTGGAGAAAGCGGCCGCTATCCCGTGCGCCGCATCTGGTGCGTCGGCCGCAACTATCTCGAGCACATCCGCGAGATGGGCAACGACGAGCGCGCCCCGCCGTTCTTCTTCGCCAAGCATGCCGACATGCTGGTGCCCGATGGGGCCACCATTCCCTATCCGCCGCTGACCAAGGATCTGCATCACGAGGTCGAACTCATCGTTGCGATGAAGAGCGGCGGGCTCAACATCCCCGCCGACAAGGCGCTCGACCACGTCTACGGCTACGCCGTCGGCATCGACCTCACCCGTCGCGATCTTCAGATCGCCTCGCGCAAGAAGGAGCGCCCATGGGAGATCGGCAAGTCGTTCGACGGCTCTGCCCCCTGCTCCGCAATTCAGCCGGCCTCGAAGATCGGCCACCCCTCAAAGGGCAAGATCTGGCTCACGGTGAACGGCAAGGAAGCCCAGAAGGGTGACCTTACCGAGCTGATCTGGAACGTGCCGGAGATCATCTGGCAGCTCTCGCAGCAGGTGAAGCTCGCCGCCGGCGACATCATCATGACCGGCACGCCGGCCGGTGTGTCGCAGCTCCAACCCGGCGACAAGCTCGAATGCGGCGTCGATGGCGTCGGCACGTTAAAGGTGAGCATCGGCCAGCCGGAGTAAAGCTGAGCTCCAGTCACAGAAAAGCAAAAAGCCCCGGATGTCGCGTCCGGGGCTTTTTTGCGGTCTCAAGCTCGCCGCTCGTGCGCGCCCACCGCGTTGATGTCCTTGCCGGTGTAATCGGTCATCATCGCGGTGGCGGCCAGCGTCAGGACCGCGCAAATCGCGATGTAGACTGCAATGGCGGTTGCAGAGTGGAATGTGCCGAACAGCCAAGTGGCGATCAGCGGCGCCGGACCGCCGGCAATCACGGATGCGAGCTGATATCCGAGCGAGGAGCCGCTGTAGCGCAAGCGTCCGGTGAAGCTCTCGGCGATCAAGGCGGCTTGCGGCCCATACTGCATGTCGTGCGGAATTAGCGACAGGATGATCGCCACGAAGATGATAGTCAGCGATCCCGTGTTGAGCATCGCGAAATAGATGAAGCCGAAGATGCCCGTCGCCGCCGCGCCGAGCATGTACATGTTCTTGCGGCCGATCTGGTCGGAGATGTGGCCGCACAGCGGGATGGAGATGAACGACAGCACCGAAGCCGACAGCACCGAGGTGAGCAGGAAGTCGCGCGAGACGTGCAGGGTGCCGATGCCATAGGAGAAGACGAAGGCCGTGAAGATGTAGAACGGTGCCTGCTCCGACATGCGCGCGAAGGCGGACAGCAGGATCTCCTTCGGATAGTCACGGATCACCGTCAGCATCGGCGTGCGGTCGACCTGACGCTCAGCCACAAGCTTCGAGAACACCGGCGTTTCAAGAATGCCAAGCCGGATGTAAAGGCCGACAGCGACCAGAATGATGCTGAGCGCGAACGGAATGCGCCAGCCCCAGGCCAGGAACTGATCGCCCGCCATCTGGCTGAACGCCAGCACGGCGAGGTTGGCGAGGAACAGGCCGCAGGGCACGCCGAATTGCGGCCACGATGCGATCAGTCCTCGGGATTGGTCGTTGCGAGCCCATTCCATCGACATCAGCACCGAGCCGCCCCACTCGCCGCCGACGCCGACGCCCTGAACGAACCGTAGCACAGTGAGAATCACGGCGCCCCAGATGCCGATGCTCGCATAGCTCGGCACCACAGCCACCGCGGCGGTCGCCAGCCCCATCAAGAGCAGCGTCGCGATCAGTGTGGATTTACGTCCGATGCGGTCGCCATAATGGCCGAAGATCGCCGCGCCAATCGGGCGCGCGACGAAGCCGACCGCGTAGATCGCAAACGCCTCCAGCGTGCCAACCCAGGGATCGGAGTTCGGAAAGAACAGCTTCGCGAACACCAGACCCGTGACGGTGCTATAGAGAAAGAAGTCATACCATTCGATCGCTGTCCCGATCGTGGAGGCGATCACGGCGCGTCGAAGCTGCCGCTGGTGCTCGTATACAGTGAGTTGAGTGGAGTCGAGGCCAAGTGTTGCCATGGGAATGCTCCCTCGGACAGGCCCCCGCTCGCGGGTTTCATCGGTTGTTCGTTGCGGAATAAACGATGTTGGGTTCCAAGGGTTCCAGCTGAGACCGGAACGCGAAGCTAAAACTTTAGTCGGCCGATGGAGGGGGCCGTGACTGCATGGTTACCAGGCCTTCACCTGACGATTGGCATGGCTTGCCTGCGGAACACCGCGGTTGAGCGACATGTGCGAATGCACGCAGAGCCAGCCATCGGCGCTCCTGGCAAACACCATGGTCGCGCGGCCCGGCCGTGAGAACGCGCTGCCATCGGGATGATAGCCCGTGCTCGTCCAGGGCGCGATCACTGTCGCCATCGTGCCGTCGGACGAGGCCAGGATCGAAGCCTGATCGAGGACGAAGCGGAAGTCGGTCGTCTTCGGCCAGACGTTGTCCCATTGCGTCGAGACCCATTGGTCGAGGCCGGGAATGACGTCGTTGTGCGTGCCGAAGGCGAGCACGTCAGGATGAAAGAGCGGCCTCGCCGAGGCATAGTCAACCTCGCGGACGTAGCCCGCGAAGGTCTCAAGCCACTGACGGAAGAACTGATCTGTCTCGCTGTCAGCGGTCGGCAACGAGGTCATTCCTCTGCTCCAGACACGTCCAACTTCGCCGATCACTTCAGCGCTGAAAAAACAATCAGGCCGAGAACCAGCGCCGTTAGCGAGTATTTCAGCGTGTAGTAGACGTTGCGGTTCCACTCCTTGACCTTGCGGCTGCCGAGATGGATCTCGTAGAGCTTGCCGAACACCTTGTTGAGCACGCCGACATTCTCGCCCTCGACGTTCTGGGTCGCCGACGCCTTAACGATGTGATGGCTGACCCAGCGGTTGATCGCGGTCATGAAGCCGAACTTCATCGGGCGCTCGACATCACAGAACAGGATGATGCGGTTGACGTCGGTCGCGTTCTCCGCGCTGTGAATGAACGTCTCGTCGAACATGAAAGCCTCGCCGTCACGCCAGACGCATTCGACGCCGTCAACGAGGATGCGGCACTTGTTCGAGTTGGGCGTGACCAGGCCGAGGTGATAGCGTAGCGAGCCGGCGAAGGGATCGCGGTGGGCACCGAGCTTGCCGCCGGGCGGCAGCATTGCGAACATCGCGCCATGCACGCTCGGGATCGATTTGAGCAGCTCTACCGTCTTCGGGCACAACGTGTTCGCCGACGGCAGGAAGTCGTCGTACCACTTGAGGTAAAACCGCTTCCAGCCGCTCTTGAAGAACGAATAGAAACCCCAGTCGTTGTTCTTGGCAGCCGCGCGGATGAAACCTTCATCGAACAGGCGGATGGCCTCGTCGCGGATCGTCTCCCAGTTCTCGCTGAGTGGCTTCAACTCCGGAAACTGCTCGACGGCGATCACCGGCTTGTTCGGCACGGCCGAGCCCGCATACATCAGCACATTGTAGGGAGCGAGATATGTCGAGTGGTCCCCGAGCTGGCGCGCGAAGCGCAACCGCTGCTTGCCCCGGAAATGAACGTAGATGGTCGATGCCGCAAGTACATACAAAATGACGAGTTGCGGCGCAAAAAGCTGTTTCAGCATTTTCCCCAATCCCAAGTGACCCAGCCGGGTGTCGTGTAACCTGACCCAGCCCAAGCGGCAAGGTATTCACCGGTGGGTTGCAATCACGCCGGGGAGAGCCAAGCCGGCCTGGAACTCGGGCAAAGCCGGCAAAAAGGGGCCAAATTAGGCTCGCGACAGCGCCTGAAGACCCTTGAAAGTCAGGCGCTTGGGGTCGGTGACGCCAGCGAGATAGAGCTGGCGGATAAAGGCAACCACAGCCTTGCGGTCGCAATCGGTCAGCGCGACGACGGCGTCGACCGCGATCTTCTGGGCTTCCATTGGGCTCACCTCGGCTTTTGCGAGTAACCCCGGCGGAGAGAGGCTAAGCCTCATCCGTTAATCCGGCGTTAACCGTTCGGAACCGTCGCCAATGCAGCCCAACGGCGCATGGGCATTCGCGGCGTCGCCGGAATGTCTAGCGCGACTTGAGGCTGTTCTTGAGTTGGGCAAAATGCTTCTTCAGCCGCGGCACGGCAAAGTCGGTGAAGGCTCGCACCTTGGGCACCGAGAGCCGGCCCTGCGGAGCGATCAAATGTGCCGGCATCTCCGGATCCTCGTCGCCAGCGAGCACGAGCGCAAGCTCACCGCGAGCGACCTGCTCGGCGACCTGGTACGAATACATCCGCGCGATGCCGCGTCCGGCAACCGCCGAGGCCACCGCCGCATAGGTGCTGTTGACGACAAGGCGCGGAGTAAACTGGACCGTCCGCGGCGCTGACGAGCCGGCTTGCGCCGTAAAGGTCCACGAATTCGGAAGGTGGGCCATTGCCACGATCTGGTGCTTGGCGAGATCGCCAGGCTCGGTGATGCGCGGATGCTGCTTCAGATAGTGCGGCGCGGCCACCACGACGCGGCTGGTCTCGCCGACCCGCATGGCCACCATCGCCGAATCGGCGAGAGGACCAATGCGCAGTGCGACATCGACGCCCTCCTCGATCAGATTGACCGCCCGATCGAACAGCAGCAGCTTGGCCGACACTGTCGGATAGGCATCTAGAAACGCATCGAGGATCGGTCGCAGCACCATCTCTCCGGACACCACAGGCGCCGTGATCGTGAGCAGGCCTCGCGGTACCGTGCGCGGTCCGGCCGCGATGTCATCGGCCTCATCCAACTCGGTGAGCACGCGGCGGCACACCGCGACGTAGCGCTCGCCCTCCTCGCTCAACTTGATCGAGCGCGTGGTCCGGTGCAGCAGCTCGGTGCCCATCCGCGCTTCCAGGAAGGCGATGGCGCGGCTGACCGCCGCCGGCGACCGGCCGAGCTTGCGGCCTGCCGCCGCGAGACTGCCTTCGTCCACCGCAAGGACAAACACCTTCATCGCATCCAGACGATCCATGCCCTTCCGTCCCTCCGTGAATCCGTGGGCAGGCTAGGCGTTCGCTCTCATCACGACAACTGGCGCCCGGCGCCAATCCCGTATTCGTACGCGCCGCGAAAGAGTGTCTGCCGGACAGCGCGTATTCGCAGCCAGCCGATCCCGGCGTACCTCAATGGTCAAGTCGGCCCAATGCCGGCACGGACCAACAACAGGAGCCCGTCATGGGTATCGAGCAGAAGGTCGCCATCATCACTGGAGCATCGCAGGGCATCGGCGCCGCTCTGGTTCAGGGTTTTCGCGATCGCAATTATCGTGTCGTCGCAACCTCGCGCTCCATCAAGCCATCGGCTGACGACGATGTCCTCGCCATTCCCGGCGACATCGCTGACCGGAAGACGGCCGAGCGCGTGGTCGCACAAGCCACCGCCCGCTTCGGCCGCATCGACACGCTGGTCAACAATGCAGGTATCTTCGTCGCCAAGCCGTTCACGCACTACACGGCCGAGGATTACGCGGCGGTGATGGGCACCAACGTCGCCGGCTTCTTCAACATCACGCAGCTCGCCATTGCCGAGATGGAGAAGCAGGGATCTGGCCATATTGTCCAGATCACGACCACTCTGGTCGATCACGCCAATTCAAACGTACCCTCGGTGCTGGCGTCGCTCAGCAAGGGCGGGCTGAACGCCGCGACCAAGTCGCTCGCGATCGAATACGCCCCACGCGGCATTCGCGTGAACGCGGTTGCGCCAGGGATCATCAAGTCGCCAATGCACCCGGTCGCGACGCACGCCCAGCTCGGCGCGATGCACCCGGTCGGCCACATGGGCGAGATGTCCGACATCGTTGAAGCCGTGCTCTATCTCGAAGGTGCATCCTTCGTCACCGGCGAGATCCTGCATGTCGATGGCGGCCAGAGCGCCGGCCATTGAGATCCAGCGGGGCCAACAGATGCGCAGGAGGCCGATGTGACCGAATTGAATGCCGACACCAAACCTCTGGTCCATACCCGGCCGCATGCGCGGCCGGGTGCAGGCTGGCGATATGCGATCGCGGGACTCGCCGCATCCCTGGTCGGACTTGGCCTTGCCCGCTTCTCCTATACTCCGCTGATTCCGGCTCTGATCGCGGCAAAGTGGTTCAGCGCCTCCGACGTCGTCTATCTCGGCGCTGCAAACCTCGCCGGCTATCTCGCCGGCGCGCTCGCGGCGCGATCTGTTGCCGCCCGCCTCGGCGCCGTTCGCGCACTGCGGGGGATGATGCTGCTGGCCACCCTCTCCTTCTTTGCCAGCTCAGCACCCGTGTCCTTCACCTGGTTCTTCATCTGCCGTTTCCTCTCCGGCCTCACCGGTGGCATCATTATGGTGCTGGCGGCCTCCGTCATCCTTCCGCACACCTCGCCTGTCCGGCGAGGCATCGTGGGCGGCGTGATCTTTGCGGGCGTTGGCCTCGGCGTCGCCGCATCGGGCACGCTGGTGCCGCTGTTGCTCCAACAGGGCTTGCGGCAGAGCTGGTATGGTCTTGGCACGCTCTCGGCTATTCTGACGCTCGCGAGCTGGTGGAATTGGCCTGCGGAAGCTACGACTGATACCGCGCCTTCGCGCAGTGCGAAGCAGCATCACACCTCCTCCGCCGCTCGTGCGCTGCTCATCCAGTACGGGCTCAATGCCGTGGCGTTGGTACCGCACATGGTCTTCATCGTCGATTTCGTCGCGCGCGGTCTACCAAGGCATTGCGGCGGGATCGCGCTATTGGGTTCTGTATGGGCTCGGCGCGATCATCGGCCCACTGGTCACCGGCCATCTCGGCGACCGCTCCGGCTTCGGCCCAGCTCTGCGCGCGGCCTTTTTGGTCGAGGCGGTCGCCGTGTTGCTCCCAACCGTCAGCACCGCACCGATTTCGTTGATCGTGTCCAGCATCGTGGTTGGCGGCTTCACGCCGGGCATCGTGCCGCTGGTGCTCGGACGAATCCATGAGCTCATCCCGCATGCGACGGAGCAGCAACGGGCGACATGGAGCCATGCCACCACCAGCTTTGCCCTGTTCCAGGCTGCCGCCGCTTATGGCTTCTCCTGGATCTATGCTCAGACAGGAGGCGACTATCCGGTCCTGTTCGCGCTCGGCGGCGGCGCCGTGGTCCTGGCGCTGGCGATCGATCTTTGCCTCGCACTCATCACGCGCAAAGCCTAGAACCGACCATAGCGGCGTGATCAGGAATATCGCATCACGCCGTCATCAATTCGGCCGAAGCGCAAGGAGACGATGTCGAGCGCATAGTTCTGATAGAGCCGCCAAGGCCGCTTCGAGCCTTGTTTCGGCATTTTTGCGACCGAGCGCTGCACATAGCCCGAGGTGAAATCAAGCGAGGGCTGTGCGGTGATCTCAGGGTCGTCGTTGTGCGGCATGCACTGGCGGAAATTATGCCGGTCCATGTAGTTGATGAGCCGGCAGACGTATTCGCAGGTCAGGTCGCATTTGAGCGTCCAGGATGCGTTGGTGTAACCGAAGGCCGACGCCATGTTCGGCACGTCGGCATACATCATACCCTTGTAGGTCAGGGTGTGCGCGAAATCGACGGCGCGGCCATCGACGCTGACCTCCAGGCCACCGACGACCTGAAGCACCAGGCCCGTCGCCGTCACGATGATGTCGGCGGCAAGCTCGCTGCCGTCCTTCAAACGGATGCCATCGTGGGTAAAAGTGTCGATCTCGTTCGTAACGACGGCGGCCCGCTTTTCGCGGATCGCCCTGAACAGATCGCCATCCGGCACGAGACAGAGCCGCTGATCCCAGGGGTTGTAGCGTGGCGTGAAATGGGTTGCGATATCGTAGTCCGGTCCGAGCGCCATACGCACGCCGCCAAGGATGAGGTTCTTCACCTTATCGGGTCGCCGCCGGCTCAGCTGGAAGAAGAACATCCCCCACATCACATTGCGCCAGCGGATCAAATGATAGGCGAGCCGCGCAGGCAGGTTGCGGCGGAGTTTGTTTGCAACGGGATCCTGCGCCGGACGCGACACCACATAAGTCGGCGAGCGTTGCAACATGGTGACCTGCGCCGCTTTCTTCGCAAGCTCCGGCACCAGCGTCACCGCGGTCGCACCCGAGCCGATCACGACCACGCGCTTGCCCGCATAGTCGATATCGTCGGTCCATTTCTGCGGATGCACGATCCGGCCGGCGAAATCCGCGACGCCCTTGAACTCCGGCGTGTAGCCCGCCTCGTACTTGTAGTAGCCCGAGCACATGAACAGGAAATTGCAGCTGAAGCGCAAGAGTTCCGTCATGCCCTCGCCAGTCGTGCGCTCGACCTCGACGGTCCAGCGCGCCTCAGGCGTCGACCACCCGGCGCGTTTGACCCGGTGGCGGAAGCGGATGTGCTTATCGATGCCATTCTCGGCTGCCGTCTCGCGCACATAGTTCAGGATCTGCGGCCCATCCGCGATCGCCTTCGGATCGGTCCACGGCTTAAAGGAATAGCCAAGCGTGAACATGTCGCTGTCGGAGCGGATGCCCGGATAACGAAACAGGTCCCAGGTGCCGCCGATACAGTCGCGCCCCTCCAGGATGACATAGCTCTTGCCTGGGCACTTTTTCTGAAGATGATAGCCCGCGCCGATGCCCGATAGCCCGGCACCGACGATGAGCACGTCGAAATATTCCTCTTGAAGAGCGCTCGTCATCGGATCTCCTCCCGGGGAGGATTGTCCGATCCTTGCGGCGGCCAGTCAACGGGCCAGGATGGTGGAATATGCTCGACGGTGCTCCATCGACAGCGCGCCGAGCAAGATGAACGGCGGGATGAAGAACAGTGGCCCGAAGGCGAGCCCGCTCAATTTGGCAAGCGAGGCGGCCATGAGGGGCAGCAACAGCAGCATTGCCGCGCCGGCATCGAACCAGTGGGCGGAGATTTGCGAGTGCTGCTGAGCGTTCTTGAGCCACACCACGGCAAATGCGCCAATCACGAGGTCGTAGTCCTGAAGATAGGGCGTGGCGAGGCAGGTACCGACAACGACGAGTGCATTGCGAATGGGCGCCGGATCGTCGCGCAACCAGCTCCAGCCAACGACCAATGCTGCCGCGAGCGCGAACACCCCCTGTACTGCGTAGGACAATTCAACGGTCCCCCCAAGGCGCCGGACCGACACGAAGACCGAGATCATTCGATGCCAGACCCCGGAGCCATCCTCGAGGATCACCGTGCGCAGCACCGAAACATGGTGCTGGTACTCGGCCCAGACGGCGGGGCCAAAGACTATCGTGCTGGCGCAGATGAGCAGGAGCGCGGTGACTGCGGCCGCAATGACCACGCGCCATCGCCGACCCGCGATCATCGCAACAGGAAGCATCAATGCCAGGTGCGGCTTGTAGACCAGGAGCCCGAACAAGACCCCTGCAAGGGTTGGCCGGCGATCCACCAGCAGCAGGCCCCCACCCAATACGCCGGCCGTCAATGCGCCGTTTTGTCCGCCGATCGCATTGATGAACATGGCAGGCGCCGCGAGCGAGAGCAGCAGCGCATTGTCGCCGGCGGCGAGCTTCAGCGCGCGATAGAAGCCATACCAGGTCGACGCCAGCCAGACGAAGAGGGCCGGGACATAGGGAACGAGCGCGAGCGGTGCGGTCAGCAGCAGAAGAACCGGCGGGTAGGAATAGTGATACAGATCGATATGCGGCCCGACCACCGAGGTCTCGAAGTCGTGGAAGGTGGCGAAGTCGTAGACCTCGGCTGCGCGGCCATGCAGAGCCAGATAGGCTCCCGACCAATAATTGATGAAATCATCGCCAAACGGGCTGCGAATGCCGTCCGTGAGACCGACGCGGGTTCGCCCCAGGAGATCGACCACATAGCCGATCGCCGCAACCGCGATCCAGCAACGCGCAACAACACGCAGACGGTCCGGATTGAACAGCTCCGTGCCGGGTGCCTGCGGCTGGGGGGCCCGAAATCTCTCTGACTGATCTGCAGACGTCATGGGGGCGCTGGCCGTTGGGAATGGAGGCCAACCATGCAACAGGGCCGTTAGGGCCTCGTTAACAGCCGGCGACGCTTGAAAGAACGACGACAGCAAAGTCCATATGGTTCGAAAAAAGGCCCCTGATCGCTCAGGGGCCTTTCCGATCTCAGTAGCGATAATGATCGCTCTTGTACGGGCCTTCCTGCTTCACGCCGATATAATCGGCCTGATCCTTGCGCAGCTCGGTGAGCTTGACGCCGATCTTGGCGAGATGCAGGCGCGCAACCTTCTCGTCGAGCGTCTTCGGCAGCACGTAGACTTCCTTCTTGTACTTGCCGTCCTTGTTGTTGGCGAACAGCTCGATCTGCGCCAGCGTCTGGTTGGTGAAGGATGCCGACATCACGAAGGAAGGATGGCCCATGGCGTTGCCGAGGTTCACGAGACGCCCTTCCGACAGCAGGATGATGCGGTGCTTGTCGGGGAATTCGATCTCGTCGACCTGCGGCTTGATGTTGGTCCACTTCAGATTGCGCAGACCCGCGATCTGGATCTCGTTGTCGAAGTGGCCGATGTTGCAGACGATGGCGCGATCCTTCATCGCGCGCATGTGCTCGATGGTGATGATGTCCTTGTTGCCGGTCGCCGTGACGAAGATGTCGGCGCGGGGCGCGGCATCTTCCATCGTCGTGACCTCGTATCCTTCCATCGCGGCCTGGAGCGCGCAGATCGGATCGACTTCCGACACCATCACGCGGCAGCCGGCCTGGCGCAGCGAGGCCGCCGAGCCTTTACCCACGTCGCCGAAGCCCGCGACCATGGCGGTCTTGCCCGACATCATCACGTCGGTGCCGCGGCGGATGCCGTCGACCAGCGATTCACGGCAGCCATAGAGGTTGTCGAACTTCGACTTGGTGACGCTGTCGTTGACGTTGATCGCCGGCCACAGCAACGTGCCGGCCTTCTGCATCTCGTAGAGGCGATGAACGCCCGTGGTGGTCTCTTCGGAGACGCCCTTGATGCTGCTGGCGATGCCGGCGAAGTAACCTTTCGGCTTTTCCTTGAGCTGCTTCTTCAACAGCGCGAAGAAGACTTCTTCTTCCTCGGAGCCGGGCTTATCGAGGAAGGCGGTGTCGCCGTTCTCGGCGCGCAAGCCGAGATGGACGTACATGGTGGCGTCACCGCCGTCGTCGAGGATCATGTTCGGGTGACCGCCGCCGTGCCAGTCGAACAGCTTAGCTGTGTAGTCCCAGTAATCTTTCAGCGTCTCACCCTTGACGGCGAAGACGGGAATGCCGGCGGCGGCGATTGCCGCCGCGGCGTGATCCTGCGTCGAATAGATGTTGCAGGAGACCCAGCGGATGTCGGCGCCGAGGGCTGCCAGCGTCTCGATCAGCACGCCGGTCTGGATCGTCATGTGCAGGGAGCCGGCAATGCGCGCACCCTTCAACGGCTGCTTCGGGCCGTACTCCTCGCGGGTTGCCATCAGGCCGGGCATCTCGGTCTCGGCGAGCGAGAGCTCCTTGCGGCCGAAATCGGCGAGCGAAATGTCCTTGACGATGTAATCGGTGAAGCCGGGCTTCGCGTTCATAAGGGGGATCCTGTTTGTTTGGCTCGTCATTCCGGGGCGCTCGTGCATCGAGCGAACCCTGAATCCGGCAGTTCGAGATTCCGGGGTACCGCTGCTGCAGCGCCCCGGAACGACGCAAGAAAATTAAAGCGCGCGCTTGAGCGGCTCGACGAGATCCGTCTTCTCCCAGGAGAAGCCGCCCTCATTGTCGGGCGTGCGGCCGAAATGGCCGTAGGCCGAGGTGCGCGCGTAGATCGGGCGGTTGAGGTCGAGATGGCGGCGGATGCCGCGGGGCGTCAGATCCATCGCCTGCGCCGCCGCCTTCTCGAGCTGGTCCTCCGACACCTTACCGGTGCCGTGCGTGTCGATGTAGATCGACAGCGGGCGCGCCACGCCGATGGCGTAGGCGAGCTGCAAGGTGCAGCGATCGGCAAGACCGGCAGCCACGATGTTCTTGGCGACGTAGCGCGCAGCATAGGCCGCGGAGCGATCGACCTTGGTCGGGTCCTTGCCGGAGAACGCGCCGCCACCGTGCGGGGCCGCGCCACCGTAGGTATCCACGATGATCTTGCGGCCGGTCAGGCCGGTGTCGCCGTCGGGACCGCCGATGAAGAACTTTCCGGTCGGGTTGATGTGCCAGATCGTCTTCGGCGTGATCCAGTCCTTCGGCAGCGCCTCGCGGACATAGGGCTCGACGATGTCGCGGATCTGCTTGGACGAGATGTCCTCGACCAGATGCTGGTGCGACACCACGATCTCGCGCACGCCGACCGGCTTGCCGTTCTCGTACTGCACGGTGACCTGGCTCTTGGAGTCGGGACCCAGCACCTTCTCCTTGCCGGAGTGACGGGCTTCGGAGATGAGGCGAAGGATCTTGTGAGCGTAGAAGATCGGGGCCGGCATCAGGTCGGGTGTCTCGTTGGTGGCGTAGCCGAACATGATGCCCTGGTCGCCCGCGCCCTCTTCCTTTACTTCGCCCGGCTGCAGCGCATCGACGCCTTGCGCGATGTCGGCCGACTGCGGATGCAAGAGGATTTCGATGTCGGCCTTCTGCCAGTGGAAACCTTCCTGCTCGTAGCCGATGTCCTTGATGGCTTCGCGCACGACGCTTTCGATTTGCTCGTTGGTCACCGATTTCGGTCCGCGGGTCTCGCCAGCGATCACCACCTTGTTGGTAGTCGCGAGCGTTTCGCAGGCGGCGCGGATCTGCCACGGGTCGATGCCGGCCTTCGGCCCTTCGCGGTAGAACAGGTCGACGATTTCGTCGGAGATCCGGTCGCAGACCTTGTCCGGATGGCCTTCGGACACGGACTCGCTGGTGAAGAGATAGGACGCGCGCATCAAGAAACCCCTTGTTCCACCGCTACCGGCGGACGTTTGCGATGTTTACAGTTGGATTATGTCAATCACGCCGGCGCGAGATGACGTAGGATTCGTCGAGAAACCAGAGCCCGTTGTACTTTCGCAGCACATCCCTGGCGGCATCCAGAGTGCGGCCGTTTTGAGTCATATCAGTCAACCGGTCGTCCTCAATCTGAGCGACATACACCGCCGCATTCCACGCTGCAAAGGCCGTCGAGGTTCCGATCGTACCCGTCACCTCGTTGGGCAGCGCTTCCATATCATACCTGAAGATCGAACGGTTATCCGCGTAAGCATTAAAATTGAGGTCGCGGCCCAACGATCCGAGTTCGTACTTAACGGCGCGCAATAGCTCATGACGGCTTACCGAGAAAGGATTTTCTCCGGGCCAGATCGCCTGGATCATTTCCATGCCGGGATCGTGCCCATGGGAATGGATACCGATCAGGCGACCGCCCGGCCGCAAGGCCCGTGCCAGCGGTGCAATGATGCGTTTGGCCCGGAAGTTGACCGAGGACAGAGCCCGGTATGGCTGGGACGCAATGACGAGGTCGAAATTGGCCTCGGCCTGCCCCGGCCGTGGAATGGTCGAATCGAGCAGAAACCTGTGGTCCTCGCGGTAGAGCACGAGAACGACTGGTCTCTCATACAGCGGCATGGCCGTGCGTGGGCTGATCGCGGCACGCCAGTTCTGCTCCAGAAATGGCCGCAGCTCGGCAATCTGCTGCTCGAACTCGCCTGACGAGGCCCCTCGCAGCGGGACTTCGTGCCATACCGTGGCGGCGGCGGCAGCTGGCGAAGCCGGCGTCAGCCAGGGTGCCTCCGAGTAGAACATGTTGGTGAAGACGAAAACCGATGCCGGATGCTCAAAAATGCGGTCGGGCACCTTCTCCAGCGACAGGCGCAGATCTTCGAGGCTGAGCTCCTTGCCCGCGACATAGAACGGCATGTGTGGATAGCGCTGGTGCGTGGCACGGAGCACCCGCGCCAGCACCGTACCGTCGCCGACCCCGGCGTCGAAAATGCGCAAAGCCGGCGGGCGCGGATGGATGGTGGCAAGCTCCAGCGCCACCCGGTCGGCGATCACCCGCTTCTCGCTGCAGGTGTGGACGAACAGCAGATATTTCTGCCGGTTCTCGAAGAAGCGGAAATTGCCCCGTGGATCGCGCTTTTCCGGGGGCACTTGGAGCCCGCGCGGAGGCGGCAGGCCGCCGGTCGTCGAGGCTGCGATATAGGCTTGGATACGCTCCAGCGTGTCGATCGTGATCCGTTTGCCCTCACGCAGGCGGTGCACGAGCTTCCCATCGTTCACCGCACGCCGGCCGAACGTCGATTCCGCCATATCCGCCTTGCGGCAGAACTCCGTGATTTGGCTCAGGATTTCGTCGTTCTTCATGAGTGGGAGAATGGTGGGCAGGAGAATTGGGACTTTCGTCCGTAGCAAATTCTGCCCACTGAGGGAATACCACCGGCTGCTTTACCCCACGTCAGATATCGGGCGTGAACCCCAAGGCGCCGCCGGGCAACAAACAAAACACTTCTTCTCAAGGAAACAGCACATGCGCCGCCTGCTCGTCGCGCTCACCCTGCTTGCCGCCTTCCTGGGGTCGGCGCCGGCATCAGCTCAATCGCGCAGTCAGCTCGGGCCGCTCTGCACAACCGAGACGACGCCGGCGGACCAGATGGTCGACGCTTGCACCAAGATCATCGCCTTGAAGGTCTTCAAGGGCGAGCAACTCGCGACCGTCTATTTCTGGCGCGCGGTGGGCTCGAACAAGAAAGGCGACTACGCCAAAGTGATCGCCGACACCACCGAGGCGATCCGGCTCCAGCCGAGCCAGGCGGTCTACAACTTGCGGGGCTCCGCCTATTACGACAAGGGCGACTACGACATCGCCATCGCGGATTTCGACGATGCGCTGAAGCTCGGCCCGCCCAGCGGCATCATCTTCCATAACCGCGGCAATGCCTGGCGCGGCAAGGGCAACTACGCCAAGGCCATCGATGACTACGATAAGTCGATCAAGGCCGATCCGAAATCGGCATTCTCGTTCCAGAACCGCGGCATCGCGAAGGAAGCGCTTGGCGATCTCGATGGCGCACTCACCGACATCAACCAGGCGATCCGGCTTGATCCGACACTGCCGCAGCCGTTGATCAACCGCACCGCGATCTGGCGCGCGAGAGGCGATCTCGATCGGGCCATTGCCGACGGCAGCGAGGCGATCCGGCTTGCCAAGGACAAGCCACCGGTCAACATCATGACGCCGCCGAACAGCGTGCTGATCTCCGCGTATACGCATCGCGCGCTGGCCTATGAGGCCAAGGGCGACTACGCACACGCAAAGGACGACTACAACGCCTCGCTGGCGATCGCAGCGTCCGACGCCGGCAGCAAGGCCAATCAGGCCACCGCAAAGGTGCGGCTGTCATTGGTAACGGAGACAACTGCGCCAATCCCGCGCGATGCGCCCTCGCCGACGAGCCAGCCGGCAGCAGCCCCTATCCCACAGCAGACGGGCGCGCCAGCCGCGTCTTCGTCTGCGCCAGCCGTTCGCGGTAGCCGCATGGCGCTGGTCATCGGCAACGGCGCCTACGCACATGTGAAGGCTTTGCCCAATCCATCCAACGACGCGCGCGCTGTTGCAAAAAGCCTGCGCGACATCGGCTTCACGGTGTCAGAGGGGATCGATCTCGATCGTGCCGCGATGCAGAAGATGACGCGCGACTTCTTGCGCGAAGCGGCGCGAGCGCAGGTCGCCCTGGTCTACTATGCCGGCCATGGCGTGCAGGTCGACGGCCGCAACTATCTCATTCCCGTCGACGTCGAGCTCAAGTCGGGCGCCAATATGACGCAAGCGATGATCGACATGGATACGATCATGGCCGGCCTCGACGATCAGGTTCGTACCAACATTCTGATTTTCGATGCCTGCCGCAACAATCCGATGGCGCAGCAGGTCGCAAGCGCCGGCAGCAGCCGCAGCATCGAGGGCGCACCCGGCCTCGCCGCGCCGTCAAGCCTCGGATCCGGTGCAACGTTGGGAGCCGGCACGCTGATCGCATTCGCGACCGCGCCGGGCCAGGTCGCGCTCGACGGCGAAGGCGCCAACTCCCCGTTCTCCGCCGCGCTCTCCCGCCACATCGGCACCCCGGGGCTGGAGGTCCAGCAGATGCTGACGCGCGTGCGAGCCGAGGTGGTCTCGACCACGAAGAACAAGCAGGTGCCGTGGTCGAACTCCTCGCTGTTGGGCGAAGTATATCTGACGGAAAAGTGACGGTGACGATTGTGCCGCCACGTCAGGATCGAGAAGCCATCGGCTACACACTCGTTGTCATCGCCCGTCTTTGATCGGGCTCGAAGGCTTTCTTAGCCATTGGTACCGGACAGGAACTTTCACAAAATGCATCGGTTCTCACCGGGAACAAGAGTCTTTTGTCCATGCGCAACATCCGCTGGATTGCCATCATTCCGTTCGTGGCGCTGATACTCGGTCCGTTCTTCGTCAATCGGGCGGATCCACTGATCCTTGGCTTGCCATTCCTGCTGGCCTGGATCGTCGTGTGGATCCTGATCACGTCACTCATCATGGCCGTGATCTACGCGGCCGATCCCGCCAACCGGGGGGAAGAGTCGTGAACAGCGCGCTGCCCTTCATTGTCGCCGCCGCGCTGCTGGCGCTTGCGCTGGGCTTTCTCGCCCGTCGAGGAAAGGACATGAGCCTGGAACAGTGGACCGTGGGTGGGCGCGGCTTCGGCGCGATCTTCGTGTTCCTGCTGCTCGCCGGAGAGATCTACACGACCTTCACCTTCCTCGGAGGCAGCGGCTACGCCTACGGCAAGGGTGCCCCGGCTTATTACATTCTCTCCTATGGCACCCTGGCCTACGTGCTGTCCTATTTCATGCTGCCGCCGATCTGGCGCTATGCCAAGGAACACCGGCTATACTCCCAATCGGACTTCTTCGTGCGCAAATACGATAGTCCGGCACTGGGCGTCATTGTCGCGATCGTCGATATCGTGGCCTTGATCCCCTACCTCGTTCTTCAGTTCAAGGGGCTGGGAATCATCGTCGAGGTCGCCGGCTATGAGGCGATCTCCTCCACCGTCGCGATCTGGAGCGGCGCAATTGTCGTGGCCGCCTATGTGATGGTCTCAGGCGTACACGGCTCGGCCTGGACCTCGGTCGCCAAGGATCTCTTTATCCTCGTCGTCGTGATCTTCCTTGGGGTGTACATACCCCATCACTATTACGGCGGACTCGCCTCGATGTTCTCGGCGATCGAACAGGCGAAACCAGGCTTCACCGTGCTGCCGCCGCACGGCGAAAGCCTGTGGTGGTTTTCCTCGACCGTGCTGCTCACGGCGCTCGGGTTCTACATGTGGCCGCACAGCTTCGGCTCGATCTATACGGCCAGAAGCGCCAGGGTCATTCGCAAGAACGCGATTGTGCTGCCGCTCTATCAGCTCATCCTGCTGTTCGTGTTTTTCGTGGGCTTCGCAGCGATCCTTCAGGTTCCCGGACTCACTGGCCCGAACATCGATTTGGCTCTGTTCAAGCTGTCCGTGAAGACATTCGACCCTTGGTTCGTTGGTGTGATCGGCGCGACGGGTGTGCTCACTGCCCTGGTGCCTGGATCGATGATCCTGATGACTGCGGCGACCTTGATCGCCAACAATCTTTACCGCGCATTCGATCCATCGGCTGACGATCGAAGAGTGTCTCTGCTGGCACGACTCCTGGTGCCGGTCGTGGCGCTGGTTGCCGTGTTTTTCACATTGAAGGGCGGGCAGACTATCGTTGCGTTGCTGCTGATGGGCTACAGCCTGGTCACCCAGCTGTTTCCATCACTCGTGCTCAGCCTCGCAGAACGCAACATCGCAACGCGCGAAGGCGCGATGGCGGGCATTATCGCCGGCGTTGCCACGGTTGCCCTTGTCAGCCTGACTGGCGTGAATTTCCACAAGCTGCCGTGGCTGCCGCCGGAGATCCAGGATCTCAACATCGGCATTGTCGCGCTGATCGTGAATTTCTTCGTACTGATCGTGGTGAGCGCCGTGACCCGGCACGCCGCCGAGCCCGGGCGCGTTGCGGCGGAATAACACGACGCGGCGATCTACCGACTAGTCGTGGAGAATGACAGTTATATTGGACTTCGCGGCATATTGCGCTGCTGCACGGCCTTGCTTGCAACAGAGGATGCGGGCGCAGCCACTCGTCCGCTTCATAGCGACACTGCCGTGACGCCCCGCTTCGCGGGCATCACGGCAGCCAAGGGGCAACTCAATTACCCCAAACTTCCTTCGCGATCTCCACCGCAAGGCTGAGCTTGGCCCACTGCTCTTCCTCGGAGAGGACGTTGCCCTCTTCCGTCGAAGCAAAGCCGCATTGTGGCGACAGCGCGAGCTGCTCCAGCGGCGCGAACTTGGCGGCTTCCTCGAGACGGCGTTTGATGTCGTCCTTCTTCTCGAGCTCGCCGAACTTCGAGGTGATGACGCCGACCACGACGACCTTGTTGCCCTTGGGCAGGAAGCGCAGCGGCTCGAAGCCGCCGGCGCGATCGCTGTCGTACTCCAGGAAGTAGCCGTCATAATTGGTGCCGGCGAGCATGGTCTCGGCCACGGGCTCATAGCCGCCCGACGAAATCCAGGTCGAGCGGAAATTGCCGCGACAGACATGCGTCGTCACCACCATGTCGGCGGGCTTCTCGGCCAGCGCGTAATTGATGATGCGGGCGTAGATCTGCTGGAGGCCATCCGGATTGTCGCCGCGCTCACGCGCCTTCTGCAATTCGTCCTGCGAGCAGAGATAGGCCCAGACGGTGTCGTCGAACTGGAGATAACGGCAGCCGGCGTCGTAGAACGCCTTCACCGCCTTGCGATAGGTCTTCCCGAGGTCCTCGTAGAAGGCCTCGAGATCAGGATAGACGTCCTTGGAGATAGACTTGCGACCGCCGCGGAAGTGCAGCACGGCCGGCGACGGGATCGTCATCTTGGCCGTGACGTGCGCCTGGTCGGCACACTTCTTCAGGAAGCGGAAGTGATCCAGCATCGGGTGATTATCGGGGAAGTTGAGCTTGTCGATCACCCGCACTGCGTCATGACGGGTCTGCACGCCAGCGAACTGGATACCGGTATCGGGATGGAACAGCTCGCAGCCGGTGAGCTTGGCCAGGAAGTCGAAGTGCCACCAGGAACGGCGGAATTCGCCGTCGGTTGCGAGCTTCAGGCCGATCGAAGCCTGCTTATGAACGACCTTTTCGATCTCCACGTCCTCGATCTTGCGCAGATCGTCGGCCGAGATCTCGCCCTTCTCGAGCTTTGCGCGGGCTTCCTTGATCTTGGCGGGACGCAGGAGGCTGCCGACTTCGTCGGCGCGGAAGGGGGCTCTGGTTCGCTGCATTCTTAACTCCCGTGTATTTTCTGTAGCGTTGTCGAGCGAGGTGGGTACCGGCTCGTGTGAAGAAAAGGCGCTAGATAAGTTAGTGGGCTGCCGCCCCCGCGACCCCGAGATGGCGCTCCAGAACCGAGGGGTCGGCCTTCAGCGCTGCGCTCGGGGCATCATGGACGATTGTTCCGCGCTCCAATATCACAACGCGGTCGGCGAGCCCCAGAATCTTTTGGGCATTCTGCTCGACGATGATCGAGCAGATGCCGCCGGCCCGGGTGATGGTCCCGATCGCCTTCAGCAACTCCTCGACGATGATAGGAGCAAGTCCCTCGGTCGGCTCATCCAGCAGCAGGACCTTCGGATTGAGGGTCAGCGCGCGGCCGATCGCCAGCATCTGCTGCTCGCCGCCCGAGAGCTGGTTGCCAAAGTTGCTTCGCCGTTCCTTCAGCCGCGGGAACATCTCGTAGACCTTCTGGACCGTCCAGGGACCGGGCTGCGCCACCGCGGTCATGTTCTCCTCGACCGTCAGCGAGCGGAAGATGTTGCGCTCCTGCGGCACCCAGCCAATTCCGGCACGCGCCCGCTGGTCGGGCCGCATGGTCGTGACATCGGTGCCGGCAAGCCCGACAGTCCCGGAGAAGCGGCGGGTGACGCCGACGATCGAGTTGATCAAGGTGGTCTTGCCGGTGCCGTTGCGCCCGAGCAGCGCCAGCACCTGCCCTTCGGCAAGACGCAGGGACATGTTGGGCAGCACGACCGCCTCGCCATACCCGGCGCGCAGGGACTCGATCGCGAGTAGGTCAGACATTGACCGCCTCCTCGCCGAGATAGACCGCCTTTACTTGCGGATCGCGCGCGACCTGATTAGGCGGCCCCTCCGTGAGCAGCGCGCCGGAGACCAGCACCGAGATGCGGTCGGCAAAGGAGAACACGAGATCCATGTCGTGCTCGATCAGCAGCACCGTCACGTCGCGCGGCAGCGCGCCGACCACCGCGAGAATGTCGTGGCGCTCGCTCTCAGGCACGCCGGCGGCGGGCTCGTCGAGCAGAAGCACACGCGGCTTGGCGGCGATCGCAACCGCGATCTCGAGCAGACGCTGCTTGCCGTAAGGCAGCGTCACGGTCTGTTCGTTCATGACGTCGAGTAGATGGAAACGCGTCAGGAGATCGGCGATCTCCCCGTTGACATCGCTGCGCGTCCCCATTCGCCGCCACCAGTCGCCCCCGTGTCCGAGGCGTTCGGAAACGGCAAGGCCGATGGTCTCTAACGGAGTCAGGTCCGGATAGAGCTGGTTGATCTGGAAGGTCCGCGACAGGCCGCGCAGCACGCGCTTGTGCACGGGCAGGTCAGTGATGTCCTGGCCTTCGAGCAGGATACGGCCGGAGTTCGGCTTCAGTACGCCGGTAAGCTGGTTGATGACGGTCGTCTTGCCGGCGCCGTTTGGTCCGATCAGCGCATGGCGGGCGCCCTGCTCGATCTTCAGCGAAAGATCTCGGGTGACACGCAGGCCGCCGAACTGCTTTTCGAGGTTCTGGGTTTCGAGCGCAATGGTCATGCGTCGCTCTCCGGCACCGCGACGACGGCCTTGCGGCCCGCAACCTGCTTGATGAGCAGGTTCGGCACGTACAGCACCCAGCGATGCAAGCGCTGGCGGCCGACCAGTACGATCACGACCAGCACGAGGCCGATCCAGAACTGCCAGTATTGCGGGGTGATGGTGGAGAACACTTCCTGGAGCATGCGGAAGATCACCGCACCGACCAGCCCGCCGTAGAGATATCCGGTGCCGCCGATGACGAGCACCAGCATCAGATCGGCCGAGCGGTCGAAGGCGAACACGTCGAGCGAGGCGATCGCGGTGGTTTGGGTGAACAGCGCCCCCGCAATGCCGGCGTAGAACGCGGCGAGCGTGTAGATCGCGATAAGGCGGCGATTGACGGGAATGCCGATAGCAGCGGCACGCAGCGGATTGTTCTTAATAGCCCGCAGTGACAGACCGAACGGCGAATGCACGATGCGGCGGGCGAGCAGGAACAGCACGAACAGCACGGCCAGTGAATAGAAGAAGCCGGCCTTGCCGAACATGTCGAACGGGATCGCGCCGAAGATCGGCTGCATTTCGATGCCTTGCAGGCCGTCGGTGCCGCCGGTGATGTTGGAGAAGCGCTCGGCGAGCGCTTCCAGCAGCAGCGCGATACCGAGTGTCACCATGAGGCGGGTCAAGTCGACGCCGCGGATCACAAGGAAGCTGGTGGCAAAGCCGAGCACCATCGCGGCCAGGCCCGCGGCGATCAGCGCCAGTACCGGCTCGTTGATGATACCGTGCAGAGCCAGCAGGCCGGCGGCATAGGCGCCGACGCCGAAGAAGGCGGCATGGCCGAGCGAGACGATGCCGGCATAGCCGAGGATGAGATCGAGCGACATCGCAAACAGCGCCAGCCGCAGGATGTCGGTCATGATCAGATAGCGGGCGGGAAACAGAAAGCCGCAAGCAAGCACGACGAGCCAGAAGGCGGCCTCGGCATAGTGCCAGCGCGCCTGCCGCTGAGCATGGAAACCGACGTCGGACGAAGCGCTCATCGGCACACTCAACGCGCGGCCGTGCGGCCGAACAGGCCGTTCGGGCGCCAGATCAGGATCACGATCATCATGGTGTAGATCACGAAGGGGCCCATCTTCGGCACATAATATTTGCCGGCGACGTCGCCGATGCCGAGCAGGAGCGAGGCCAGGAACGGGCCGGTGATCGAAGACGAGCCGCCGACGGTGACCACGATCAGGAAGTAGATCATGAACTTCAGCGGGAAATACGGGTCGAGACCGAGAATCTCGGCGCTCAGTGCACCGCCGAGACCCGCAAGGCCGCAGCCAAAGGCGAAGGTGAAGGCGAATACCTGCGGCACGTTGATGCCGAGCCCACTCGCGGCGCGGGGATCATCGACCGCAGCACGCAGGCGGCTGCCGAAGCGGGTCTTGGCCAGGACCATCTGCAGGCCGATGGTGAGCAAGCCGCAGATCACGATGATCATGAGCCGGTAGCGGCCAATGCCAACGCCGAACAGGTCGAACTGCCCCTGCAGCGCGGCCGGCAGGTTGATGAACACGCGCGACGAACCCTGAATATAGTCCACGGCCGCGACCGACATGAACGTCAGGCCGATCGTGAACAGCACCTGGTCGAGATGACTGCGAGAATAGAGATGACGGTACAGCGTGCGCTCGAGCACGATGCCGATGACCGCGGAGGAGACGAAGGCGAGCGGCAAGGCAGCGAAGAACGGCCAGCCGTGCTGGTTCACCAACAGCATGCAGACATAGCCGCCAGCCATGGCGAAGGCGCCATGGGCGAGGTTGACGAAGTTCATCAGGCCGAGCGTGACCGCGAGCCCGCAAGCGAGCACGAACAGCAGCATGCCGTAGGCCACGCCATCGAACAGGTTGGTGAGGATTGAGGTCATCGTAGAACGGGTGAACCTTGGTAATCGCTCGTCACTCCGGGGCAGCGCGTAGCGCTGAACCCGGAATCCATTTCAATCATTTCGAGGTCCCGGAGGCGCGCTAAGCGCGTTCCGGGATAGCGCGCTTCCGCGCGTCACTTCTTGGTCTTGCCGAGATCCTTCACGGCTTCGAAGGTCTGGAACTCGACATTGTAGAGCTCGCCGTCGACCTTCTCGACCTTGCGGATATAGACGTTTTGGATGATGTCGCGCGTCTCCGGATCGATCGAGATCGGACCGCGCGGGCTCTCCCACTTCTGACCCTTCATGGCTTCGACCAGCTTGGTGCCGTCGGTGTCGCCATTGGTCTTCTTGAGCGCTTCATAGATCAGGTGGATGCCGTCATAGCCGCTCACCGCCATGAAGCCGGGACGGTTGCCAAAGGCCTTCTTGTAGGCCGCGACGAAATCCTTGTTCATCTGCGAAGGGTGGGCCGCCGAATAGATGTGCGCGGTCACAGTCCCGAGCACGGCGTCGCCCATGTTGTTGAGGAGGTCGTCGTCGGTGACATCGCCGGGGCCGATCACCTTGATGCCGGCCTTGTCGAGCCCGCGCTCGGCGTACTGCTTCATGAAGTTTCCACCTTGGCCCGCCGGCACGAACACGAAGATCGCGTCGGGCTTTGCATCCTTCATCCGCTGCAGGAACGGTGCGAAGTCGGGGTTGGCAAGCGGCGTCTTGACCTCTTCGACCACCTCGCCGCCGCCGGCGGTGAAGTGCTCCTTGAAGAAGTTGAGCGCGTCATTGCCCGGCGCGTAGTCCGAGGTCAGCGTCGCCACCTTCTTGATGCCGTTCTTCACCGCCCAGTCGCCGATGATGGTCGAGGACTGCGCCAGCGTGAAGCTGGTGCGCACGATGTAGGGCGAGCGCTCTGTGATGATGGAGGTGCCGGCTGCCATGACGACTTCCGGAATCTTCGCCTGCGTCGCCAACGGCGCGGCCGCAAGCGCTGCTGGCGTCACGCCGAAGCCGCCGATGAAATTGACCTTGTCGTTGACGATCAGCTCCTGCGCGGCGGTCTTGGTCTTGTCCGGGATCGCCCCGTCGTCCTTGACGATGATCTCGATCTTCTTGCCGGCGACGGTGTCACCATTCTGCTGCATGTAGAGCTTGATCGCATTCTCGATCTGCTTGCCGGTCGAGGCCTGGCCGCCGGTCATTGGCAGGATCAGACCCACCTTGACGGTGTCCTCCGCCTTGACCGGGACAAGGCCTGCAAGACTTACAACGACAGCCGCTGCCGCGATGCGTGACAAAATTCTGCGTTCGAACATCAGACGTCCCTCCCCTTCATTCCTGACAAGTTGTGTGCCGAACCGAGTCCCCGGTCCTTGCCGCGCTCTAAACTTACGGACAAGCCATGCCGCGCGGCCACATGGCGTCCTCTGCAACCCCGTTGTCAATCGGACGTTGGGCGACCATTCGGGCAAGCCGCGCCATCGGCCGACCACGGAGGAGTGATTTGTACGATTGTACAAACAAAAAGTCCGTGTCAACAACAAAGCCGTGCGGCTAGCCAGACGGCCTATCGGCAGCTGATGCAGCACCCTAGGAGCGTCCAACGGCGGCGTGGCTGGAGAAAACCGCCTCTCCCTTGCAGAATTCGAACATGCACCGGAGACG